>CAYOFA010000224.1:0-5087 GCA_964402885.1 uncultured Spirochaetaceae bacterium
CACCCGACGGGTGGAAGGCTACCCATCGGAGTAGCGCCGGCGATGACCACTTGGGGTTCGAGCCGCTGTCGGATGAAGACGAAGAGGTCGGTGGTAACGCACGTAAGCGCGCATGGGCCCGAATGCTTGCGAAGGTTTATGAGGTCGACCCGTTTGTGTGCCCAAAGTGCGGTACGCACATGAAGGTGATCGCCGTCATCGAGGAGCCCGACGAGCTGAAGCGTATACTGCGACATCTGATCAAGATCGGGCGGTCCCCACCGGGATTCGATCCCGATCGGCTCGACTGACAATTTCCTCCGTTACGCCCTTCGGGAGACGTGTGTCCGTTTCCCGGTACAAACACATCCAAAACAGCCCAGATTCGTCCTATCGGTGCGTCTGTCCACTCAAATAGCGGCGGTCGGCGCCGTAATGAGCCCGCGAACCGCGGTCGGTGCTGCCCCTTCGCGAAATCTTGTCCTTGATTGCCGTTTCGCGGTTGCGCTCGCAGCTAACTTTTCCTATAAATCGGCCGGGGGAGTGCCGCACAGAGACTGGATTGCGGCATAGCCCTCAGGCACCTCGAAGTCGGCGCCCGGCACAGTCTCGGCGCGCCGGTCACGGTGACATTCGGCGACGCCCCGCGCGTTGCGGGCGTGCGGCCGGGTGATCGGTGATGATCGGTCAGGGCGTCGAAACCAGGATGTCTTCCGGGCAGAGCGGGCGAAAATGCCGGAGATTGTAGGTGTATATGCGCTGGCAGCGCATGGCCCGGGCGACTTGCACGTGGAGGGCGTCGTAGATGGCGCCACCGGGTCTGCCCATCTCGGCGACTCCCTCTATGGCGGCACGGTACGTCTCCGTTTGCAACTCCACTACCCGTAAGCGGCTCAAAAGCGTCTCTCTAATCAAAGTGCGGGCGTCCGCCGGCGTGACGGGCCGCGCCAACGGGATTGTCGTCAGCACGGCGTAGCATTCGGCGAGTGCGTGGGTCGAGCACACGCCTATATGCGGTTCGGATGTGTAGTCCAGGAAGCAGGCGAAGCTGCTTTCATGATTCGAAAGCTGGTCCACGAGGGCGGGAACCAGCACTGAGGTATCGAACAGCACCGTCACTCTGTCGGATCCTCAGCGACGATGTCCCTTGCGCGCCTGGTCCGCTCCCTGTTCACGAAATCCGCAACGTCAATGTCTGAGCGTTCCGATCCGTGATGTACCAGTACCCCGTTCTTGCGAACCAGGGAGGGCTGTTCGTGAGCCGCTTTCAGGTGAATCCCGTCGGCCCCAGGTTCCAGTTCTATCCGCGTGCCCTCACGTAGATTGTAGCGTTCACGAAGCGCCTTGGGGACAATAATCCTGCCGGCCTTGTCGATGGTAGTTCGCACGCTAAAATGGTATTGTAGTTACCATCATGAATCAAGGGGCGTGAGACTTGCGCCGGGGCCGAGCGCGCGTTACGGAGGCGTGGCCTGGACCGTCGCGCTCAAAACGACACCGGAATCACCTCCTGCTCAACACCGATCCCGCGCTCCTCGAGGGTCTTTCCGAGGGCCTGCAGTTCCGGGTGCGTGACCCCACGGAGCCGGTCACGTGATTGCCGGGAAAGGGGGCGGCCGAAGGCTGCATAACGCTGAAACGTGCCTACGTCCATGGCGAAGGGACGGACCGAAACACCGCTCGATCGTTCCAGCTCCTGGAGAATGAGGAGGCCGTCGGGGTCCATGTCGCCGAAGTGCAGCGTGCAGGCGGCGGCTTCGCCGAGGAGGGACGCCGCCCGGGCGGTGGTGGGGCCCGGGTGCCCGGCGGTAAAGAGTAGCGCCGAGGGCGGTGCAGCCCGGGCGAAGAGCGGTGCCGACCAGGCCGCGCGGGCGGCGTCGCAGGCGGCGTAGAAGCTCTCCTTGTTTTCCACCGACAGGACCCAGGGGCTGCCGGTCGCCGGCGGTCGGTCGAGCTCCACTGTTGAGACCGTCCCCAGAGTTTCCGCCGGTAGGGTGACAGGCTCACCTGACAGGCGCCAGCTCTCCCCGGCAACGCCGAGCGTCCCGAACACGCAGAGGGTGACCTCCGGAAACGAGCGGGTGAGTCCAAGGCGGGCGGAGAGCGGCTTACCGAAGGTCTCCTCGGACAGACGGTCGGCGGCGCGGAGCAGAGCCTCCAGGCGCTTGCTGTCGCTGAAGAGTCTCACGCTGAGGGCGCGAATCGCATAGCCCCTGCAGTCCTCCGGCGAAAGCAGGAAGATGCGGCCGATATCCCGGAGATCCGCGGGGTCCTGGACCACGGTAGGGTGGTGTTCCCGCAGCTGGACACGAAGCCGCTCGGCAAGGGGGGCAAGATCATCTCGACTCCAGGGTGGTTCGTCGAGTACGGCCAGCAGCGCGTCCCGCCGTTCGCTCGGGGAGGTTCGCCCGAGGAGGCGATAGAGCGCCGCGGGATCCTCGAGATAGAGCGATTTCACGGCCTCGCCGCTTCGGAAGCGCTGCCACCCCACCGAGATAACTCCCCGTGCCGCGAGGTCCTCGACCGCGGCCAGGAAGGCCTCCTTCTCATCCACATCCGTGAAGGTTCCCGGAACGCGTCGCTCCCAGCCGCCGAGGCGCAGCTTCCTGCCGCCCCGGTAGTGTGCCGATTGAGGATACCTTGAGGCGAACTCCTCGAGGATCTCGCGTGCGGTATCGCTCAGAGTCACGGTTCTGCCTCGGGGAGCTGTTCGTAGCGCCGCACGACGGCGCTGTTGTCCCGTCGAATCACGAGATTCGTGACGTCCATGTGAGGCGCGACCGCCTCGATCTTCTCCGTGGGAACGGCTGTGAGCACCTGCATGTTCAGGGTGCGCAAGAAGTCGAGCATCCGGCCGATCCGCGCATCGTCCATCTTGCTGAAGGCCTCGTCAAACAGCACGAGTCGAATGGCCTCAGGATTGTCCCGGTAGAAGCGAAAGAAGCTGGCGGCAATTGCGACGTAGTAGGGCGTTTGTGTCTCGCCCCCGGATTTCTCCCGCAACACCCGGGAGAGGTAGGACTCAAGTGCCTTTCCCGTCTCCTCGTCCACCCGCTCCGCGTCCCGGATCTTGATGTCATACACAAAATACTGCCGGTAGTCGCAGATCTCCCGTACCTCCGGCGAGTCGAGCTCGTTTGTCAAAATCTTCTCGAAGACGGTTTCCACGCTGCGCCGCTCGTCCTCACTCTTGAGTGCGGCAAAGAGCGTTCCCTCGACCTCACGTACCTCCGCCGCCGTGGCAATGGCGTGCATGAGCTCCCGCTTGTCCGGACGGCGCTGAATGGTGAAGCGGTAGGAGTCCTTTCCAAAGCTGATCTGCTCGAGGATGTGGTTGATTTCCTTGAAGCTCTCTTCCGCTTCCATGAGGTACTCGTTGAGGCGGGCGACGAAGTGTTCCTGGAACTGCCGCTCCGCCTCCGCCCGGGCGCGCTCGATGCGCTCCCGGTACTCCGGAAGCTCCGTGCGGGTGTACTGCTCGAGGAGCTCGAGATACTCCGTCGATTCGTCATCGTCCACGCCCAACAGGGCGTTGTACTCGTGGTTGTAGTGCTGCTTCGCCTGGACGAGGAGATGACGCGCCTTCTCCTCCCGGGTCCGCAGGCCCCGGAACGCCGATTCGTAGCGCTGGATAATCTCGTCGTAGTCGGGCTCGTGAGATTCGCCCCGCATGCGATCGCGGTAGTAGGACTCAAACTCCTCCCGTCGGCTTGCGTGGTCGGCGAGGAAGCCCTCGAGCGTGGCGGCGTGCCGCTCCCCTTCCCGGTGGTGCTCGTCCAGCCGCTGCGTGAGATTTGTTACCGTCGTGGTTCGGCGCCCCCGCTCTTCGCGCTCTTCCTGTACCCGGGAGTCGAGCTCGCCAAGCATTGTGACCACCGCATCCAGCTGGCGCTGCACGCTCTCGAAACCGGTGGTGTCCATGTCCGCGAGCCGTGCCTCTACGCTTTGGAGCTCCGTCTCGATCGTGGCAAGACGTGCCACGGCGTCGCCGAGCTGATCGAGCTCGGCAAGAAGCCGTTCCGCCTCCCGCAGCCCCGACAGCTTTGCGGTGAGCTCCTCTTCGTGAGCTCTCTCGGCGCGAAGGGCGGCTTCATCGGCCTCAATGGCCTCTTCCATGGCGGCGAGCCGCCGTTCCCGGGCCCGGCGGCCGAGATACCAGCGCAGGCGCGCGTCCTTCTCGGCGCGTACAACGGCCCCGTCACGGTACTGCAAAGCGGACTCGGTGACGCTGCGGTCTTCGCGAAGCAGGTCGGAGAGCTCCGTACGGATGACGTCGGCGAGATAGTGCGTGAGGAGCCGGCGGGCGTCCGGGTTTGCCGCCGCAACCAGCTCCGCTAAAGACCCGGGACGAATCTCCTTCTCGTGGATCGCGGCCAGATTCGGCAGGAATACACCGTCCACGTCGGGTTCCTGTTCGTGGTATATCTCGAGAGCGCGCGCGTAGCGGTCTCGGGGAACCAGCAGCGCAAAGCGGCTGTTGGCGAGCCAGCTCTCGACAAGCTCCTGATGGCGTTCCTCGGTGACTTCGAGGAGCTCGGCGAGGACCTCCGTTTCAATGCCTTCTGCGCGAAGGGCAGCGCGGAGTTTTGCAACCGCGGCCGGGTATCGCAGAAGCCCCTCCCGGAGCTCCTCGCGTTCCCGGTAGCTCTCGTCAAGGCGATCTTTCAGCTCGTCGATCCTCAAATCGCACCGCGCCTTCTCCATGCTTGCATCCGACACCTCCGCCGCGACGGTCTGTGTCTCCGCTGCCGGATCGGCGGGCTCCCGGCCAATAAGGTCGGTTACGCGTCGACGAGTCTTCTCGGCCCGGTCGGCGCGCCCCTGCTGCAGCGTTTTCTGCTGCAAGAGATCATCCCGGTCCCGACGCAAGCGCTGGTAGGCCTGGCGCGTCTCATCGGTAGCGAGGGAGACCTGCAGCTCGTCACGCTGCCCCTCGAGACGCTGCTTCCGTTCGGCGTGCTCTTCGAGGGAGACCGACAGGCGCTGGAGGGCAGCCTTCTCATGTTCGAGGGTCGCGCTCGTCTGCTCCGTCGCGCGTTCCTCCTTCTCCACGAGCAGTCGAAGCCGCAGGTACTCCTGTCGTCGAATCTGTCCGACCACCTGAAAGA
>CAYOFA010000225.1:0-5036 GCA_964402885.1 uncultured Spirochaetaceae bacterium
CGCAGGGGTAGCACGATGAAGCAGTGGATCGCCTTCTGGAACATCCTGGCCAAGGACATGCGAAGCTACTATCTCAAGCCTCCGAATATCAGCTGGGGGCTCCTCTTTCCCCTCGCCTGGACGGCGGCGTTCTTCGTACGATCGGGAAGCGGCCTGGAGAGCGTGGCCGACATACTGCCCGGGGTCATGGGGGTGTCGGTACTCTTCGGTACCACCAGCATGCTGGCTGTGACGGTGACCTTCGAGAAGAAGGGCCGCTCCTTCGAACGGCTGCTGCTTGCGCCGATCTCCCTGGAGCTTCTCATGCTGGCGAAGACCGCGGGAGCCATCCTCTTCGGCTCGGTCAACGCCTTCATCCCGGTACTGATCGCCTCGTTCATCACCGACCTCACCGGGGTGCAGTGGGGAAGCCTCGTTCCGGTGATCATTCTCATCGCCGTAAGCTCGACCTTCCTCGGCCTGTTCATCGCGGTGTCGGTCAGCGAGGTCTTCGAGGCGCAGACCTTCTCGAACTTCTTTCGCTTCCCGATGATCTTCCTCTGCGGGCTCTTCGTTCCGGTGGCGGCCCTGCCGATCTGGCTTCGGCCACTGTCCTACGCGCTTCCCCTCACCTACGGCGCCGACATACTGCACCGGTCCATAAGCGGCTCGGGAACCATACCGACGGCGGTGAACTTCGCCGCGCTCTCAGGCTTCTGCCTGCTTCTCTTCGCGGTGAGCCTCCGGAACATCCGGCGCAGGTGGATTGTGTGACACACGCCTATTGACGCACGCCCCGTGGTATGACAAATTATTTGTCATGCGAACGAACGTGAGTACGCTACTGCGGGAGTTCCCCAAAGTACGCCGGGCGGCTTTGGCCGGAGAAACCGTGATAATCGAGACCCGCGAAGGAAACCTGGTGCTCAGGGCGGAAGCCGCCGAGGCAACCCCTCCGTACGGCTCGATGAGCGACCGTATCATCCGTTCCGATGATGACCTCGATCGGCCTACCCTTGGCGAAGATCAGTGGGTATCCAAACTGTGAGTGTACTCCTGGATACCCATGCTGCGCTCTGGCTCGTTCAGGGTGATACGCGTCTGAGCCCGACGGCCCGTGAGCGCATCTCGGCGTTGGACCGGGACGGGATCTTCATCTCGGATCTGATGCTCTTTGAGCTGGGCGTGCTCGTATCGAAACAGCGGGTGATCATCGCCGGACCGCTCGGACCGTTTCTGTGGGATTTCTCGTCACACTTTCGGGTGCTACCGGTGGATGCTGAGATTGCCGCGATGGCCGTTGAGCTTGCGTTGCCTCAGGCGGATCCCTTCGATCGTATATTCGTCGCGACGGCCAGGCGCCATAAGCTTCCCATCGTAACCCGCGACCGAGAAATACGAGAATCGGCCCTGGTGGAGACCATCTGGTAGAGAGACAACTGTCGGCGCGGGGTCACGACTGCGATACGGGCCGCAGCTGATTCGGAGGTAGACAATTCGTGCCCCAGACGAACCAAACGAAAGTGCTTCTGGTTGAAGACGAAGCGATCATTGCGCTCTCCGAGCAGAAGACGCTCGAACACGCCGGATTCGAGGTGGAAACGGCTCATTCCGGTGAGCGGGCGGTCGAGCTTGGAACCAGCGACCCCACGATCTCCCTCATCCTGATGGACATAGACCTCGGTCGCGGCATGGACGGCACCGAGGCCGCTACACGTATCCTCGAGAATCGAAGACTTCCCATCGTGTTCCTGACCAGTCACGCGGAACGGGAGGTCGTCGACAGGGTGAAAGGTATCACCCGCTACGGGTACGTCCTGAAGAACTCGGGGCCCTTCGTGCTTGTGGAATCGGTTCATATGGGGCTCGAGCTCTTCGAGGCACACGAAGAGTCCCGTCGGCATGCCGATCGGGTTCAGCAGCTCAATCGCACGTACCAGGTCCTGAGCGACGTGAACCAGGCCATCGTGCGAGTAAAGAGCACCCCGGCGCTTCTCGATTCGATCTGCGATATCGCGGTAGACAGAGGGGATTTCCTCTTCGCGTGGGTCGGTCAGCCTCAATACGAGAGTACGCAGATCGCTCCGGTCGCCATGAGCGGTGAGGACAATGGCTACGTCTCCTCGCTGCACATCGACCTCACCGACCCTGTGCGAGGAGACGGTCCCGTCGGTCGGGCGTACCGGTTGGATCGCTCCGAGGTTGTCGGCGATCTGGAAGCTGACCCTCGAATGACGCCGTGGAAGAACGCGGCAGCGGCGACGGGCGCGCGGTCGGTAGCGGCGCTGCCGGTCCGCGTATTCGACGAGGTCCGCTACGTTCTCGCTCTCTATGCCCCGGCGGCCGACTTCTTCGACCAGGACGAACTGCGGCTCCTCGATGAGCTCGTGATGGACCTGGGGTTCGCCATCGAGGTACGGGAGAATGACGCGCGCAGAGAGCAGGCCGAGCGGCAGAACCGGGAGTGGCAGGAGCTCATAGCATACGTGATCGAGCACGACCCGAGCGCCATAGCCGTGCTCGATACGGATCTGCGACACATCTACGTGAGCAAGCGATTCCGCGAGGACTACGGGCTCTCCGATGCCGAGCTCATCGGTCGCCGGCACTACGACGTCTTTCCGGAGATGCCCGAGAAATGGCGCCGGGTGCACAGGCGAGCTCTGGCGGGGGAGGTCCTGCGCTCCGAGGACGACCATTTCGTCCGCGCCGACGGTTCAGTCGATTACACCCGCTGGGAGTGTCGGCCGTGGTATGGGACCGATGGTGAGATCGGCGGGATCGTGTTGTACACGGAAGTCGTCACGAGCATGAAGACCGCCGAGGAGAACCGCCGCACGGTACTCGGCGCTCTGGAGTCGCTGCTTTCGAACTCCCCGGACCTGGTTTCCATTGTCGGTGCGGACGGCCGCTACTGGATGGTCTCCGATTCTGTTGCTGAAACCATCGGCCGCCCCAAAGACGAGATCATCGGGCGGACCCTGGAAGAGCTCCTTCCCGCCCCGATCGCCGCGGAGTTCCGCAGCCGCGTTAACGAGGTCGTCGCATCGGGCGCAGGGTTCTCCACCACCCATACTGTTCCGTCCGACGACGGCGAGCGCACCTTCCAGACGAGCCTCTTCCCCTCCCGGGAGGTCGATGGGCAGGTCACCATGGTCGGAGTGATCAGCGTCGACACGACGGAGACGGTCCGGATGCGGAAGCAGCTTCTCGACACCGAGCGGCGCTGGCAGTACGCAGTGGAGGGCGCCGGAGACGGTCTCTGGGACTGGGACGCAGCCACGAACCGAGTGTTCTTCTCCCCCCGTTGGAAAGAGATGCTGGGATTCCGGGACGACGAGATCGGAGACACACTCGAGGAGTGGGAGTCACGCATCCATCCCGATGACTACGACGAGACGTTTCGGGTGTTGGAACAGCACCTCAGTGGAGAAACCAGCGAGTACCGCAGCGAACACCGTGTCCGATGCAAGGACGAAGGCTACAAGTGGATCCTCGATCGTGGTCGGGTGATAGAGCGCGACGCTTCCGGCTCCCCGCTTCGCGTAATCGGCACACACACCGACGTCGACGAACGTCGACGGCTCGAGCTCGAGCTTGCAGAGAGTGAAGCGAAGTACCGTGGTGTCGCCGAGGCTTCGTCCTTCGGTTTCTGGATCCTCTCGGCCGACGGTACGCTCGTTGAGGCCAACCGCGGCTACTGCAGAATGTCGGGGTATACCGCCGGGGAACTCGCCGGGATGCCGATTGCGCGACTCGACGCCAAAGACGACAGCGAAGACGTGCAGACGAGAGTTTCGCGCATTCTTGAATCGGGTGCGCAGAAGTTCGAGACGCGCCATCGCCGGAAAGACGGGTCCATCTTCTCCGTGCAGGTCCATGTGGACCGCCTCGCGGCGGACTCCGATCGGTTCCTTGCCATCATCGAAGACACGAGCGACCGCGAGGCATACCAGCGGGAGCTGGAGCTGAAAGAGCGTGCCTTCGCGACCGCCGTGAGCGGCATCGTTATGACCGATCTCGAGGGTACGATCACGTATGCCAACGAAGCAGCGGTGAGAATCTCCGGCTACCGATCCCGCGACGAAATCGAAGGCACGTCCGTATACAACTTCGTACAGGACGCTGATGACCTCGACGCGCTGGTTCGCGACGTAGCCGCGGGGACCCCGGTGGAAACCGAGCTCGTCGGCGTGCGGCCCGACGGTACGGAACGCATCTTGCACATGGCAGCAAGCAGCGTCGCGGACGAACAGGGGAACGTTGTACGAGTGATGGGCTCGTTCGTGGACCGGACGGAGGCCAGGCGGGCGGAGGAAGCACTCCGCGTGCTGCTGCAGGAAAAGGACACGCTCATGCAGGAGTTGAATCATCGCGTGAAGAACAACCTATCGATGATCACCTCGCTCCTGAGCCTCAAAGACGATGCACTCGGTTCCGAGGCTGACCTGTCCGACGTGCGGAACCAGATCAGAGCCATAGGTTTCATTCACGACCAGCTTTCGCAGACCGGCGATATTTCCGCGATCGCCCTCGAGGACTACCTGCGGAAGGTCGTCGATTCCGCTCTGGCATTCCACCCCGGATCGAAGGTAACCCTCGACTACTCCGTGGAAGAGGTTTCGCTGCCTACCAGGCTCGCGGTGTCCCTCGGCCTGATCACGAACGAGCTCGTTACGAACGCGCTCAAGCACGCGTTCGCGGATGAAGACAACCCGCGCGTCGGCGTCACATTCGAAAGCGATACCCGGGCGGAACGCTATCGACTCAGGATCTCGAACAACGGAGCCCGGATGCCCGCGGACTCCGGCACAATCGACGGGTCCTCTCTCGGGATCCGTTTGATCCGGGCTCTCGTTCAGCAGATTGGCGCGGAAATGGAGGTGCATCGAGACCCGGTGACCGCCTTCGAGATCGTTATTCCGAAGGGGGAATAGACGCGGAGGCCGCTTGCCGCTCCCCGATGATGTCCACCAGAAGCAGCTCCTCCAGGGTTCGTCTGGGACCGGCTACCGCGGAAACGCTTCGTTGGGCGGCACGCTTCATTCGGTCCTGGT
>CAYOFA010000226.1:0-4983 GCA_964402885.1 uncultured Spirochaetaceae bacterium
GCTACATTCTCGACAGTCGCTTTCTCACCGGGTCGACCATCGACATAAACGGCGGGATGTTCATGCGCTAACGCCGCTCCACGGAGCCGAGGCCGTCCACGCGGATGGTTCTGCGAGACACCTCGCCTCCGTAGGTGACCGACCCCACGCCCTCGATACGGCCGGCGAGCTCCCCGCCGGCCATCGTTATTTCCACGTTGCCGGCCCCGCTCATGCGGATGTCTGCGTTTACCACCGAGCTCTCGACGAAGTCCACGTTGGCGGCGCCGTCGACCCCGACCTCCAGGCGCTCAACCCGCGCGTCGGCGGCGGTGACGTTGCCCGCGCCGTCGATGTCGATGCGAAGCGACTCGGTCTGCAGCCCAGACAGGCGAACATCCGCGCCCCCGTCGACGTCGATGCGGGAAAGCCGCGGGGTGGTTACCTCGAGCCGCAGGCGTCCCTCGCTCGACCATCGCCACCGGTCTGCCCCCACCCGCAGCGCATCGCCCTGTCGCTCGACGATGATCTGCTCCATGAGGGCTTCGTCCGCGCTCACGGTCACCCCGTAGGAATCGCCCTGTGTGACCGCGATCTGCCATCCGCCGGTTACCTCGATCTCGCTGAAGTCCTGCAGGTCGAAGCTGCGCTCGATGCGGTTGCCCGAGAGCTCGATCGCATCGCCCTCGCCGCCTGAGCTCAGCATGTTATCAACAACGACACGCGCGCCGATTGCCAGAGCAATCACAATGACCACGAGCGCGCCGATTATTCCAAGGACAATCTTAGTCGTGCCTTTCACTCTCTTCCTCCGTAATGTAGCGTTCATAGAGATGCTCGAGCTCGGCAAGGCTCATGCCGAGCAGGCGCATCGTTCGAAAGACCCGTGGGAGCTCATCCTCCTCGAACTCCCGGCGCTTGAGGGCTGCGGCGGCCTCCCGGCCACCGGCGGCGACGAAGTATCCGACTCCCCGCTGATTCTGGAGGATGCCCTCGTCCTGCAGCACCGCATAGGCGCGCGTGACCGTGTTGGGGTTCACCTCCACCGAGACCGCCGTCTCGCGAATCGAGGGAATGCGGTCGCCCTCGCCCCACTCTCCCCGCAGGATCTTCTCGCTGATGTAATCCGATATCTGGAGGTAGATGGACTGTCCGCTAGCGAACTGCATCCGAGACCTCCGTTTCACGGAGCTTCAGCCACGCGAGCACCCACATCACCGGCGGCATGATCCACAGCACAGCGAAGCGGGCGATGCGAGCTACTCGGGCCGCGAGCAGGCCAAGCGCTCTCATCTGCTCGCCCGTTGCGGCGGTCTGGTCGTAGACGCCTGCCTCGACGTTTTCAACGAGGTCGGTAAGGGCCGCGAAACCCGAGGCGCCTGCAACGAGTCCGAGAAGGATGAAGATGCCGGCGACCGAAAGCGCCGTCTTGATGAAGTGGCGGCTTCTGAAATACGCCGCACCGAACAGGAAGACCGAGCTCGCCACCACGTAGGCCCGCAGCGTCTCCGGCGTCATGGCGTCGAAGGGATTGAACACGGTGAACGGCTGATCGAAGAGCAGCGGCGAGAGCCCCGCCAGGATCACCGAATAGAGCACGTAGGTAATCACCGCCACGACCGGGTAGACCACCGCGGTAAGCAAGAGCTTCTCCACGAACTTCTCCAGATGAGACGCGGGCAGCGTCAGGTAGGCGTAACTTCGGTCCGCCCGGTGCATGCTCGAGAAGCTCAGGCTCGTCGCAATGAAACCGGTAAGAAAGAGCCCCAGGGAGAAGAATACCTGATTGTACTCGAGGCCCGTGCCCCAGCCGTTGTGGGTCAGCATGCCGAGGAAAAAGACGGCCATCAGGCTCGCATAGACCGCCCCGGCGGCGACGAGGATCGTCCGTTTCTGAGAGATTATGAACAGCCGCGCCAGATTGAAGACGCGCGTCATGCTGAATGTCATCGGGAGACCTCCTCATCCTGCGCGCCGTGAACGGAATCGACAGCCGCGCGAACCGCGGGGGCATCGTACATCACGGCATTGAAGAGCACCTCGATGTCGACCGGCTGCCCCTCCGAGGGCGCCGCCTCGAGCACCGCGTAGCCGCCGAGCGTTTCCTCGCGGTAGAGCACGCCTTCCGCCGGGAGCTGCGGGGTGACACGCGTTCGCAGACTGCGGTCGATGCCATCCATGCCCGCCTGGAAGACGAGCCGGCCGTTGTCGATGATCGAGATCGGATCCATCACCGGCGCAAGGTCGCGAACCTGGTGCGTGGAAACCACGAAGGCACGCTCGTCACTCATGTGGCCGAGAAGCAGCTTGCGCAGCTGGCTTTTCCCCGGGATATCGAGCGCGTTCGTGGGCTCGTCGAAGAGCACGAGCCTCACCTGCGTGGCAAGCGCGAAGGCGATGAGGAACTTCTTGCGCTGGCCGAAGGACATCGCCGCAAGGGACGTGTCGGTGTCGATGTCGAACTCGCTGAGGCAGCTCCCGAGAACCTCATAGTCGAAGCGCGGATAGAACGGAGCGTGGGCGGCTACGTACTCCGACGCGCTGATTCCGGGAAGATAGAACTCCTCCGGGACGATGAAGAGATCGGCAAGCATCTCCGGCCTGCGTTCCGCCGCGCGGTAGCCGAGCACCTCGGCGCTGCCGGCGTCGGGAAAGAGCATCCCGGCGATGATGCGCAATAGCGATGTCTTGCCCGCCCCATTTTTTCCGAGAAGGCCGTAAATGCCTCCGGGCTCGAGGGTGAAGTCGAGCGCGTCGAAAAGTTTCGTCCGTTTTGCGTAGGAAAACGAAACGGAATCCAGTGCAACCATGTTTCTCTCCTTGATCAGCATCGATCTACATTCCTATTGTTCTACTGTACTAATTGCATAGTACACTCGAACAATAATACGGAAGTCGCGGGTTGTCAACCCCGCCAATGCGCAATTTTCTGCACACCTGCCTACACAATGCGCAGATTTCTTCGTATGATAAGGGCATGGACCGTCCATCCGCTGCCGAAGTGGGCTTTCCCATGGCCCGCGACATGAGCAAAGAGATAGAGATCATCATCAACTCCACGCATGACGGCATCATCGCGGTCGACCGTGATGCGCGCATCACGCTGTTCAACCGGGCGGCGGAACGCCTGACCGACACCGAGGCCACGGATGTTCTCGGGCTCCATATAGAGGACGTCATACCGGCCACGCGGCTTCCCTTCGTCCTCGAAACCGGCGTTCCGGAAATGAACTGGCAGCAGCCGCTTCGCGACATCACGATCATCACGAGCCGCATCCCCATAGTCGATGAGCACAGCGAGATCATAGGCGCCTTCGCGGTCTTCCGCGACATTTCCGACATGGTCGATCTCGCCGAGCAGATTACCGACCTGCGGGAGACCCGCATCCTGTCGGAGGCCGTGTTCAACTCCACGCAGGATGCCATCTCGGTGGTCAACGAGGAGGGAATCCACGTCTCGGTGAACCCGGCCTACACCCGGGTGACCGGCTACTCGAGTGACGAGGTCATCGGCCAGGCCTGCACCTTCGACATCACCGACGGCGAGAGCACGCATCTCAAGGTCCTGCGCTCGCGCGAACCGGTGAAGGGTGCCCGGATCAAGGTCGGCCCCAAACAGAAAGACGTCATCGTCGATGCGGCGCCCATCATCGTGCGCGGTGAGATCAAGGGAAGCGTCGCGGTCATCAAGGACCTCACCGAGATCATGGAGCTCACCACCGAGCTTCGGCAGGCACATCAGCTCATCCGCAAGCTCGAGGCGAAGTACACCTTCGACGACCTCGTCGGGCGGCAGGAGAACTTCCTCCACGCGATCGAGAAGGCAAAGGTGGCGGCAAGCACGCCGGCGACGGTGCTGCTGCACGGCGAGAGCGGCACCGGCAAGGAGCTCTTTGCCCACGCCATCCACAACGCAAGCGACCGGCGCGAGAAGAAGTTCATCAGAGTGAACTGCGCATCATTGAGCGAGAGTGTGCTCGAGAGCGAGCTCTTCGGCTACGAAGAGGGGGCATTCACCGGCGCGCGGAAAGGCGGCAAGCCGGGACTCTTCGAGGAGGCTCACGACGGCACCATCTTCCTCGACGAGATCGGCATCATGAGCCTCAACACCCAGGTCAATCTCCTGCGGGTCCTGCAGGAGCACGAGGTGCGGCGCGTCGGCGGCACCCGCACCATTCCCATCAACACGCGCGTTCTCGCGGCAACGAACCTGGACCTCCGTCACGCGGTGCAGCAGGGCGACTTCCGCGAGGACCTCTTCTATCGCCTCAACGTCATACCCATCGAGCTGCCGGCGCTCCGCGACCATCCGCAGGACATCCCCCTCATCACCGAGCACATGATTCGCCGCATCAACCAGGAGTACGGCCGCGCGGTGTCGGCGGTGTCGCCGAAAGCGCTCGAACGGCTGCGCAACTACTCGTGGCCGGGAAACATCCGGGAGCTCGAAAACGTGCTTCGACGGGCCATCATCAATCTGGGCATGTATGAGACGGTGATCGGACTCGGCCATCTGCCCGAGCTCGGGCCGGACTGCGATGAGGAGATACCGGGGGATTTCAACGGCTGCGCGGATCCCGATATCGATGCGATCCCGCCCCTTCGCACCGTCGTGGAGGAGGCCGAGGGGCGCCACATCCAGAGCGTGCTCAAACAGGTCGAGGGAAACCGCAGCGAGGCTGCCCGGGTGCTCGGAGTATCACTTCGGAATCTGCAGTACAAATTGAAGAAATACGGCATTCGCTGACCGACAGCCCGAGCGTCGGGCTACATGCACCGCCGGACGCCGTCGATGCGCAACATATTGCACGAACGACCGCCTAACGCATGATTTTGCGTGCAACTTCCTGCACATGCGGCCGGAATCGACCTCGGTCGACAGGCTGAACGCCGCCCGTTTCGTCCCCAAATCGTTCCGCACGCACACCTTACGTCGTCCACCACGCGCAAGCACGCAAGTTGGCACGCAGATTGCAGCTTTGTAGCTGCCACACATGAGTTCCA
>CAYOFA010000227.1:0-4844 GCA_964402885.1 uncultured Spirochaetaceae bacterium
GAACGGGGACGGAGGCGACGAAGAACGCGGTGCTCCGGGAGGTGGGACCGAACGGATTCAAAAAGTCACTCCGCCACGACGCCTACGTGCCCGATATCGCCGTCATAGACCCCGAGCTCGCGGTGGGCGTCCCGCAACGAGTGACTGCAGCAAGCGGGCTCGACGCGGTCACGCAGAATCTCGAGGCCTACGTGTCCACCGGCGCCAACTACTTCACCGATGCGGTGGCCCTGAGCGGACTCGAGGCCGCCGGCCGGGGTTTTCTGCGCGTGCTCGATAACGGTAGTGACGTCGACGCGCGGGCGGACATGGCCTGGGCAGCCCACACCTCCGGCATCGCGCTTGCGAACGCCGGGCTCGGCCTGGTGCACGGGGCGGCGGGGCCCGCTGGTGCGATGCACGAGATTCCCCACGGCGTGGCGTGCGGGAGGCTGCTGCCGCTTGTCACTCGGGCAACGATCTCCAGGCTGCGCACCACGGTGTCGGGCCCGGGCGCCGCCGGCCCGGGCGCCGCCGGCCCGGCCACAGCCGGCCCGGGCGCGGCCGACCGCGCAAAGGATACACTTGCCCGCTACGCCCGGGCGGGCACCGCCATCGCGGGACGAGACCAGGGCTCAGTCGAGGCCAACTGCGATCTGCTCGTCGAGACTCTCGAACGATTCCTCGAGGCCGGCGAACTCCCCGACTTCTCGGCCTACGGCTTCACCCGGGAAGATATTCGCACGCTCGCCGGGAAGTCCGGGCTGAAAGGCCAGCCTACGGACTTCGACGCCGGCGAGATAGAGGAGATACTCTCGGGCGCACTTTGAGGTGCGGACGCCATCAGGGGCGCGCGCCGGCGGGCGGCCGTGGCCCATCTCGCGGCGCCGCAGTCCGCGGGCACCGGTGCTCGCCACCCGCCCGCGCACTCAGCCCATGTTGTCGATGAGCGCGTCGCCGAACTCGCTCGTCTTCAACTCCTCGGCACCCTCCATCAGGCGATGGAAGTCGTAGGTGACGCGCTTCTGAGCAACGGTCGTATCCATGGCCTTCAGAATCATGTCGGCCGCCTCGTCCCAGCCGAGGTGACGAAACATCATCTCGCCCGAGAGGATCACCGAGGAGGGATTGACCTTGTCCTGTCCGGCATACTTGGGTGCCGTGCCGTGCGTTGCCTCGAAGACGGCGTGGCCGGTTCGGTAGTTGATGTTGGCGCCGGGCGCTATACCGATGCCGCCAACCTGCGCTGCAAGGGCGTCGGAGATATAGTCACCATTGAGGTTTAGCGTGGCAAGGACGCTGTACTCCGACGCACGCGTGAGAATCTGCTGCAGCATCGCGTCCGCAATCATGTCCTTGATGATGATCTCCCGGCCGGTTCGCGGGTTCCTGAACGAGAGCCATGGCCCGCCGTCCAGTTCGGTCGCCCCGTAGTCACGCTTCGCCGTCTCGTAGCCCCAGGCGCGGAACGATCCCTCGGTGAACTTCATGATGTTGCCCTTGTGCACCAGGGTAACGCTCGGAAGATCACGGTCGATGGCATAATCGATGGCTGCCTGCACGAGTCGTTCGGTGCCCTCGCGGGAGACGGGCTTTATCCCGAGTCCGGAGCTTTCGGGAAAGCGGATCCGCTCGTAGGCATCGGGAAACTGCTCCTTCAACACCGAGAGCAGCCGCTTCACATCCTCCGTCCCCTCCTGATATTCGATACCGGCGTAGATATCCTCGGTATTCTCCCGGAACACCACCATATCGACGTCTTCGGGCTTTTTCACGGGTGAGGGCACTCCGGTGAAGTAGCGAACGGGACGCACGCAGGCATAAAGATCAAGCCGCTGACGAATCGCCACGTTGATCGAGCGGATGCCGCCGCCGACCGGCGTCGTCAGCGGGCCCTTGATACCGATAAGAAACTCCCGCAGAACGTCCTGCGTCTCCTGCGGGAGCCACAGCTCCTCTCCGTACACACGGTTCGCCTTGTCGCCTGCGAACACCTCCATCCACGAGATCCGGCGCCGACCGCCGTATGCCTTCTCCACGGCCGCGTCGAACACGCGTTGTGAAGCGGCCCAGATGTCGGGCCCGGTTCCATCCCCTTCGATAAAGGCGATAATCGGGTTGTCGGGAACAACCAGATCACCCTTATCGAGCCGTACCTTCTCGCCTTCGGGAACCTGAACTTTGTTGTAACTCATAGCAAGATCGGAGGATAGCAGCTCCGTCCCCGATGGGCAAGGCACGATGGCTAACGGATCCCGTCGCCTCAACCGCGTTCCGGCTCGTCCCGGGGGCCGGTTGGTCGCCGGCCGCGCTTTCGCTGTAGGTTAGAGGTATGCGCATCTTTCTCTGCGGTGACCTTATGCTCGGGAGAGGAATAGACCAGATTCTCGCCGCCCCCGCCGATCCCACCCTCCACGAGCCCTACGTACGTGACGCCCGCGAGTACGTCAGACTCGCCGAGGAGGCAAACGGGCCGATTCCCCGCGGCGTTCCTCCCTCCTACATCTGGGGCGCCCTCCCGGATGTGCTCGAGCAGGAGAAACCCGATCTTCGTATTGGCAACCTCGAAACGAGCATCACGGGAAGTGACGACTATGCCCGCGAGAAGGGGATCCATTACCGCATGTCGCCGGCCAACGTGGATGTGTTGCAACCGGCGGGCTTCGACTGCCTCACCCTGGCGAACAATCATGTTCTGGACTGGGGGACGGAGGGTCTGACAGAAACCCTCGACACACTCGACCGCGCCGGCATCGGCCGCTGCGGCGCGGGGCGAACGCGGGCGGAGGCCGAGGGCCCCTGTGGCCGCCCGGCGGCCTCGGGTATGCCGACAACTGTGTGGGGCATCGGTGACCGCTCGAGCGGCATTCCCCGGAACTGGGCGGCCGGAGACGATACGCCGGGCGTGTGGCTCAAGCGCGCCGACCGCGATCTGCTGCGGATAGTCGAGGCGTCGGGTCCCAGGATCGTCTCCATCCACTGGGGCGAAAACTGGGGCTACGCCATTCCGGCTCGTCAGCAGAACCTGGCGCGCGCCCTCATAGATCAGGCGGGCGTCAGCATCGTGCACGGACACTCCTCCCATCATCCCAGGGGCATGGAAATCTACAACGGTGGCCTCATACTCTACGGTGCAGGAGACTTCATCAACGACTATGAAGGGATCGGAGGGCACGAGCGGTATCGACCGGACCTGACCGCCGGATACTTCGTCGATGTTGACGAAGTCCGCGCACATGTCACGAGGGTTCTCGCGGTCCCGTTCCGCCTGCGGAGATTCCGGCTCGAGCGGGCGAGCGCAGCGGATACAGAGTGGCTCGCCGAGACGCTCAAAGCGGTCTCGCCCGCCGGTGGCGTGAGGTGCCGAGCAGTGGATGGTGCGGCTATAGACTGCTCGGGGGTGTAAACGTAATCGCTGCGCGGCTTCTCGCCGGGCACCTCCAAGTGGGTGCGCCCTGCCGGGCGCACAACGCAAAAAGGCCGCCGCAGAGCGGCGGCCGAGATGCCGAGTCGGGAACGAGGCGGTACGGCGTGGGGTCAACTCGCCCCGACCCACGTATCAAGTAGAAGGATAAGACAGGAACCGCAGTTCGTCAATACAAGCTCGCCAATTTTGCATATAATGACGTCAACGAACTATGGAGATTGCAGGTAATAAACATGAGTGATGCTACCGGCCGACGCCAGCCTGCGACGTGGACATACCTTTCGAATCATTCGCATGTGCTGGTGTGTCTCGCGCGGCGCCCGAACGCCCGTATCAGAGATGTTGCGCTGGAAGTTCATATTACCGAGCGCGCGGTACAGAAAATCCTCCAGGACCTCGAAGACGCAGGAGTACTCCGACGCTATCGCGTGGGGCGTCGGAATGTGTACCGGATCAACCCCGGCGCTCATCTGAGACATCCGGTGGAGGGGCATTGCACGGTGGGCGAGCTGCTGTCCTTCGTTCTCGGCCCCGATGCCTGGAAACCCGCAACGCAGGAACCCGATCTATCCAGGGGTTAGCCTGCGGGATCAGGAGGAAAGATGCTCATCCACCGCTGACAACCGGTGGATGAGCGGCACGAGCCCCCACAATCCGAGGTCGCGGTACAGCCTCGGCGCGTCTTCAAAAATGCCCGCGTGTATGCCGAGCTTCACCGCTTCCATGCAGCGGCGGGGGTGATGGTCGATGAAGAGGGTCGTCGAGGCGTTGAGGATGCCGGTGCCGAGAAGCTCGCGCAGCATGGCGCGATGATCTCCCGTCGCGCCAACGACCGTTGTGCGCACAATGGCGTTGCCGTAGGCCCGCGAAACCCGGGTCACGGTTTCCGTGTCCGGGCATACCGCTGTGACCTCGAGGGAGCCCGATAGCTCCTGCACGAGCGGGGACATCTGTCTCACCGGCGAGCCGTCGGCATTCACGAGCACGTTCGGTGCATAGAACACGACCGCGGAAATGTCGGCGGCGCTCATTCTCCGGCCACCTGTACCACGAGCTTGCGTGTTCGCGTTTCCTCAATCGGATCGAAATCCGCGATCAGAATCTCCTGATAGGTCCCGAGCAGCAGCTCGCCGTCCACTACCGGTACCGTCATCGAAGGGTTGAGAAAGGCCGTCCGGATGTGGGCCCCGCCGTTCGCGTCATAGCCGCGGCGATGATGCTTCCAGTCGGCGTCCATGGGCGCAAGCCGGTCGAAAAGCTCCTCGAGATCCGCGAGGAGGCCGACCTCATGCTCGACAGCAAGCACAGCGCCAGTGGTGTGTCGATAGAACACGAGGGCGGAGCCCTGCTTCACCCCGGATCGACTCACCACGGCGCGCACCTGCTCGGTCACGTTCATCGTGTGGAAGTTGCCCTCGGACTCGAGCTGTATTGTTTC
>CAYOFA010000228.1:0-4791 GCA_964402885.1 uncultured Spirochaetaceae bacterium
CCGGGCCCGCGTGTGCCGCTTTACTAACTCAACAATTGACAACTCCCCGAACCCGGCGTACCATGGACAGCATAAGATAACTCTACTGGAGGTTGCACATGGCAACTGTCAATTTGAAGAACATCACCAAGGTGTACGAAGGCAACGTACTCGCGGTGAAGGATGCCAACGTCACGGTCAACGACAAAGAGTTCGTTGTACTCGTTGGCCCCTCCGGCTGTGGCAAGACGACCACCCTTCGTATGGTCGCGGGTCTCGAGGACATCACCAGCGGCGAGCTCACCATTGACGAGAAGGTCGTAAACGACATTCCGCCGAAGGACCGCGACATCGCAATGGTCTTCCAGAACTACGCCCTGTATCCGCACATGACGGTATACGACAACATGGCGTTCGGTCTGAAGATCCGCAAGTTCAAGAAGGAAGACATCAAGTCCCGTGTCGATGAGGCTGCAAAGATCCTGGACATCGGCGAGCTTCTCGAGCGAAAGCCGAAGGCCCTTTCCGGCGGACAGCGACAGCGCGTCGCCGTCGGCCGCGCCATCGTTCGAAAGCCCAAGGTCTTCCTCTTCGACGAGCCCCTCTCAAACCTCGACGCAAAGCTCCGCGTGCAGATGCGCGCAGAGATTTCCGGACTCCATAACCGCCTGCAGGCGACCATGATCTACGTCACCCATGACCAGGTGGAAGCCATGACCATGGGAGACAAGATCGTCGTTATGCGCGACGGCCTCATTCAGCAGATCGGTGACCCGCTGACGCTGTACAACTCGCCGGTCAACCGGTTCGTGGCCGGGTTCATCGGCTCGCCCCCCATGAACTTCCTCAATGTCAACATCTCCGAGGAAGGCAAGAAGATCGTCATGGATGAGCCCAACTTCAAGATGGAGCTCTCCGGCAAGCCCGCGGACGTCGCAAAGGACTATGTCGGCAAGCAGATGACCTTCGGCGTGCGCCCCGAGGACCTGCGCTACGATCCCGACGCCAAGGACGGAACCTTCATTCCGGCCACGGTTGAAGTCATCGAGCCACTCGGTGCGGAGACGCACCTCTACCTGAATACCGGTGCCCACCAGTTCATCGCCCGCGTCAATCCGAACATCGACGTTTCGGTTGGTGACCAGGTGAAGATTGTTCCTGTCATGGAGAAGGTGCTTCTCTTCGACCAGGAGACCGAACAGGCGTTGGCGCTGGAGTCCCAGAAGCAGGCGTAAGCCCGTCTCGGCGTCCCCGCTGCGGCGGTCGACGTTGAGCACTACAGAACGCAGAGGGCCGGCCGTGTGCCGGCCCTTTTTTTGGCAAAAACGCTCCTCTGTGCCTTGCGCCACGGCGCCACCTGCTCTATACTCAAAAGGATGGAAAAGGTAAATATCTCCAAGAAGGACGACCTCATTGGCTCCCTCCACGATCTGGTTGCGGATACCGAGCGGATCTTCCTCGGCCTCGGAGAACAGTTTCCGCGGCTGCTCTCCGAAATGGAGGTGAGTCTCAGCGCATCGAGCGAGGTCGTCGACAGCCTGCAGGCCGGTGACGACCGGCGGGAGGGCGGCAGGCTCGCCCGCGTCATTGATGAGGCGCGAGGTGCCGTGAGCGAGGCGACGGGGTCTTTCGAGGGGATGCACGCCCAGGACGATCGTCTGTTCTCAGAGCTCGACGGGGGGATCAGGACCCTCGGAGAGCTCGACACACTCATCGGCGAAATCAAGGAAGATTCCATCGAGATGGAGCTCGTGTCCATCAACGCAATGACCGTCGCCCTCAAGAGCGGCAGCGCGGGGAAGGCCTTTTCCTACATCACCGAAGAGCTCAAGCGCCTCTCCAGTCGCACGATCGATCTCACCGACACCATCACCCAGCGCGGCGGCACCCTTCTCGACGAGTTCAGAGAGTTTCGAAACGAGATGGCTACGGTGAAGGAATACCAGGACGAGCTCTTCGGCCGCTTCCGCGAACGCCTCTCCGGTAGCTTCGATGCCTTCCTCGGCGGCGTCGAGCAGACCGCGAGGGTGCTCGAGTCCATCCGCGACAAGTCGCGCAGCATCAAGCAGCCGCTGTCGAACATCATGCAGGAAGTGCAGATCCAGGACATCATCAAACAGTCGGTGGATCACGTGGTCATCTCCCTCGAAGAGCTCAAAGAGGTCGAGGACGGCGAGGACGAGGAGCACTTGCTCGATGAGCTCTCGTTTCTCTCGAGTCTGCCCGACCTCTGCATCACGCTTCTCGACGACATTCGCGAACGCATAAGCGGAAGCCTCGTGGTATTTCGCGAGAACGCGGATACCGCGCGCAACATCATCGAGCAGGCGGAGCAGGACCGAAGCGACTTCGTCTACGAAAGCATGCATGCGGGGACCGAGGAGCGTGAGGGCCTCGAGGCGCTGTTTGCCCGCGCGTCGCAGATGCTCGACGAGCTCTTAGCCGACACGCACCGCTCCATGGACATGAAACGACGCCTCACTCGCGACAGTGAGCGGCTGCTCGGCGAGGTGTCGCAGATAGAGGCCGATTTCCGCTCATTCTCGACGCTCATCACGCGGTTTCGCTCCATCGACATCGCCTCGCGCATCGAGGTCGCGAAGCAGGAAGTGCTTCAGCAGATGGCGGGCACGGTAGAAACCATGAATGCCCTCACGCACAAGATCGAGAAGGACGTGAACGTCTCGATCGACTCCACCAAGAACTTCATAAGCGAGACGAGCGAGGTCATCAGCCGCTATCAGCGCGTGTTCGCCGACGAGGAGAAGCTCGTCGTGGAGTTCGAGACCCGCATGAAGCGGCTCTCCGGAGAGCTCGCCGAGGCAAAGCAGACCCTCGGTGCGCGGATCGAGGGCATGTCGCTGTTCAGCGATCGTTTCGTGAATCTCTTCCGCGAGATGAAGGAGCAACTCGACGAGCTCGAAAGGCTCCTGACGCAGATCGACACCATCAACGCGCAGTTGCGGGAGGTACAGGCGGCCGCCCGAACGCGGATGCAGCCCCTGCTCGAGGCGCGGGGCCTCACCGAGTGGCGAATCAAGAGTGATCGATTGAAGTCGATGATAGAAAGATTCACTATATTCACTCACAAGAAAACCGCGGGCGAGATCGCCGGCTTCGATGTCGAGGAGGGCACCCCCTCCGGCGAAATCACCATGTTCTGAAACTGGAATCCTTGTGTATCAGCACTACAACGGCAAGTTCGGAAAACAGGTCTACATCATCCATCCGGGCGAGTATCTGGCATCGGCCGAGCCCATCATGATCTCCACCGTGCTCGGGAGCTGCGTGGGCGTTGCGCTCTACGACTCCCGGCTCCGCGTCGGTGGCCTCAACCACTTCATGCTTCCCGGCTCCCTCGACTCTCAGAGCTTCATGACCTCGGAGACGGGCAAGTACGGCATGTTCGCGATGGAGCTCCTGATAAACGATCTCATCAAGATGGGCGCCCGCAAGGAACGCCTGCGGGCGAAAGTCTTCGGCGGCGGTCACGTCCTGCAGAACGAGGTGGGCCGTGACGGCGGCGTGCCCCAGAGCAACATTCGTTTCGCCTTCGAGTACCTCGAGACCGAGAGTATCCCCGTGGAGACCTCCGACGTTGGAGGAACCGTGGGCCGAAAGATCTTTCTCGACCCCCAGACCTTCAAGGTGATGCTGAAACGGATAACCGGGAAACTCATCGTCGACGTGGAGAAGGAAGAGGAAGAGTACCTCGAAAAGCTCAGACAGCGCCGGCAGAAACGCAAGGGCGACGTAACGCTCTTCGAGTGAGCCCTGCGGCTACATACCGCGCTCCGGCACCGCCGCCGCGTCCGGATCGTCCTCCGGCACCGACGCCGCGTCCGGATCGTCGCCGGGCAACCGCCCCTGACTCTCCAAAAACAGCCGCAGCAGATGTCTCGTGGTGTGAAGTCGCTCCTCGATTATGCGCGAGTCCTCCGACACGCTCGCCGGAATCACGTCCGCGCCAACTACAGTCACGAGGGCCTCGAGCTCCCGGTACAGGGGCTCGAACTCCCGACGCGCCTCCTCGAGGGCGGCCAGAGGTGCTTCGATCTTCGCGGCGGTGGCGTCGCTGAGTGAGCGCTCCAGGTCGGCCGAGCGCATCCACCCGAGGATGGACGGCTCGGCGCGCACGGCGTCGGCGTATGCGGTGTCGAAATCGGCCTTTGCGAGGGTGTAGAGCCGGCTGCGCTCGAGAATCGTCGCATGGGACTCACCCGCGCCCGCGGAGGCCATTGCCGCGACCATGAGACGTGCACCCCGCCACTGCCCGAGATCACCCGCGGGACGCGTATTCTCGAAGGCGCGGCGGTCAGGGCTGAGGAGCACGGACCGGTCCTCGCGCGCGAAGAGCCGCGGGGGATCCGCCCCCTCCACCGAAACCGTCGCCCGGCCATCTATCGCTTCCACCCGCAGGCGGCCGAGCGCCCCCCGGGCAACCGCAACAGTGGCACCGGTCGCCTCCACACGTCCCTCGCGCAGCAGCACGGTAATTACGCCGGCGGCGCCGGTCTGCTCGGATCCGGACTCCACCGACAGTGATCCGTGGAGCAGCTCGACGACGAGCGGGCTGCCTGTGCGGAGCATGAGTGCGCTGTCGGGGTCCATGCGCAGGAGGGTCGTCGCGGCCTCGGCCGGCACCTCCGTCCCCGCGGACCCCGTCCCCGGCCGCGCCTCCATCCCCGCAGCCTCCGTCCCCGTGTCGCCAAGCCGCATTTCCGCGACGCCGCCGGCCCCGGTTGCGATGAAATCGAAGGGCTCGAGGCGGACACCGGAAAGCAGGCCCCGCTGCAGCGTGCGATGCTCACG
>CAYOFA010000229.1:0-3327 GCA_964402885.1 uncultured Spirochaetaceae bacterium
CGCCGAGGGAGACGCCGACCACGCTGTGGATGCGGCGGATCCCGAGGGCGTCGACAAGGCGCTTGTGGGCGTGCACCGTGTCGCGAATGGTTACTGCCGGAAACTCCCGCGGTGAGCGTCCTTCACGTGCGTAGGTCAGCGGGCTCGTCGATCCGTACGGCGAGGCAATGGAGTTGATGCAAACGATGAACTGCTTCGTCGGATCGAGGGCGCGCCCCTCGCCGAGGAGACCTCCCCACCATTCGGAGATGTCGGAGTTCGCGGTGAACCCGTGTGCCACGATGACGGCGTTGTCGCGCTCCTCGTTGAGCTCGCCCCAGGTGTTGTAGGCGAGCTCGAGCGGGGAGAGTGTCTCCCCGCCTTCGAGCTGCAGCGGCTCGGGGTCCGCCCAGAGCTCGCCGGTGTGAAAGGCATGGTATTTCTCTATCATAGCTCAGCTCCTCGCCCCCTCCGGCGCGAGCGCACGCGAGAAGGCCCGGTCGAAATCCGCCTTGATGTCCTCTATGTGCTCGATACCCACCGACACGCGGATCATCTCGGGCCGTACGCCCGCGGAGATCTGCTCCTCCTCCTCGAGCTGTGAGTGCGTCGTGGAGGCCGGATGGATGACCAGGGTCTTCGCATCGCCGACGTTGGCGAGGTGGCTCGCAAGCTCGACCGAATCGATGAAGCCGCGCCCGGCCTCCGTGCCGCCGCGAATGCCGAAAGAGAGCATCGCGCCGAACCCGTGGGAGAGGTAACGCTTTGCCGCCTCGTGGCTCGGGTGCGCCGGGAGCCCCGGATAGTTCACCCATTCGACCTCCTCGCGAGTCTCGAGCCACTTCGCGAGCTCGAGCGCGTTCTCGGTGTGGCGGTCGAGGCGCAGCGAAAGCGTTTCCAGGCCCTGCAGCAGCAGGAAGGAGTTAAACGGAGAGGGCGCGGGGCCGAAGTCCCGCAGGCCCTCCACGCGCGCGCGGATGGCCAGGGCGATGTTTCCGAAGGGGCTGCCGGCACCGAAGGTCTCCCAGAAGTTGATGCCGTGGTAGCCCGGTGAGGGCTCGGAGAAGTAGGGGAACTTTCCGTTGCCCCAGTCGAAGCTCCCGGCATCGACCATCACGCCGCCGATGGCCGTGCCGTGTCCGCCGATCCATTTGGTCGCCGACTCCACCACGATGTCCGCCCCGTACTCGATGGGCCGACAGAGGTAGCCGGCGGCGCCGAAGGTGTTGTCCACGATGAAGGGGATGCCGGCCTCATGGGCGATCTCGGCAAGCGCCTCGAAATCCGGAACGACGTACCCGGGATTGCCGATCGTCTCGGCATAGAGTGCACGGGTATCTGCGGTGATGGCTTCTCGAACCTCATCGAGATTGGTGATGTCCACGAAGGTCGTGTCGATTCCCAGCCGCGGCAGGGTCACCTTGAACTGGTTGTAGGTTCCGCCGTAGAGGTAGGAGCTCGACACGATATGGCCCCCCTGCCCCATGATCGAGGTGATGGCGAGGTGCTGTGCCGAGTGACCCGAGGCCGTCGCAACCGCGGCAACACCGCCCTCGAGCAGTGCCATGCGTTGCTCGAACACGTCGGTCGTCGGATTCATGATCCGGGTATAGATGTTTCCGAACTGCTGGAGGGCAAAGAGCTTCGCCGCATGCTCGGAGTTCTCGAACTCGTACGAGGTCGTCTGGTAGATCGGCACAGCGCGCGCACCCGTTGTGGGGTCCGCCTGCTGGCCGCCGTGAAGCTGGAGCGTTTCGTAGCGCAGAGACTGTGTGTCGGACATGTGTTCTCCTCCCTGATTCGGCACCGCCCGCGAGGCCGCCGGCCGTACGGCGCTGCGGGCATAAAAAAAGGCTCACCATCTGGTGAGCCTTTCTCCATATGCCGTAGTTACGGCACGCTCAATCCAAATGGTTACCCGGCGCACTCCTTGCGCATACCCATGTCCATCATCATGCTCATCATGAGGCTGGTAGACATGTTCATGCTCGGTGCCGTGTAACGCATCTGTCGCGTACCGCTTCCTTCTTCAGTTGTTGAGTCGATTATATTCATGCACGCTGGACGCATCAAGTGCCTGAGTGAAAAAATCGGGTATTTTGGCACCGGTGCCCGCGCCGAGTGCGCGGCACAGCCGCTTGACAAATTGTAAGTGGCAGTGACAATCTGTCAAAGTGATACAGCGTAGGGCTGCTGAAACACTTCGGTCACTCGCCCACGGATTCCCGGTCGTCAGCCTCGTTGGCCCTCGTCAGTCCGGCAAGACCACGCTGGCACGGGCCGTATTCGATTACCTGCCCTACGTCTCGCTGGAAAACCCGGATGTCCGCGAGTTCGCGCATACGGACCCCCGCGGGTTCCTGTCTCAGTATCGCGACGGTGCCGTGATCGACGAGGTACAGCGGGCTCCCGCGATCCTCTCGTACCTTCAGCAGATGGTCGATGAGTCCGGCTCGCTCGGACGCTTCGTGCTGACCGGCTCTCAGCAGTACAACCTCCGCGCCGACATCGCGCAGTCCCTCGCCGGCCGCGTCGGGAGCGTAACGCTCCTGCCCTTCTCGGTCGCCGAACTCACCGCCGCCGGCGCCGTACCGGGCGAACGCGACCTGCTCTTACTTCAGGGGCTCTATCCGCCGATTTACGATCGCCCCGTGGAAGCACGGGTGTGGTACGAGAATTACGTGTCATCGTATGTGGAGCGGGATGTTCGTCAGATCCTCGCCGTGAAGGATCTGAATCGTTTTCACAGCTTCGTCCGACTGTGCGCCGGGCGGACCGGTCAGGTTCTCAACCTTTCGAACCTCGGCGATGACGCCGGAGTCTCCCACAACACCGCCCGGGACTGGATAGCCGTTCTGGAGGCGGCGTTCATTGTCCACCGGCTCCATCCCTACTATAGATCGTTTTCCAAGCGCCTCATCAAGTCGCCGAAACTCTACTTCACCGATCCCGGCCTTGCTGCCTGGCTTCTGGGTATCCACACTGCGGAGCAACTCGCGCCCCACCCCCTGCGGGGCGCGCTCTTTGAGACGTTCGTCGTCGGGGAGCTTCTCAAGAGCCGCCTGAATGCTGCGCAGTCTCCCTCGCTGTACTTCTGGCGTGAGCGAGGAGGATTCGAGATAGACGCCATCATAGAGGAAGGCCCCTGGCTGCATCCCGTGGAGATCAAGAGCGGCTCCACCGCCACGAGCGATATGTCACGTAGCCTGCGCCGATGGCCCGAGATTGCCGGGGAGACCGCCGGCAGGGGTACGCTCGTATACGGGGGAGACCAAGAACAGAAACGGAGCGACTACGACCTGCGGCCGTGGCACGATCCGCTTCCCGACGTCCTGCGCTCAGGTTGAT
>CAYOFA010000229.1:3427-4701 GCA_964402885.1 uncultured Spirochaetaceae bacterium
TGCAGGCCCACCCGAAAGATCTGCGGATGCGGTTTTCGCAGACCGTAGTCGGCGGTGGAGATCAGGAACTCGAAGTAGGAAAGAAGCCCGTGCTTCTCGAGCTCGTGGCGAAGCACCTCGCCGGAAAACGACGCGTTGCTGACAACGCCCATTCTCACACCGGTGTCGCGCACCGCCGCGAGCATCTCCGCAACGCCCGGCTCGGGCACGAACTCGAAAGCGGCATCCCAATACAGACGCTCGAGCTCGGCCTCCGAGCGATCGAATGATACACCCAGCGAATCGTAGAGCATGCGGTGGAAGACGCGCTGCGAGTACTCGAGTGAGGAGTCGTTCGCGCGGCGGCCGAACTCGACATTGAGCTCGCGGGCCAGTTCCACGACCTCGTCCACCGTGGCGCCGTTTCGATGCGCGGCCGCGTCGAGCATCGCCTCGACCCCCGCCTCCACGCGGTAGGTGCGGGCAACGATCAGTGTATCTCCGAGGTCGAAGAGCACCGCTTCCGGATGTGGTGTCATAGTGATCCTTTCTGCGTCTTGTCGTTTCGACGGGCGGCTGCGCTGCCGGGCGGCCGGCTTGTCCGCGGCGCGGCCTGCTGGGAGCACGGCCTCACCGCATTACAATAGCGCGCCGGTCGCCTTCCCGAGCGTGAAGAGGGCCTTATGCGCCAGATGCAGTTCCCGGGGATCGAGCCCCCGCTCCCTCATCCATCGATGATAGAGGAGGTGATCCTCGTGGTCCGGCGACTTCAGCTTCGAGGCCGAGAGGTCGTAGCCGCCACGATACACCTTGTGTGCCCGCGTCACCTGTTTGTTCACCATTGGCTCACGTCCGCCCGAGGCCATGTGCCGTCCAAGAGCATACCAGGCTTTCACCGCCCCGTCTTCCCGGTACTCGCCGCCGTCCACGTAGTCACGCACACCCGCAAGAAGATAGCGCAAGCGTTTCACCTCACCGGCCTGCCAGAGCGCGCCGTAGAGGAACCAGACCAGCCCCGCATCACCCTCGGATGACGCGTCACGGATGTACGCCGCCTTGTCGTCGCTGTCGAGAAATCCCTCGAGCCGCGCAAGCCCCGTCTTACCGATGGGATCTCCGCTCGGAAGAGCCGGGTACTTCGATTCGTCGTATGCGTAGGGGGCCAGGTGTCCGTCGTGGCAAACCTGGCTGGAGAGAAGTGTCAAAGACTGCGTGTCCCCCGCCTCGAGCACTTCGAAGACCCGCGGATAGTAGGTCAGCAGTGCCTTCTTGAGGCGGGATTTGGTGCGTTTCAT
>CAYOFA010000230.1:0-4572 GCA_964402885.1 uncultured Spirochaetaceae bacterium
ATGTGCTCGGTGACCCAGTCCTTGAGGAACTCGATCACCTCGAGGCTCATCATGGTTGCCCCGGCGTCGTACTGCTCCTTGAGGGCGCGGGCCTTCTCGAGGAGGGCGGCATGCGCCTCCTTGTGCGGCCCGGCGTCGGGGTATCCGTGCTCGTCGAAGGCCGCCTCCTCGGCGGCAAAGTGATAATCGGTGTAGTCGATGAGCTCACCGAGGATGCCGGACAGGGCCTGCTGGCCACGGCCCTCGCTCATCGCGTCGTGGAGCTCATTCACGAGCGCAATCATACGCCTGTGGTGCTCGTCGAACTTCTCCACGCCGACGCTGAGACGGTCCGTCCATTCCATGAGTGCCATACTGCCGCACCTATGCCTTCACCGCGGTCTTGAGGTCCTGAACCTTGTCGATCTGCTCCCAGGTGAAGTGGTCACGCCCGAAGTGCCCGTATGCCGATGTCTCGCGATAGATCGGCTTTCTGAGGTCGAGATGCTTGATGATACCCGCCGGGGAGAGATCGAAGACCTCACGCACGGCGGCCTCGATGTTGGCCTCGGGTACGGCGGAGGTCCCGAAGGTATCGACCATCACGGAGACGGGATAGGGAACGCCGATGGCGTACGCGAGCTCGAGCTCGCATCGGTCGGCGAGGCCGGCGGCGACGATGTTCTTGGCGACGTAGCGCGCCATGTAGGTTGCCGAGCGGTCGACCTTGCTCGGGTCCTTTCCGCTGAACGCGCCGCCGCCATGGCGTCCCATGCCGCCGTAGGTATCGACGATGATCTTGCGGCCGGTAAGTCCGGAGTCCCCGTGGGGCCCGCCTATGACAAAGCGGCCGGTGGGGTTTATGTAGTACTTGGTGTTCTCATCGAGAAGGCCGGTGGGCTCGAGCACGTTGTTGATCACATGCCCGATGAGCTGCTCACGCAGATCGTCGTAGGCAATCTCATAGTCGTGCTGCTGGCTCATGACCACCGCGTCGATGCGCTTCGGGGTATGTCCCTCGTACTCGACGGTGACCTGGCTCTTGCCGTCGGGGCGCATCCAGGGGAGCTCGCCGCTCTTTCTCATCTCCGCCGCGCGCATGAGGATCTTATGGGCGTACATGATCGGCGCGGGCATGAGCTCCGGCGTCTCGTTACAGGCGAAGCCGAACATCATGCCCTGGTCACCGGCGCCGAGGTCACCCTTGATCACGCCGTCGCCTGAGACGCCGACCGAGATATCGGGGCTCTGCTCGTGGATGGCGTTGAGCACGCTCATGCTCTCGAAGTCGAGGCCGTACTCGGCGCGGTCGTAACCGACGCGCTTGGCAACCCCGCGGGCAACGTCCTGGATGTCGACGTAGGTCTCGGTCGTGATCTCGCCACCGACGAGGACCATGCCGGTCGTCGTAAAGGCCTCACAGGCAACCCGCGAGTTCGGATCGTCGGTGAGGCAGGCGTCGAGCACGGCATCGGAGATCTGATCGCAGAGCTTGTCCGGATGACCTTCGCTTACCGATTCGGAGGTGAAGAGGTACGTTCTCGAATCCACGTATGGAGCTCCTCGTGTCCCGGCCGCTCCCGCGGCAGGGGTGATATTGCCGGGCGTCGGTTCGATCCCCCGGTTGTGCTATCGTCCGCGGCGGGCTTCTCCGCCGCCGAAAGGCCGCGAAGCGCCGAGAGCATCGCGAGGCCGCGCTCGAAGAGCGCCGCCGTGTCCACGGGCGGCTGCTGCTCATCGCGCTGCTGCTCTCCCCGCTCCTGCGGCTCCCGCCGGCGGGCGCTCCACAGCGCGAAGAGACACCGCTCGAGGTGCCGGCGCGCCGCGTCGGCCGGATTCATGGCGGCGGGCCGGCCGGCGGCTCTGTGCATTCCGTGCACGGCCGCGGCGAACCGCACGCCGGAGCGGAACAGAAGCCGCGAGGCGTCTCGCTCTCCGCGGCACAGGAGATCGATGTAGACCTCCATCACGTCCCGGAAGAACGGCTCGGTCTCGGCCACAACCGTGGCCGCGCGACTCGGCTCGTACGCCCCGCCTGATTCTGCCATACCGGATTCCCGTTCGCAACAGCTTGCGTCACCCATCAGCTTCCTCCTCTGCAGGTTTCTTCCACAGAGGGATACGGGGCTACAGGAGCTGCTGCTTGCGGAATCGGCGAAATTTAGTAGCGATAATGCTCCGGCTTGAAGGGACCGTTCTCGGGGACCCCGAGGTACTCGGTCTGTTCCTTTCGGAGCTTCGTGAGCTTCACCCCGATCTTCTCGAGATGCAGCCGCGCGACTTCCTCGTCGAGCGCCTTGGGCAGCACGTAGACATCACGCTCGTAGCTCGAGCGATTCTTCCACAGCTCCATCTGGGCAAGCACCTGATTGGTGAAGCTGTTCGACATGACGAAGCTCGGGTGGCCGGTGGCGTTTCCGAGGTTCACGAGACGCCCCTCGGAGAGAAGGAAGATGCCGTGGCCATCCGGGAAGTCGAAGCGGTCAACCTGCGGCTTGATGTTGATCTTCTCGACGCCGGGGGAGTTCACGAGCTCATCGACCTGGATCTCGTTGTCGAAGTGACCGATGTTGCAGACGACGGCCTGATCCTTCATCTGCTTCATGTGATCGATGGTGATGACGTCGGTGTTGCCGGTGGCGGTGACGTAGATATCGGCCTCGCCGAGGGTATCCTCGACGGTGGTGACCTCGTAGCCCGCCATGGCGGCCTGCAGGGCGCAGATGGGATCCACCTCGGTGACTTTGACGCGCGCGCCGAGGCCGCGGAGGCTTTCGGCGGAGCCCTTGCCCACATCGCCGTAGCCGCAGACCACCGCGACCTTGCCTGCGATCATGAGGTCGGTTGCGCGCTTTATGCCATCGACGAGGCTCTCGCGACAGCCGTAGAGGTTGTCGAACTTGCTCTTGGTGACCGAGTCGTTGACGTTGATGGCGGGAACGAGAAGCGAGCCTTCTTTGGCCATTTTGTAGAGACGATGGACACCGGTGGTGGTTTCCTCACTCACTCCGTGCCAGTCCGCGACCGCGTCGTGCCAGCGGCGGGGGTTTTCCTCGTAGACCCGCTTGAGAACGCCAAGAAGTGCGCGCTCGTCGGCTGACTCGCCCTTCTGCTCGAGGATGGAGGGGTCGTCCTCGGCCTGATAGCCCATGTGCATCATGAGGGTGGCATCGCCGCCGTCATCCACGATGAGGTTCGGGCCTTTGACGCTGCCGGCCGCGCCGTTGTCGGCCCCGGCGCCGTTGCCGTTGCCGCCGTCGCCTGCGGCGTCGAACGAGAGCGCCTGGTAGAGGAGCTCCCAGTACTCATCGGCGGTCTCGCCCTTCCAGGCAAAGACCGGGACGCCCGCCGGGTTCTCGGTGGTGCCCCCCTCTTCAAAACAGCCGACGACAACCGCGCTTGCCGCGTGATCCTGCGTCGAGAAGATGTTGCAGCTCGCCCAGCGCACCTCCGCGCCGAGCTCCACGAGGGTCTCGATGAGGACGGCGGTCTGGATGGTCATGTGAAGGCTACCGGTGATCCGCACACCGGAGAGCGGCTTCTGCGGTCCGTACTTCTCGCGCGTTGCGACGAGGCCGGGCATTTCCTTCTCGGCCATGTCCATCTCTTTGCGGCCCCACTCGGCAAGTGCTATGTCTCTGACCCGGTAGTCGATGACCCGGGTGGTGGTTTCTGTGCTCACGATATGTGCTCCTTGATTCTGTTATTGTACTGCCCGCGGCGGGCCAGCGGCCACCCCGGCCTCTCCGACAGCCCGGCCGCAGTGAAAACCCGGCCAGCGCCGGCGGCCCGCAACCGCCGGCCGCGGAGCCCGGCTACGCGGTTCCGGCGACGAGAATCGCCTGCAGGCTCGCGCAGCCGCTTTCGAGGTCGAGTGCGGGACCGGGGGTGTGCTCGTCCGGAGCGGGCGCGGTCTCATTCTCCGAGAAGAGGAGGAACGCGCTCTCGCCCGCGGCGAGGTCGGAAACGCGCCGGATGCGCTCGTAGGCTAAACCGTACTTTCCACACAGGTGCTCGACGATGAAGTCGAGATCACTCGGCCCCACGAGGGCCACCTCCGTGTAGCCGCCGTCTGCAGCCGCGGAGATCACGTCCTCTATCGCCTGCTTGTAGTCCACCACGTGCTTTATCGTGCGCTTGAGATAGCGATAGCTCTTGCGCGCGATCGCATCGACCCCCACCGGCGATACCGCATAGGCGATATTGCGGTTGTTCACCTTGCGGACGGTGAGAAAGCCCTTCTGGGTGAGGCGCTTGAGGATCGCGTTCGTCATCCCCAGCGACAGGCCGATGCCCTGCGCGAGATCGCGCTGGCGCACGTCCTGGCGGATGTAGATCTGTTCGAGGACTTCCAGTTCTTTGTCAGTGGGGGCCATGAGAGCGTGCAGTGGACACAGCTTCGCCGGTCCCGCAGCCGCGTGCGGCGGCGGGAGATACTCAGACGGCGTGGAACCACCCGACCGTGTGCGAAGGTCGCCGAAACTGACTCTCCCGGATATCGAGCAGGTGCTGTGTCCTCGGGCGAAGCATATCACGCATCGCCCGATTGTTCAGGACTTGAACAATACGAGAGGGTTCGGAAATGGTCAAGCG
>CAYOFA010000231.1:0-1752 GCA_964402885.1 uncultured Spirochaetaceae bacterium
CGGGCCCGAGAACCCCGGCCCCGGTGAGGCATGAGCCGCTACGTTTCGGTCGCCTTCAACGTTCCCGTTCCCCGCGCCTTCACCTACGAGACCGATGATGAGCTCCCGCTCGGCGTGCGGGTGGTCGCGCCCTTCGGCAGGCGGAGTCTGACCGGTTTCGTCGTCGACCCCGACGTCGAGCGACCCGAGCACCTCGCCGAGGTGAAACGCGTCGCCCGCCGCATCGATGAGGCGCCCCTCTTCGACGAGGGCTACCTCGAGCTCGCGCGGTGGATGAGCCGCATGTACCTCGCGAGCCTCGGTGAGTGCCTCGCCGCGATGATACCCCTCGGCAGGCAGGAGAAGGAGCCCGCGGCCTTCGGCGCCGACGAGCCCGCCTTCGACGACCACGACCTCGCGCTCTCGGAGGAGCAGCGCGACGCAGTGGAGCGCATCACCTCCCGCCGGGGCGGGTTCAGTTACCTCTACGGCATCACCGGAAGCGGCAAGACCGAGGTGTTCCTGCAGGTGGCGGAGCGAGTGGTGGCCGAGGGACGGAGCATCATCTATCTCGTGCCCGAGATTGCGCTCACCCGGCAGGTCGTCGAGACCATCAGGCGGCGCTTCGGAGAGGCCGCGGCGGTGCTGCACTCGCGGCTCACCCCCTCGCAACGGCTGCGCGAGTGGACACGGATCCGGCGCGGGGAAGCCTCCTTCGTCATCGGCGCGCGAAGCGCGGTCTTCGCCCCCGTACAGTCTCTCGGCCTCGTCATCCTCGATGAGGAGCACGAGTCCTCCTACAAGTCGGGCTCCACCCCGCGCTATCACGCCCGGCAGGTCGCCATGCACCGCTGCTCCGCCGAGGAGGCGCGCCTGGTGATGGGAAGCGCTACGCCCTCGGTGGAGGCGTGGCACCTCATGAACGAGGGCAGGCTCGAGCGCATGACCCTCTCCCGGCGGCTCTCAGGCGGCGCCATGCCACGGATGGAGGTGGTAAGCCTCACCGGTGCGGAGGGGCCGCTTTCTCCACCCCTCATCGAGGCGGTGCGCGAGACCCATCGGGCGGGGCGGCAGTCCATCCTCTTTCTCAACCGCCGGGGCTTTGCCGCGTTCTTCCAGTGCCGCTCCTGCGGGTTCGTGCTTCGCTGCAGGCACTGCTCTGTGACCCTCACCTACCACAAGGCCAAGGGCAAGATGGTCTGCCACTACTGCGGCTACAAGGCAGAGCCGCCGCGTGCCTGCCCCGAGTGCGGCTCCCTCGATGCCGGGTTTGCCGGACACGGGACCGAGCGCATCGAGGAGGAGGTGCAGGCGCGCTTTCGCGATCTCACCGTCCGCCGCCTCGACACGGACGCCGCGCGCAAGAAGGGAGTGCTCGAGGAGACCCTCGACGCCTTCCGCCGCGGCGAGATCCACGTCCTCCTCGGCACGCAGATGGTCGCGAAGGGCCTGAACTTCCCCGGGGTGAAGCTCGTCGGCATCATCCAGGCCGACACCGGGCTCATGCTCCCGGACTTCCGGGCCGCAGAGCGCACCTTCAGCCTCATCACCCAGGTCGCAGGGCGCGCCGGTCGCTACAGCCCCGACGGGACGGTCATCGTGCAGACCTTTCAGCCGCATAATCCCGCGGTGGCCCGGGCGGTATCCGGGGAGATCGAAGAGTTCTACGCCGACGAGATCGAGATGCGCCGCGGGCTCGCCTTCCCGCCCTTCAGCCGGCTCCTGCGGATCGTCGTGCGATCGAAGGACCGCGCCGCCGCCGAGCGCGGCGCC
>CAYOFA010000231.1:1852-3117 GCA_964402885.1 uncultured Spirochaetaceae bacterium
CATGGCGACGAGAGAACTTATCTACCATCCCAACGAGCTCCTCAGCAGGCGGGCCGACCCGGTGCCTGAGATAAACGCCGAGACCCGCGAGCTCGCGGAAGAAATGATCGAGATCATGAAGAACGCCGACGGCATCGGCCTCGCCGGGCCCCAGGTCGGCGTGCTCGAGCGGCTGTTCGTGGTGAAACTGCCCGAGGACGAGCCGAGAGTGTTCATCAACCCCCAGATCCTCGAGACATCGCTGCAGACGACGGTGTACGAGGAGGGCTGCCTGAGCATTCCCGGCATCTATGCCGATCTCGAGCGCTCTTCGGCGATTCGCGTGCAGGCGTGGAACGAGCGCGGGCGCCCATTTAACCTCGAGGCCGACAAGATGCTCGCCCGAGTGATTCTCCACGAATACGACCATCTGAACGGTGTGCTCTTCATCGATCATCTCCCGGAGAAGAAGCGGGATCGCATCCTCCGGAAGTATTCGACCCCCGTCGCCGGCTGATTGAGCCCATGAAACTCCTCTTTGCAGGAACCCCCGATATTGCAGTTCCCTCCCTCAGAAAGGTCGCCGCGCGCTTTCCCGTGGTGGGCGTCCTCACCGCACCCGATGCCGTCTCCGGGCGCGGGCGGAAGGTGACCCCGCCGGCGGTGAAAGTCGCCGCCGATGATCTCGGGCTGCCGGTGCTGCAGCCGGTGCGCCTCGATGAGGATGCGCGCGCCGCGGTTCGCCGCCTCGAGCCGGAGATGCTCGTCACCTTTGCCTACGGGAAGATCTTCGGGCCGAAGTTTCTCGGCCTCTTCGAAGAAGGCGGGATCAACGTGCATCCCTCCCTGCTGCCCGAGTATCGCGGGCCCTCTCCGATTCCGGCGGTCATTCTCGCAGGCGAGGCGGAGACGGGGATCACCATCCAGTATCTCGCCGCGGAGATGGACGCCGGGGCCGTCGTCGCCCGGGAGCACATCGCTTTGACAGGAGCGGAGACCACCGAATCGCTCTCGGCTCTCGTTGCCGAGAAGGCGGCGGATCTGCTCGTGGAGGCCCTCTCCCGGATCGAGGAGGGGACGGCCGAGCCCGAGCCCCAGAACGAGGCCGAGGCCACCTACTGCAAACTCATTCGAAAGGAAGACGGCGAGATCGACTGGGCCCGCGAGGCGGTGCGCATCGAGCGGATGGTGCGTGCCTACACGCCGTGGCCCGGGGCCTACACCTACTGGGGCGATCGCAAGCTCACCATTCGCGAGGCCGCCGTCTATACCGCCGATGCCGTCGG
>CAYOFA010000231.1:3217-4535 GCA_964402885.1 uncultured Spirochaetaceae bacterium
CACGTCCTCGGAGTAGACAGGCGCTGGGGAATTCTGATACAAACCGGTAGCGGAGTCCTTGCAGTTCAGCGGCTCCAACTCCAGGCCGGACAAACAGTAGACTGGAAGAGCTTCATAAACGGTCACCAGGATTTCCCCGGAACCGTGCTCGGAGGCTAGAAGAAACCTGATGTGGCGATTCACCGACCGGCTCCGGAAGATGTTCCCCCGCTACGGGGAGCGACCGGAAAGCCGTTACTTCAAAATCACCGTCCTCTCCGTTCTCGGCATCGTTCTGTTGACCATCGTGGCGGGACTCGGCACCTTTGTGCTGTCACTGCGGGGGCGCGAGCAGATTCTCGTGCCCGAGGTGCGGCAGGAGGAGCTTTCCGAGGCACTCATCGAGCTGCAGGAGCGTGAGCTCTACGGTGAGGTGCAGCTTCGCTACCACTCCGATCCCAACCTGAAAGGCAAAGTCGTCGACCAGGACCCCGCCGCCGGCTCCCTCGTGCGCGCCGGGAAAGAGGTCAGCCTGACGGTGAGCCAGGGCGCCATCGTCGATCGTGTGGGCGACTACACCGGACGCACCCTGCAGGAGGTCCGAAGCGAGCTCGCGACCCTGTTCACCACCTTCGACGCCCTGTTGCAGGTGGGGGACGTGAGTTACGTCTTCTCGGACGAGCCGGCGGGAACCATCCTCGAACAGGATCCAGAGCCCGGCACCGAACTCTCCGGCACCACCCCGCTCGACCTCGTGGTCAGCCGTGGTGCGGACGTGCGGCGCGTCAGCGTGCCCTCATACTCCGGCCTCAACTATCAGGAAGCCATCGATCTGCTCGCCGAGGAGAACACACCATTCGTCTTCTCGCTTGCCGACACCGCCCAGGCCGGCGCCGGCGGCATCGTCGTCGACCAGGAGCCCGAAGCCGGTGAGTCGGTCCCCGCAGGCTCTCGTGTGCACCTGACCATGATGCCGCCCGATGAAGTGCCCGAAGCCATGGTTTTCGGCCTCTTCGAGCGCGTGCTCCCGGACTATCCCGTAGCGGTGGACGTCACCCTCGAGGCCATCGATCCCGACGGCGAGCGCGAGACCCTCTTCTCCATGAAGCACCCCGGCGGCGAAATCGCGGTGCCCTACATGGTCGAGGAGAACTCCCGCATCGTCCTCTCCCGCTTCGACACCGAAGTTCTCAGCGAGCGCGTCCGACGACCCGACCCCGAACCCGAGCCCGACACGCCCCAGCGCGAGGACCAGGCCGACACACCGGCCCCCGAGGACCAGGCCGACACAACGTCCCCCGGAGACCAGGGTGATGGGAACCCGGGCGGCGACGGCGAC
>CAYOFA010000232.1:0-2915 GCA_964402885.1 uncultured Spirochaetaceae bacterium
AGAAGCCACGTTTTACCCCCCACGCTGCACGAAAAATGGTAGCACGGCCCGTGGGGGCGGTCAAGCAAGAGATGCGACGAGTTACGAGGCCGGTAACCGCGGCGAATGGCAGGTATCAGGCCCACTTGACGTATCCGGGGACGAGATTGTGCGTCAGTTCCGGGTGTTTCGGCAGGATTCGCACCGAATAGCCCTGGCGGCCTGCGGTGTCACACGGAACACTCGCCACGTAGTGGAGCGTGCCCGCCTGTGCGTCCTGGCCGTCGCGCGGTTTCATTTCAGTCGTCTGCGGATTGTCGATGCCCCCCTGGGAGTTGATGCGGCCGAAATAGGCCTCGACGCGAATCTCCTCCGGCGAGAGTGGCCCGAGGTTGATATCCGCGCTGATTTCGAGGTTTTCACCAACGTGCAGCTCCGGATGACCGGGATCGGTAAGCTCGACCACCGACACCTGAGTCCAGGCAGCGTTCAGCTTTTCGAGGTATGCCGCAACTTCCTTCGGGAGCTTGTCCTTATCGGCAATCACGTTCTTGTAGTTCTCGAGCGCCTTCGAATAGAACTGTTCGTGGTACTCCATGAGCATCCGGTGGCTCGCAAACTGCTTGCCGATGCTCTGCATCGAGCGTTTCATCATGCTGATCCACGTCCGCGGCAGACCGTCCTGTCCCCGGTCGAAGAAGGTGGGGATGATTTCCCGCTCGAGAAGATCGTAGAGCGCCTTGCTCTCGATCTCGTCCTGGAGCTGGGTGTCTTCGTACTCCTCACCGTTGCCGATGGCCCAGCCGATGGTGGGGTCGTAGGCTTCGGCCCACCAGCCGTCCAGGGTCGAGCAGTTGAGCACGCCGTTCACCGCGGCCTTCATGCCGCTGGTGCCGCTCGCCTCGAGTGGCCGACGGGGCGTGTTGAGCCACAGGTCGCTTCCGGAGACGAGGTACTTGGCCGTGGTCAGATCATAATTCTCGAGGAAGACGATCTTGCTTCGAAGCTCCGGCTGGCTCGCGAACTTCACGATATCGCGGATGAGGTTCTTCCCGGGAACGTCATGCGGGTGCGCCTTGCCGGAGAAGATCAGCTGAATGGGTCGCTCGGGATCGGTGAGCAGGCGCCGGAGCCGTTCTGGATCCCGGAACAGTAGCGTCGCCCGCTTATAGGTCGCGAAGCGGCGCGCAAAGCTGATTGTCAGGGCCGTCGGGCTGAGAACCTCGTTGGCGTGGACAATCTGGTTCCCGGTGATGCCGCGGCCCTTCAGTTGCTGGCGCAGTCGATCCCGCACGAAGGCGACGAGGCGACTCTTTCGACGCTCGTGCACGCGCCACAACTCCTCGTCGGAGATGCGGTCCATGCGGTCCCAGATATCGAGATAGGTCGGCTCATCGGAGAAGCGGGGGCCGAAATAGCGATCGAGAAGGTCCACCATGTCGTGGGACTCGAAGGTGCGGGCGTGCACGCCGTTGGTGATGCTTCCGATGGGGATCTCCTCCTCCGGCAGGCCCGGCCAGATCGCCTTCCACATGTCACGGGAGATGTCACCGTGGAGCTTGCTGACACCGTTGTTGTAGGCGGAGAGCTTGATGGCGAGGACCGTCATGCAGAAATGCTCCTCGGTATCCCCGGGATTCTCCCGGCCGAGGGCCATGAAGTCATGCCAGTCCAGGCCGGTGCCGTCTGTGAGGCTGTGGAAGTACTTCTGCATCATCTGTACGTCGAAACGCTCGTTACCGGCGGGCACCGGCGTGTGCGTGGTGAAGATACTCGTGGGCCACACGGCCTGTATCGCTTCTTTCGTCGAGAGGCCGTCGTTCTGCACGAACTCTCTGATCCGCTCGAGGCCCAGGAAGGCGGAGTGTCCCTCGTTCATGTGGGCGACGGCCGGGTTGTAGCCGCAGGCCCGCAGGGCCCGGATACCGCCGATGCCGAGCAGGATCTCCTGCCGGATGCGGTTCTCGCGGTTGCCGCCGTAGAGCGACCCGGTTATCTCTTTGTGCTCATCGTCGTTCTCGTCGATATTCGTGTCGAGCAGATACAGGGACACACGGCCGATCTTGACCTCCCACACCCGTGCGGTCACCACCGCATCCGCCATCTTGACGGTAATCTTCACGTCTTCGCCGTCCTTCGTCTGGCAGCGGCGAACCGGCATGTTGTACCAGTCGTTCTCGGGATAGGATTCCTGCTGATAGCCGTCGGCGTTCAGGTACTGCTGGAAGTAGCCCTGGCGATAGAGGAGGCCCACCGCAACGAGAGGCAGCCCCAGATCAGAGGCCGTCTTGAGATGATCGCCGGATAGGATGCCGAGGCCGCCGGAGTAGATGGGAAGGCTCACGTCGAGGCCGTATTCCATGGAGAAGTACGCCACGACGTCTTCGACCGGCCCCGAGTACCACGTCTCGCTGGAGAGGTACTTTCGAAACTTATCGTAGACGTTCTGAAGCGCCGAGAGATAGGAATCGTCCTCTGCGAGCTCCTCGAGGCGCTCCTGGGGAACCATTCCGAGTGTCCGTACCGGATTCTGCCGTGAGGCGAGCCAGACGTCATAGTCGAGTCGTATGAACAGTGATACGGCGTCGAAGTTCCAACTGAGCCACAGATTCCGGGCAAGCTCCGAGAGCGGTGCAAGCGGCTCGGGCAGATTGGGGTTTACCGTATACGGAACGATATTCATGCAGAAAACCTCTCTGTTTCAACGTGTGCGGGATGCGGGGACCCTATTCTCACGATAAATAGTCGGCTATCCGATGTCAACGCTCGCCGCCGGCGGGCACTGCGGATGGCGGGCGGCGGCTGCCGCCGGCGGCCGCCCGGGGTGCCGGCGGCGAGCAGGTAATACACATGCACGCGCGAATCTGATAGTCTGCGCCTCATGCAGCGCAGCGCGCTGGAGAGACTTCCACGCACAACCGACATATTCGATCCAC
>CAYOFA010000232.1:3015-4529 GCA_964402885.1 uncultured Spirochaetaceae bacterium
GGGGCTTTCCTTCAGCAACCGGCGGCGCTTTTTCACGATGCTCTGGGAGATCGCGCAGCGCGATGCGCTCGGCGATGAGGAGCTCGCGGCGGTGGTGTCGGAGGTCGCCGGCGCGGCCGGCTCAGCCGGTCGCCGCCCGCACGAAGCCGCCGGCGCGGCGTCTGCGGACCCCGCGCGGGACCCACTCTCCGCCCTTCGAAGACGCCGCTACCCGACCCTCTCCGGTCTCGAGGCGCGCTTCGAGGCGATCGCAGGCCGGGCCCTTTCCGGTTCCGGAGTGCGCCTGAGCCCGCCCCCGAACTTCGAGGGAAGCAGGTTCACCGTGGAGTTCACCTTCGATTCGCGCCGGGAGCTCGAGAAACGGGTCGAGGCGCTTTCCGCACTCGAGGACGAGGTCGATGAGCTTTCCAGGCTTCTATGACGATGTGATCCGGCGGGTCTACGTGACCGAGAGCGCCCGCGGTGATGCGGCCACCGAGCGTGCAATCTCCCGCCTCTCCGATCGGCCGATCACGACGGTGCTCGACAAGGACGAGATTCCGGCCGAGCATCTGAAGCAGGACACCCTCTTCATCACCGCCTCCCACGGCCCGGTCGTGGGCCGCTGTCCCGGCACGCATGGACACCTGTGCTGCAACTACCTCACCGCCAATGTCTACCTCGGGTGCACCCTCGGGTGCAGCTACTGCATCATGCAGAGTTACCTCAACTTCAGCCCGCTTACCGTCCAGGTCGGACGCCGGGAGGCCATCGACACCCTCGTGAGCATCGCCCGCGACAACGCAGGCCGCGCGGTCCGAGTCGGCACCGGCGAGGTCGGCGACTCGTTGCTGCTCGATCCTCTCTTCGAGCTCTCGGCGGAGTACATCGAGGCGCTTGCCGGGTTCGACAACGTGTACTTCGAGATGAAGACGAAAACGGACTTCGTCGACCATCTCCTCGATCTGCCGCGCCACGGAAACGCGGTGGTCGGTTTTTCGCTCAACCCGCCGGAACTCGCGGACGTCGAGGAGCCCTTTGCGGCCTCCATCGAACGGCGCCTTTCCGCCGCACAGCGCGTAGTCGATGCCGGTTACCTCGTCGCGTTTCACTTCGATCCCATCATCCATGTCGATGGCTACGAGGAGCTCTACGGCGCGCTGATCGACCGGCTCGCGGCATTTCCCTCCGCCCGCATCGCATGGATCAGCATGGGGACGGTGCGCTTCACGACCTCGCTTCGCGAGCGCATGGAACCGCGACCCTACCTCTTCGACGAGTTCGTTCCCGGACGCGACGGCAAGCTTCGCTATCTGCAGGTCGTGAGAAGCGGAATATACCGCACCGTCCGTGAGCGCATCGAGCAGGTCCTCGACGTGCCGGTCTACCTCTGCATGGAGAGCGCGGAGGTCTGGAAGCGGGCCTTCGACGCGCTCCCCACCGAAATTCCCAAACTCGAGCCCATCTTCACGCCGATAAAAGGAGTACCGGCCCGAGGCCGAATCGGCGCGGCGCCGACCGGAACCGCGCCGCCC
>CAYOFA010000233.1:0-4512 GCA_964402885.1 uncultured Spirochaetaceae bacterium
TTCTGCAGCGTTGTTGCATGAGCGAAGGCTTTCCGTATCTCGGTGAGAATCAGCGTGTCGCGTTTCCCTCGCCGCGTGAGGTCGGCGCGGAGGGATTGGTGGCGGCCGGCGGCAACCTCTCGCCCGGCGTGCTGCTCTCTGCATATACGCAGGGCATTTTCCCCTGGTACTCGGACGGCGAGCCCATTCTATGGTGGTCTCCCGACCCCCGCTTCGTTCTCTTTCCCGGGGAGCTCCATATCCCCAAGAGTCTGCGGCGGACCCTGAACCGCGGTCGCTTCGCCTTCACGCTGGACCGCGCCTTCGATGAGGTCATCGCCGCCTGCAGCGTCGCTCCCCGCAGCGGGCAGGCCGGCACGTGGATCACCGACGAGATGATCGAGGGATACGTGACGCTCAATACCCTCGGCTATGCACACTCCGTCGAGGTCTGGGAAGACGGCAAGCTTGCCGGCGGGCTCTACGGGGTCAGCCTCGGGGGCATGTTCTTCGGTGAGTCGATGTTTGCGCGCGTGTCCGACGCATCGAAGGCGGGGTTCGTGACCCTCGTCCGCGTGCTTTCCGAACGGGGCTTCGACTGTGTGGACTGTCAGATGTACACTGAACATCTGGACCGTTTCGGTGCGAGGGACATGGCGCGCGACGATTTCCTCGAGCTGCTCGCAGACTCCCTCGAGCGGCCCACGCTCAAGGGCGACTGGCAGACCGAGCTCGGAGATCACCCGCTGTTCGCGGGCCGGTGACCGCGGGCCGCGGGTCCCGGCGCCCGGGCGCAAGCCTACTTGTAGCTGAAACCGCTCTCCCCGACGAACTCCCGGAGAATCGAATCATCCGGCACGTGCTTCTCCGGGATCGGCGTGAAGTTCTCGAGAAACGATAGCAGCCGAATTGCCTCATGGTAGACGTCGTGATAGGGCTTCACCTCATCGAGCAGCGGCAGCGCGTGATTTCGCAGCACGCCGAGCTCGTAATCGAGGGCGGAGTTGAATGCGACGTCGGCCGAGTCCTGAAACGGAAAGATATTGCGGTTCTCGCCGCGGCGGACCGAGGGCCACATATGCAGTGTTTCGAGGGCATCATGTCCGCGGAACTGATGATCCCGCACGAGGCGACGGATGAGGCGATTATCCGTGGTCGAGATCCGGTTGTGGTCGTCGAGGTTCAGCTGCGTCAGCGCCGAGACGTAGGCTTTGAACTTCTGCGAGGCATCTATACGGGGAGTAAGCTGATCGTTCAGCCCATGGATGCCCTCCATGATGAGAATCCCGCGTTCGGGAAGCCGGATTCGATGCCCGCCGGTCGTCGCTCGCTGGCCTGTCTTGAAGTCGAAGCGTGGAAGCTCGACCTCGCTCCCGGCAAGTAGCTCCTCGAGGTGCTCGTTGAGGAGCGGGATATCGATGGCATCGATGTGTTCGAAGTCATAATTCCCGTCCTCGTCGAGCGGCGTCTGTTCCCGCGGCACGAAGTAGTCGTCGAGTCCGATGGCAACGGGTTTGAAGCCGAGGACTGTCAGCTGTATGGAGAGCTTCTTGGCGAACGTGGTCTTCCCGGAGGATGATGGTCCGGCGATAAGCACAATGCGTGCTTCGTCACGCCGCTCGTGTATGCGGTCGGCTATCTCTGCGATCTTCTTGTTCTGCAGGGCCTCGGCGACCCGGATGAAGTCTCGGATGCCGCCCGTAACGGTAAGATCATTGAGCTTTCCCACCGAGCTCACGTTGAGAATCTTCCCCCACTGTTTGTACTCCTGATACACCGAGAACAGGATGGGGCTCGCCTCGAAGGGGCCCAGGCTGTACGGGTTACTGTCGGGTGGGAAGCGCAAGATGAAGCCAGGTGCGTACGTGCGAAGCTCGAAGTGAACAAGCGTGCCCGTCTGCGGTACGAGGGGGCCGTGCGAGATGTCCATCATGCCGCCGCAGGTGTAGACAGGGATCTTCGAATCGTTTCGATGTTTGAGAAGCATTGCCGTTTCGTGCATGCCGTTCTCCTCGAAGTACTCGAGAGCATCCGTGTAGGAGACGAGGCGTCGCACGATCGGTATGTCCTCTTCAACGAGCTCCCGCATCCGCTTCTCGAGGCGTGCAACCTCGGCATCGTCGACCCGGTCCTCGTCCTCGAAGCGATAGTAGTAGCCGTTTCCGAGTGAATGTCCGATGACGAGATGCCGCTCCGGGCATACGTCCTGGGCGGCCATGGCGAGGAGAAAACACAGGCTACGGCGGTAGACCCGCTGGCCCTCGGTCGTGCTCATGGTAACCGCCTCGAGCTTCGTGTTCACATCGAGACGATAGTAGAGGCTGGTCAGCTCGTTGTTTGCGAGCACGGCGATTATCGCTTCTCCGTCGACCGTGTAGCCGGTTTCGCTGAGAATGTGAGCCACACGCGTGCCGGTTGGGAATTCCCGGGTCGTTCCGTCTGGTAGAGATACGTATACCGAGTGCATGATTCGCTATGCCTGTTTGAGTTCCTGGATTTCTTCGCTGTTCAGCGAGCGGGCGATGCGGTAGTCCTCTTCGATGGTTCGCACATGGGGCTGGTCCACGTAGCGCTCGCCGTCGGGTGAGCGCAGGAGGCGCACGATGGGAGCACGGGGACTGTCCGAGCTCGTATCCACCACCATCCCGCGATACCCGTTTGCGAGCTCGACGAAGGTCCCCAGCGGATAGATGGAGAGATTCGCAACGAGTGCCTTCAGCACCGTCGCGTCGTAGAGGGTGTCGCGCCCTTTGAGGAGTTCGAGCATTGAGGCGTGACCGTCGCGGGCCTCACGATACGGACGATCGGAGATCAGCGCGGCGAAGGAGCTCGTGACCGAGATGACCTTCGCGTAGAAGGAGATCTTGTCGCCGGTGAGCCCACGCGGGTAGCCGGCACCGTTGAGATACTCCCGACACTCGAGCACCGCAAGGCACACGCTGAGCGGATACGAGTACTGCTTGAGGATCTTGAATCCCAGCAGTGTGTGAGCGGTTATGGATTTGCGTTCCTGCTCGCTCAACTGACGGTCAGTCATGTAGAGCTGCGGCGGCAGCCGTATCATGCCGACTTCGTGCAGAAGAGACGCCGTGCCGAGCTCGATCAGCTTGTGATGCGGGAGTTTTACCGTGTTGCCGATGGCGAGCGAGAGCATGGTGGTCTTCACCGAATGCTCGACCACGTAGTTCTTATCCTCGTTTCGCAGATGGGAAAGACGCAGCGCCTGCTGCCGGTGTCCGCGAACGAGATCGTTGAGCTCTTTGATTCTGTCGGTGACGGCGGCCTGCGGCAACTCGCTCTTCGTCACGAAATTCGTGAAGAGCTTTTCGGTGAAGTTCAGCGCGTCGGTATAGGCGCTCTGCACGTCTTTGAGGATCTCCCCCTCGCGCACACCTTCCTCGACGGCGACGAGCGGCGCGTTCTCCGCAGCCTCCGCCCCCGGCCCCGCGCCCGGGGTATCCACCTGCTGCCCGTCGGTGAGCAGGTACTCGAAGCCCCACTGCAGCATGCGGTCGCGGAGTCGTTCCGTGAACGGCGTGTCGGGGGAGAGGAGGATGTAGCGGTCGTCGAGGTAGACTTCCTTGTTGAAATACTTGCCGGGTGCTACGCTGTGAACAAGCACGTTCTCCATTTTTACCGTCCGTTGACCACGTCGTGGCGATCATTTAGACTTTGCCACAATGCATTATAGGGTAAAACGAGATGAAGTTTAAGGTCATATTCGTCGTCTTCAACGCGATTATCGTCGTCTCGTTTCTGTTCATCTTCCTGATTCCGTTCTTCATGCTCGGCTGGGACTACACCCGGATGTTCTGGGCCGAGAACTGGACCGTCGCCGTTGTCTTCGTAGCAGTGCTCGCCGGGCTCAACGGTTACTTTCTCTGGAACTGGAAGCTGTTCACGCTGCTCGAGAGCGAGGACTGGTATGGTCTCATCGACTACATCGAGGACCGCGTGTTCACGAAGAAGCGGCTCGGCAAACAACACCTTCGCGTTCTCATTAACACCTATGTCATCACCTCTCAGCCCGAAAAGATAACACAACTCGAGCAGTTCCTGCGGGAGAACCGCCCGGCGCTGGTTCCCCGCTTTGCGCTGCACTTCGGCATCCCGCATCTGCTGCGGAATGACCCCGAGGACATGAAGAGCTACTACGGCGAGATGCGCAGCCATCCGAAGAGTGCCGACCGTGAATGGATCGACTGGTCCTACGCATTCTCGCTGATGCTCAATCAGGAGTCGGAGAACGCCAAAGAGGTGCTCGTCGATCTCCAGCGGCGCACGAAGAACGACGTTCTCGCCCTCCTGACTCTCTATCTTCTCGACGCATTCACCGTCAGTGATAACCAGGTCAATAACATCGTGCTGGAGCGCAAGAAGGGCTTCCAGTCCAAATACACGCCGGAACAATGGAACAAGGAAGTGGAGAAGAATCGTGGTAACCTGCAGGTTATCGTTCTCTCCAAGCTCGTGCGCGACGCGAGCACGTGGGTGTTCTCGGACGGGACCCGGGCGGCGTAAGCCGGCGGTGAT
>CAYOFA010000234.1:0-3202 GCA_964402885.1 uncultured Spirochaetaceae bacterium
GGCGCCGTCGCGAGGTGCTAACGCTGCGTCCGGGACGTGATCTCTTCGAGCAGCGACAGATCGATCTCGATGGCGGACTCCGCATCGATCACCTGATCGAGGGTTTGCTCCTCGTCGAAGAACTCTTCGGAGCGCGGACTGCCACCGGCCAGCCATTCGTCAACGAACCTCCGTACGCCGTCCCAGCTCCCGTTTTTCGGGCGAAGTATCCACTGCCCGAGTTCCTCTTCGTCGAGCTCTTCGGCGCGTTCGAGCGGCATGCCGTTCTCATAGAGATCGGCGTACGTCGAGCGGAACACATTATCGGTCGATAGAACGATGCGGCGCAGGTCCTCGACGTCGCGATAGCGCCGGTAGTAGTCGAGCGCCTCGAGAAAGCCCATATCGGTCTCGGTGTATTCGACGGCGACACGCAGCAGATCGAACAGGTGGTCCGCGTCGGTGAGCGCGAGTTGATCGACGCGCGTGCGGATCCCGGCGATGAGCATTTGCTGTCGCCGCGACCTGCTGAAATCAGAGCTCGTCTTTCGCGAACGGGCAAACGCAAGAGCAGCAGAGCCGTTGAGCTCGTGTCTTCCCGGTGAGAAATAGAGCATGCTCTTCTCCCCGTCAACGCTGTACTGCATAGTGGGATCTAGAAACTCCCGATCGAGCTCAACGGGTACGGATCCGAGTGCGTCGACGATTCGTCTGAACGCCTCGAAATCCGCCGAGACATAGTGGTCGATCTCGACGCCGATGAGCTCCTCCACCGCCTGCTCGGTCGCGGCAGGCCCCGCACTCGCATGCACTTCGTTGAGCTTCCTGCCCTCATGGTAGATGTCACGGGGAATACTGATGACCGACACCGCATCCTCGCGGGGTCTTATGTACATGATGGTATCGGCGAGGCCCTGGTGCCTGCCGAGCAGCAGGAACCCGGGGTGCTCAGGTTCTTCACCGCGGCGGTGCATTCCGTGAGTAACCGCCACGCGGTCGAGCGTCCACGAATCGTCGCCGCGGGCTTCCACGAGCTCGATTGTGCCGGCTCCGGCGTCAATCACGAAGTGGGCCACCACCGCCTCATCGCCGTCTTCCCGCAAAACGAGCTCGTAATCCTTCGAGACATCGAGGTTCCGCTCCTCGAGAAAGGCCCGAAATCCTTTGTCCTCGACAACCCGTGAAAGCCGACTCTCGAGCTCATCTCGGGTCCGAGCGACCTCTTCCTGAGGATCGTAGCTGCGTATTGCGTCCGCGACGGCACTCTCGAGCTCCGCGTCCCCCACGTCCATCGTCCGGTCGTCGACTCGGTACTCCCCGTTCTCAGCGTCGGCAGCTATGCGCACGACGATTGCGCCGCCCTCGTTTGCGAATCCGCGGCGCAGAACGAAATCCTCCTCTACGATGCGGGTGGGCTGCATGTTCCGTGTCTCGAGGAGCCGGGAGACCGCCGGCCGGTCTGGAAGACCGCGAAGCTCGTCGCGAAGGCGTCGCTGCGTTGCGAGCACGCGATCGATGCGATCGATCTGCCCCTGGACGAACTCGAGAGCCTCGGCTCCGTCGTCGCCGAGATTCTCCACCGTATATGTCTCCTCGAGAATGCTCTCGATCTCCACGGTGCCGAGGTCGGGCCGCGCCACCACGCTGAAATACCGTTGTTCATCGCGGAGCAATGACGCCTCGTGCTCTCCGTCCGCACGGTGCCACAGGCCGCTTTCCTGCGTCAGGGAGAATTCGCCTCGCCGTTCAGTCAGCTCGGCCAGAAGCCGCTGCGCGCGCGAAGCGTTGCGCTCCGCAAGAATGTCCCCGACACCCTCTACCGCGGCCTCGAAGATCTCGCGGCCGGACTGCTCCGACCCTCCGTCGCTGCGGGCGTCTCCGAGACCCCGGGCATCCTCGCCGTTCTCCTCCCCGGAGAGCTCGGCCACCTCTTGCTGCAGTCCCAGCACGCGCACATGTAGAGCTATGACCACGGTGGCTAAAGCGAGGAACAGTATCGCAAAAAGAACCAGCGCCGGTACGAGCGCCGGTACGCGAAACCGTAGCGCGCCGCGTCTGGGCATATTCCCCTTACCTCCTGTCTAAAAGGTAGCGATAGGGGAGCGCGAGGTCATATCGGGGGGCTTCGTCGCTGCGAACTTGACTGAATCTTTGCATCTGCCGCACCTGTGTTTAACGCCGGAGGGTTAGTGTCTCGTGCAAGACACTTGTTTGGGAGGGGCATGCGTAATGCAAAGACGGACCGACAACAGACAACCGGGTACGGTGTGGACACAGAAGTCTCTGATCGATCGTACGCGAATGCTCGAAGATCAGCTGCTGAAAAACATGCAGCCGACGGCCTACCTGCGCATCAAGCGTTACATGGATCGCCGTGGCCGTGACAGACAGACCGTCCTCGCGACGATGCAGGAAACGATCGAGCGGACCGTGGCTGCCGAGATGCCCGGCCATTTTGACCCCACCGGCCGGAGCGGCCCCGTTTTCTTTGTCGAGTCCCGGGCCAAGAACGTGTACTCCATCCACCGCAAGATGCAACGTACCGGAAAGTCCCTGCGCCGGATCTACGACATGCTCGGTATCCGTCTGATTTGTGGCGACGTGGGCGACAGCTACCGGCTGCTCGAGCTCGTTCATCGCATTTGGCAGCCGGTTCCGGGGCGGTTCAAGGATTACGTCGTGAATCCGAAGCCGAACGGATACCGGGCACTGCATACCACGGTACGGACGACGGACGGGGACGTTGTGGAAATACAGATCCGGACGTTTGGAATGCACGTCATAGCCGAGCTCGGATCGGCTGATCACGCTACCTACAAGACCCGGGAGGCCATTAATGTATCCGAAACGAGACGATTCCGGTATTGATGCGGAGGAGCGCAGCGAGCTCCTGGAGTCGCTGCTCGAAGCGATCGGTGTACCCTTCGTCGTTGTGGGAACGAACCTGCGCGTGCTGTTCTTCTCACGGCACGCGGCATCGCTGTTCGGACTGTCGCTATCCGACGTCGGACTGCCACTGGAGCTGGTGCTTCCACCGCGTTCGCTCGCGCACGCCGTGCAGGCAGTAGAAACGGCAATGGACGGGGCGCGGCCGATCAGTGTTTCGCTGGAAATCGAGCAGGGGCATGCCTATGAACAACGCGTTGAGGTCCTACAGACACCCGACGGTGCTGTCGCCGGTGCCGTATTGAGCTACGTTCCCGACTCATCGGGTGACGGTGCC
>CAYOFA010000234.1:3302-4461 GCA_964402885.1 uncultured Spirochaetaceae bacterium
CAGGTCCCTTCGCCCCGCACGCGCTTACCACGCTCCTTCTCCCGCATAACACAACAATCGGTGTAACCCTCCGCGGGACGTGTTTCACTCGAAAAAGGAACTCTATGTCTACTCAATCGTTTGCCGACCTCGGTCTGTCCGAGGCCTTTCTTCGCAGCGTGGCTGCCCAGGGCTATGACACGCCCACGGAGATCCAGGCGCGCGCCATCCCCCCTCTGCTCGAGGGAAAGGACCTTCTCGGAACCGCCCAGACGGGAACCGGCAAGACAGCCGCATTCACTCTTCCGCTTCTGCAGCGGCTCGTAGCCGACGGCCATGCAAATCGCGGCCGCTCGAACGGCCCCGGTGGCGCGGGGCGCCGGGACCCGAAGGGCCGCGACGGCTCGCGCGGCCGCGGGCAGGGCGCCTGTCGGCCGATCGCACTCATCCTCGCGCCGACGCGCGAGCTCGCCATCCAGATTGACGAGAGCGTGGCGACCTACGGGGCCGGCTCCGGCGTCTCGCATCTTGCCGTCTTCGGCGGTGCCTCCAAGGGCGGCCAGCTCTCCGGGCTCCGAAGGAACCCGCTGGTGCTCGCCGCAACGCCCGGCCGGCTTCTCGACTTTGTCGGTGAGCGGGCGATCGACCTCTCCGGCGTGCAGACCCTCATCATCGACGAGGCGGACCGCATGCTCGATATGGGCTTCATCCCCGATGTTCGCCGCATCGCCGCCCTCGTTGAGAACCGGCGCCAGACCGTGCTGTTCTCGGCGACCATGCCCGGCCCGGTGGAACAGCTTTCCCGCGAGCTTCTCGGTGAGGCCGAGCGGATTGCGGTCGCACCCGAGGAGATCACCATCGACCGGATCCGACAGAGCGTGCTTCACGTGGCGCGGGAGGACAAACCCTCGCTGCTCCCCGAGCTCATCCGCGACCGGAACATGTTCCGCGTGCTGGTGTTCACCCGCACGAAGCACCGCGCAGCACGCCTCGCGAAGGCGCTCCGAAAGACCGGTATAGACTCCGACGAGATTCACGGCAACCGCAGCCAGAACCAGCGCCAGAGCGCGCTCGAACGATTTCGCTCCGGGCGGGTGCAGGTGCTCGTCGGGACGGATGTAGCCGCCCGCGGAATCGACGTGGATGACATCACCCATGTCATAAACTACGAGATTCCCCA
>CAYOFA010000235.1:0-4378 GCA_964402885.1 uncultured Spirochaetaceae bacterium
GCGTCCCGGTAATCGATCCGCTCGACGACGCGGGAGCGACGGCCGAAACCGCCGGCTACGGTTATGGGCACGAATATGTCGAAGGCGTTGAATGCGGCGCGCGTGGCACCGTTGTCGGTGACGATCTGGTCGCAGGCCTCGTCGAGGGTATCGGCGTGGAGGTTCGCGAAGAGGCGCGCGCCGGCGAGGCCGCGCTCGAGGAAGTCGCGCAGGTCCCCTCCCCAGATATACGCTTCGTAGGAGGCGGGACTGATCTCGTAGGCGACGAGGCAGTCGCCCGCTCCGGCTGTCCGCCAGGACTCGGTTCCTCCTGCGCCGCCGCCACCGCCCAACCCGAATCCGCCCCCGGTATGCGTAACATGCAGGGGTTCTCCCGGCGGTAGCATTGTCAGAAGCGCTCCCATGACCGCCGTCTTTCCGGCCCCGCCGGGACTGGCACCGACGAGCAGTGACGCACCTTCCTCAATGCGGGCGGTGAGGAAGCCGGCCTGCGACAGCGTGAGCGTATCGGCCTCGATGAGGTCCACCACGCTTAGCATGCGCCCGCCGCGCTGGTTGCTTCTGTTCACGACCTCGAGTACGCGATCATCCATCATCTACCATCCTGCCGTGCCTGCGCCGCCCTTGAACGGGCCTTCGAGATTCGACGTGATCCATCCGCCGTAGTAACTCCCGGGTTGCGCCTGCACGGTCTCATCGCCGACGTAGCAGGCATCCATGAGGCCGGGGTAGAAGGCGACGGCGTCGGATAGGTCCCGGTACGGCGCGGTGGGTGCCGGGTAGATCCAGGCGGCGCCGGGCGCCCGTGTCTCTCCTGCCACAACGTCGAAGTAGGAGGCGCGGCCCTTGAACTCGCAGAACGACGACCCCCGGGTGGGCTGGAGCGCGGATTCGTCTATATCGGCCCTGGGGATGTAGTACGTGGGCGGGTGACTGGTCTCGAGCACCCGAAGCGCGCGCGTGGTGTCGGCGATGGTTCGCCCGGCGAAGACGACACGCACGCGCTCGCGGCTTCGCTCCACTGCGGGCGGTCGGGGGTAGCTCCAGACGGACTCCGTTCGGCCTCGGCGGCCACGGTCTCTTCGGGACCCTGCCATGTGACTCTCCTCGAGCGATCCGAATTGCCGCGCGGAATCGGATGACGATTCACCGCGGCTTTCCTTAAGTTTGTAAGATATGAGCCGCAGGGCAAGGAAGAAGGTGCTTTTTGTATGCACCGCCAACCAGCAGCGCAGCCCGACCGCCGAGACGATGTATCGCGACGATCCCCGCTTCGAGGTTCGCTCGGCCGGCACGCATACGCTCGCGAACAGACAGGTCTCGCAGGAGGAGGTGCGCTGGGCGGATCTCATCGTGGTCATGGAGGAGCGCCATGCCCGCGACATCGAGTCATCATTCCGCGATGATCTTGCCTCAACACCGGTCATCGTGCTCGGTATCCCGGACGTCTACGGGTACATGGAACAGGCGCTGCAGAGAGAGATACGGTCGAGATTCGAGGCGGCGCTGCCGGGCTGACGCGTGCTCCGCGAACCGGGTCGACACGGCCCGGGTGGCCGGCAGTTCTCTCTGGACAATATCCCGGGAGGTGATAAACTCTATCCCGCGATGAGCTCGTGGGTCTATTTTCTCGGCAGTCACATTCCGCTCGATGCCAAGAGCAGCTACACGATCGGCCGCGGAAGAGGATGCGAGATTCAGCTTCCCGATATCTCGGTGTCGAGAGAGCATGCACGCATAATCCACGACCGCGACGGATTCGCCGTGGAAGATCTCGGCAGCACGAACGGCACGTTCGTGAACGGCGAGCGCGTCAGCAGGCAGAGCTTGAACAGCGGGGACAAGATTCGGGTCGGCCGCCTGCACCTGGAGTTTCAGATCCGTGAAGACGGCAGCTCATCCGAAACGCTCGATCCCAGCGACACGATTGTCCTCGAGGGCGAGATCGCGCGGCTCGTCGACGAGGTCGATGATCCCGACGTCGCCAGACGGATCGCCGGACTCCAGGAGTTCGTGTCACGGAGCAAGCGGCGCCTTTCGGAACTCGCATTCCGGGATCACCTGACCGGGCTCTACAACCGCCGCAGCTTCGATGCGCGTCTTCGCGATGAGGTCGAACGCGCGCGCCGGTACGGCCGGCCGTTCAGCCTGCTCATGGCGGACATCGATCACTTCAAGGCCTGCAACGACCAATACGGACACCAGAAGGGCGATGACGTTCTGCGAGGGGTAGGCAGAATCATAGCATCGAGTGTGCGCAGAAGCGACTTCACCGCGCGGTACGGTGGCGAGGAAATAGCGGTGATCCTCCCGGAGACCGGGGCGGCGCAGGGCGCGCAGGTTGCCGAGAAAGTGCGACGCGGCGTGGAAGAGCTGTCCTCGGCCTATACGAGTATCGCCGTGACCGTTAGCATAGGAGGAGTGTGTTGCAGCACGTCACAATGTGACGGCCCGGCCTTACTCGAATCAGCCGATTCGGCCCTGTACGAGGCAAAGGAGGCAGGCAGGAACCGCACGGTGATGCACTAATTTGAGGCATTTCACTGTTTACTTTGTATGACTCCTGCGGTAGGATTGGGGACCCTGACACGAACCTTTTGAATCGATACGCAGCATAAGGAGTGGATATGCAGGACACGACTCGTGTAGTTGTCCTGGGCGCCGGCTATGCGGGAGTCGAGGCGGCCAAGCAGCTGCACAAAATCTTCAAGCGTGACGACTCGGTGGAGATCACGCTGATTGACAAGAATCCGTACCATACGTTGATGACCGAGCTCCATGAGATCGCCGGTTCGCGTACTGAGCCGGACTCGGTACAGGTGAGCCTGGCGAAGATATTCTCGGGCAAGCGCGTCAACGTCGTGATCGATGAGATCAAAACCATCGATTTCGAGAACAACACCGCAATATCGGACGATCACAAATACCCCTACGACTATATCATCATCGGTGCCGGCGGCGAGCCGGAATTCTTCGATGTGCCGGGCGTGCAGGAGAACTGCTTCACCTGCTGGTCCCTCGAAGACGCCATCCGGATTCGCGTTCAGGTCGAAGAGATGTTCCGCGAGGCGGCCAAAGAGCCTAATCCGATGAAGCGACGTCGCCTTCTGACCTTCGCCATCGCAGGCGGTGGGTTCACCGGCGTCGAGCTCGCAGGGGAGCTCCTCGAGCGCAAGGAAGAGCTCTGTCCGAAGTACCACATCGCCGAGGAAGAGGTCCGAATCATCATCATCGAGATGATGGACAGCATTCTGCCGATCTTCCCCGAGCAGCTGCGGCGCAAGGCGGCGATGTACATTCGGCGGCACGGTGGCGAGATTCTCCTGAACGCACCGATTACCAAGGCGGAGCCCGGAAAGATCATCATCGCGGACGAGGAGACCCTCGAGGCGGAGACCTTCATCTGGACCGCCGGTATTCACGGCTCGGAGTTCACCACCAAGATCGATCTCACCAAGGGCCAGTGTGCCCGCGGCACCGAGACCGAAGCCTCGACCGTGGAAGGCATCCACGGCATGAAGGGCTGCTACTACGACGATGACGACCGCTACGTCGTCGGTGAGCGCGGCCGCATCCAGGTCAACGAGCACATGCAGTCGGTTGACGTCGACAACGTCTACCTCGCAGGCGATATGATCTGGTTCATCTACAACGAGAAGCCTGTACCCCAGATCGTTGAGAACGCCCTGCAGACCGGCGAAGTTGCCGCGAAGAATATCGCGAGCCGCATAAAGGACAAGCAGGAACAGGAAACCTTCGAGCCGCAGTACCATGGCTTCATGGTGTCGGTGGGCGGTCGCTGGGGCGTTGCGCACGTCATGGGCGTCTCGATGTCCGGCTTCTTCGCCATGGCGATGAAGCATCTGGTGAACCTCCACTACCTCTTCGGCGTTGCCGGTATCAATGCTGTGTGGGAGTACCTGCAGCATGAGTTCTTCACGATGAAGAATCACCGATCCTTCATCGGTGGCCACCTCGCCTGGCGGATCCCCGTGTACTGGGCGCTGCCGTTACGGCTGTGGCTCGGCGGGAAGTGGTTCTATGAAGGCGTGAAGAAGATCGGTGAAGGCTGGCTCAACCCGGGCGCGGGCGGTCTGGCGGATGTCGATCCGGCGGCCATCAATATGCCGGGCGTGAGCTTCGGCGAGGGTGATGCCGGCTCCGGCGCAAGCCCCGAGTGGGAAGGCGAAGGCAACGGCAACGGCGGCGGCGCCGAGAACGGCGGCGACGGCGGGTCCGGGGCCAGTCCCGAATGGGAGGAAAACGGCGGAGGCAACGGCGGCAATGGTGGTACCGACGGTGATTCCGGCGCAAGCCCCGAGTGGGAAGGCGAGGACTCCGGCCTCTTCGATGGGCTTGACGGCGCCGGTGATTCGGC
>CAYOFA010000236.1:0-2148 GCA_964402885.1 uncultured Spirochaetaceae bacterium
AGGTACTCTTCCCGCCGATAGTAGTACTCGCCGAGGCGCGCATCGGTGTCGATGTACTGCGCCACCTGCCGTCGCTCGAGCGGCCCGCGCTCGGCGAGGGCGTCGAACTGCGACTTCGCGTTCTCGAGGGCGATCCTCTCATCCACCGGCTGATCGAGATCCCGATAATAGCGGGCCAGGTGATAGTGGGCCGAGGGCAGCATCTGCCCCCGCTCGCGGGCAACCCCGACGGCTCGCATGAGAACCGGCCTTACAAAGTCGAGCATCTGCTGACCCTGGTCGCCGCCCATCCGGCGTCCGCCGTCGAGGAGATAGCCACCGAGGCGCGCGTAGGCCTCGGTGTCGATCTCGAGACCCTCATCGGCCTGAAACTCCCGGGTGAGGCTCAGGACCTCCCCGGCGTTCTCGGTCTCGATGAAGTACTCGAGGAAGGAGAACATCAGCTCGGGCCGTCGGCCGTGGTGCTGGAGCGCGAGGGCGTATGCCCGCCGCGCGTTCTCGTAGTACGCGGGATTCTCCTGCGCCCAGGCCATGTAGTTATCGCCCCTGAGCAGCAGCGCGTCGTAGTCGAAGGGATCGCCCTCGATGCGCGGAACGGCATCGGCCGGCATGTCCATGATCTCGGACATGAACTCGCGGTTCTGCACGTAGCCGCCGCCGGGGAAGCCGGTGCCTTCGAGATACACCCGCAGCAGATCATCGGCGCGGGAGTAGTTCGACAGATCGGACTCCATCGCCGCATAGCCGAGCATCCCGGCCTTGTCACCGGGGTATCGGCGCAGGGCCTGCTCGTACTTCGCCCTCGCGAGGTCGTAGCGGCGCTTCTCCTGGAAGGATTCGGCGTATTCGTAGAAGCGCGACTTCACCGGCCACACGCGCACGGCCCGGTCGAAGAGCTCGTTTCCCGCCGGGTAGCGATCAGCCTCGATCTGATCGAGACCCTGCTCGTAGAGGTTTCGTGCGTGGAGCGGCCGGTAGACGAAGCGGTAGGCGAGGAATGTAACGAGCCCGATGGCAAGCATCGTGAGCGCCACGACCCGGAGAATCGGGAGGATGTTCTCGCGGAAGCGGTAGGCAAAGCTCTGCCGCTCCTCCTCGAAGCTGACGCCGGTGCGCTTTTCGTAGCCGCGGGGCACCTCGATGCGGCGACCGAGGATCTTCCCCGTGACATCGGCGATGTGGCGCGCAGTCTCGCCCTCGACGAGCATGCGAACGAGGCGCTCGGTGCGCTCCGGGCCGCCGCGCTGCTCGGCGATGGCCTCTTCCACCGCAATTTTGAGGTTGAGCGGGAGGGAGTTGAGGCTGTGCTGGAGGGCGGCAAACTCTTCATCGCTGAGCTCGACCTCCGGCGCAGCCGCATCCTCGGGCGCAGGCGGGGGTGCCCCGCTTACGTCGAGCGCAGGGTTGAGCTCCGCCTCTTCCTCGGCACCCTCTTCGGCCTCCTCGAGCACGCCGAACTCGGCGCCGAAGTCCCCGAGGCTGAACTCGTCCACGTCCTCCTCGCCGACCTCCTCAGCGCCCCCCGCCTCGGCGGTGGGCTCCTCGAAGTCCTCGCCGACAGGGAGCTCGAAGGACTCGTCTTCGAAGGTGAACTCCTCCTCGCCCTCGCCCGCCCCGGGCGCGGATATGTCGGGCTCCTCGAAGCCCTCCTCTTCCGCCTCGCCACCCTCCGGGACGTCCGGTATCTCTTCCTCGGCGAAGTCGAAGGAGAACTCCTCCGATTCCTCGGGGACCAGGGGCTCCTCGCCCACCGGCTCCTCGGCCTCCGCCTCTTCCTCCGGCTCTTCCTCGAATGCTTCCGGGGGAGCAGGCTCCTCCCCCGCGGGCGCCTCGAACTCGGGCTCCTCGGTCGGCGGCTCCTCCGTCTCGAAGCCCTCCTCGAGCTCTTCCTCGGCCTCGAACTCGGGGACCTCGCCCTCCTCGGCTTCGAAGTCGAAGTCCGCGGCGAAATCGCTCAGGTCGAATTCCTCGGGCTCCTCGAAGTCCTCCGCGCCGAGCTCCTCAGAGGCTTCCAACTCTTCGGGCTCTTCGGCCTCTCCCGCTTCTTCGCCTTCCTCTGGCTCGAACTCGGTGAGCCCGGCAAGCTCCTCGCCGGAGACGAAATCCTCGAGATCTCCGAGTTCCTCGAACTCGCCCTCTTCCTCCGTC
>CAYOFA010000236.1:2248-4346 GCA_964402885.1 uncultured Spirochaetaceae bacterium
CCTCCGTCCCCGCTTCCGTGCCCTCGGGTTCTTCCTCGAGGCCCAGGCCCGCGAGCTCCTCGTCGATGTCGATATCGCCGACGTCGAGGTCCTCGCCGGCATCGGGAAGACCGGATTCGGCCTCGGGGGTCTCCGCCGCGGCGGGCGCTTCGGGTTCGGGCGCCGGGGCCTCGGGCTCGGTCTCGGCCTCGGGGGCTTCCGGTTCCTCGCCCGACTCGGGAGCCTCGTAAGCCTCCGGCTCCGCCTCCGCCTCGACAGGAAACTCATCGACTGCGCCGAACTCGTCGAGACCTTCCCCCGCGCCCTCCTCGGCACCACCGGCGCCGCCTTCGGCGCCCTCGCCGGTTTCGCCTCCGAGGAGCTCACTCAGGTCCTCCGACAGGCCCTCCTCGGGCGGGGCAATCTGCTCGATGTCCTCGTTGCGGCGTGCACGAACGGCGGGCTCATTGCCGAGCGTTACCAGAGTTCTGTTAAATTCCTCTATAGAGTCCCGGGTCGGCATCTAATGAGATTTTCGGTGAGTCCGAAGGAAACGTAAGATGATTCTCAAAGAGGCAACGTCTCGCACCGACAAAATATACCAGATGTGCAAAAAACATCAAACATTGCGACGCGATTTCATTCCGCGCCACGGGGCCGGTGTTTTCCTCACCTTCCTGCTGTTTCTGGCCACCGTCGGCCTCGGCCCGGCCACCCTGGCCGCCCAGCAGGAGCAGTTCAACCTGAACATCCATCGGCGTGTGAGCGGGCTCACCTCGTCGGGTCCACCGGAAGTGATTGACGGTCATGTGCTTCTGACCTTCGACGGTGCGACGGAGGCACGCTACGTCGCCGCCGCCTTTGCACATGAGGACTTCGCACGACGCCATACCTTCAGCCTCGTGCGGAACACCGTGCGAAACCCCGAGGATCCGAACGACACGGCGACCGCGCGGGTCTTCGCCCTCGCCTATCCCATCCCGGAGGACATCGAACAGCTCGAGTACCGCATCATCGTCGACGGCCTGTGGCAAACCGACCCCACGAACCCCCGGACCGTGCGCGATCGAAACGGCGTCATGCTATCGGTGTTCGAGCTTCCCGAGCGGCCGCCGGCTACCATCGAGACACCGCGCATCGGGGACGGAGGACGCGTCGAGTTCATCTTCGCCCCGGAGCCCGGCGGGGGCCTCCGATCCATCGCCGGCCAGATGGTCGATCTGCCGGACGTTGGGGGGCTCAGCGTGTACGTGGCGGGCGATTTCAACAACTGGGATCCGTTCATGCATCGCCTGCGGGAGACCGAGCCGGGTGTGTACCGCCTGAGCATTCCTGTATCGCCGGGACGACATCACTATTACCTCGTCGTGGAGGGACGCCGGATCCTCGACCCCCGCAACGCCGAGAGGACTCGGCATGCGGACGGATTTCGGGTATGCTCGTTCACCGTGCGGTAGCGTCCGCGGCGAGTGCGACGGCCGCTACCGCAGCGCACGGACGGGAGAGGAGCACTCATGATCATCCCACTTGGTGACGACAACTCCGATCGACAGACCACCCCTTACGTCACCTGGATCTTCATCGCCATAAACATCGCGGTATTCGTATTCCTGCAGGGCCTCGGCGGCGACATCGAGTTCACTTACGCATTCTCTACGGTGCCGGAGGAAATCCTCAGTGGCCGGGACGTCGCCACCCAGGATCAGGTGGTGCAGAACCCCGTCACCGGCGCGCAGTACCGCAGGCCGGGCCTTCAGCCGACACCGATCCCGGTGTACCTCACCCTCATCACCTCGATGTTCATGCACGGGGGCTTCGCGCACATTCTCGGCAACATGCTCTTTCTGTTCATATTCGGCGACAACATCGAGGACCGCCTCGGTCACGGGCGCTACATCGTCTTCTATCTGCTGGTGGGGATCATCGCCTCGCTGGCCCACGTGTTCACCACCGCGGCGATGGACGGCAACATGCTCGTGCCGAGTCTCGGCGCTTCGGGGGCCATATCGGGTGTGCTCGGGGCCTACCTGCTGCTCTTTCCGCGAAAGCGCGTCACGGTGATTCTGATCCGTATCCTCATGCCCGTTCCGGCTATCGTCGCCATCGGCCTCTGGTTTCT
>CAYOFA010000237.1:0-1474 GCA_964402885.1 uncultured Spirochaetaceae bacterium
TGACTTTCAGTTCGAAGCCTCGGGCGGCGTTCCTCCCTATGAGTACGCGGATGGATCAGAGGATATCGGAACTATTGACTCGGCAGACGGATCGTTCGTTGCCGCCTCCACTCTCGGCGACCCTCCCGAGAGCGGCAATGTGGAGGTCACCGATGACGTCGGAACTGTAAAGGTGGCGACTGTAACCGTGACGGACGCGGATCTTGACGATGTCTGGCTGGATCCCGAGGGGACGGTGAAAGTGCCGGAAAACGAGGACAAAGTCTTTCGCGTATACGGCGGGAGTGGTTCCTATGAGTTTACCTACGACCCGGGGACTGCAGGCAGCAGCTTCGACGAAACGCCCGATCGCGTAGTATACAAAGCTGACACGGCAGCGGTCGGCGACGTGATCGACATCACGGTCACCGACGACGGTGGCGTGAGGGATTCGGCCACCGCCACTGTACAGATCGTCCCGGCCACGCCTACCAACCTGGTCGCCGACGGAAGCTTCGGCGGGCCCAAGGAAATCAGGCTCACCTGGAGTGACAACTCCAACGGCGAAGATGGGTATCGTATTGAGCGCACTGGTGGTTCCGATGGTCCGTTCCAGGTCGATCTCGACCCCAACACGACGTCCTACGTAGACGGAGACCTCCAACCGAACACGGGGTACACCTACCGCGTCTTTGCCACTGCGGACCCCGGTACGTATGACTCCCTTCCGTCGAATGAGGCGTTTGACGTGCCGAATCCGTAGTCGTTCCGTGCCCGTTTTTACCGGGAGGCCTCGGCGAGGTCTTCCAGGAGGGCGTTGAGCCGTCGGGCGTAGTTTTCATACTGGTCTTCGGGAACGGGTGCTTCTCGCGCGGGAAGCTCCGTTCCCATCGCCTGCGCGGCAGCATCGAGCGCCCGATTGGCTGCGGCGAATGCGCGAGTCCAGCCGGTGGCCAGTTTCTCATCACCGAACGCATCGAAGTAGCTCTCCATATCCTCGTACAGTCCGGGATGTTGGGCTCGAACCGGCTCGGAGTCCGCAACCTCGCGTAGCAGGACTTTCGTGTCGAGGAGGTCGACAATCCGCTCCCGGTCGGCGCTGGAGACCGGTGCGTCGACCGAAGGCGTGGTCTCTCGTACCGCTGCTCCGGCCCGGTCAGCTCGCGCGCGGAGCGCGCTGAGTTCGGCGGCGAGTTGGCCGGCACGGGACTCAAGAGTCTGAATCCGTCCCTGTGCGTCGGCGAGTCGTCGACGGAGGCGCCGGTTCTCTGCTCGCGACGTTTCGCGTTCGGTGCGGAGTATGTGCTCATGCGCTCGCTCCACGCTCTCGATCTGCGAGAGCGCCGCACCGTAGAGGCGCGTCGCCTCCCCGGTATCACCGGCTTCGAGTTGCGTCTCCGCTTCGTCGACGAGCTCCCGCAGAGCTTCGAGTCGCTCGAGCGCCGGGTTTGCGATCTCTGTCGGTAGCGATGGGGAGGGCTCTCGAGCTGTCGCG
>CAYOFA010000237.1:1484-4275 GCA_964402885.1 uncultured Spirochaetaceae bacterium
CGGCAACTCCGGCGCGGAGCGCCTCGTTGGCCCGTCGCAACGCCGAAATTGCCGGCGCAGTTCGTTCGGTGCCGGCTATACCCGTCCGCAGCAGACCGGCGACCTGATCGATGGTCTCTACGGCGCTCTCACGCTGTCCAGCCGAGAGTTGTTCGGCGGTCTCTTCGTAGGCGGCCTCCACCTGTCGGAGGAGGAATACCTCCTGGTCGCGGAGCTCTGAAAGGCTATCCAGCTGTTCCCGTGCGGATGATTCGCGCCGGGTGAGTTCCTGGAGTTCCGCCTCGAGTGTTTCGGCGAGGGCGGCGGTATCGCCGCGCGCCGGGGATTCGCCGGTCTCCGCGTCCCTGGTGGCTTGCAGCTCCTGGAGCCGTTGGCGTATCTCCTCAATCCGCCTTTCCCTCTCACTTATGGCGCCTTCGGCCTCTTCCTGCACGGCCTCGACGAGGAGGGATTCGGTGGTAGTGTAGGGAGAGTATGCACCGACGCTCTGGTTGTCGAAGACGGCACCACCGTAGAGGGTTAATGCCACGCCTCCTGCGAGAAAAAGAAGCGCAGCGAGATTCACGACAAGCGGCAGCAAAACGCCTTTTTTTCGCTGCGGAGACGGGCCGGGGGGTCTGCGGCCCGGTCGTCGTTCCCTGAGAAGGGCGTCTATCTCCGCAACGATCTGACGACGTTCATCGGCGCTGACGCCCTGTACCTCGGGACCGGTATCATGGTTGGCGAGTGTACCGTGTGCGCTGCTGTGCGAATCCGACATATGCTCCCTTCAGAAAGTGTAGGGCAGACAGCCTCCGAAGCGCAATGCAGGAGCACGGAGAACATTGACCGCCTGCTGAACGCCGGCTATCATGGACAGAGCGATGAGGATCGCGCCGAAGATCGTCCTGCTTTTCCTTCCACTTGTTGTCGTCCCTGTAATCTTCGTGGGGTTCTCGGCCTCTGTTGCCGCCCTTGAAGGAATATCGGGTGTTGCCCAGAGTCTCCTGCGCTTCAAGGCCGAGGAACTGGTTCGATTCTCGCAGAGTCAGCATGCACTCCTCGAAGAGAACGACCTGCTCGGCGAGGAGCGATTCGTCACCGCAGCGAAGGAGACTGTCTCCTCCTACGCCGCCGGTCTCACGAGGACGGATTCCGAGCTGATCGCCGCTGTGACCCCCGACGGCGAGCCGGCGTTTGCCACCGGAGAGTTCTCGCTGAGTGAGCGCGAGCAGACCGAGCTGGCCTCGCTGTTGCAGAACCGCCGCGGAGGTTCGCTGGATCTTACCCTCGGGGGCGTGCGACGAGTCGGTGAGCTCGCGGAGTTCGACCCGTTCGATTGGGTCTTTCTGGTTACCGAAGAGCGACAGGCATTCTTCGCACCGGTTGAGGCTATCTACACGCGTGCAGCGCTCGTGCTCACTATCGTTCTGCTTGCCGCGATACCTCTCATCATCGTCTTTTCCAAACTCATAACCCGACCGCTCAACACGGTAGTTCAGGCGATGCAGGGCATCGTGGATACCGGAGATCTGAGCCGGAGGGTGGACGTGCCCTACGCCGACGAGACGGGGGTTCTGGGTGATAGTTTCAACGTGATGACGGAGGCTCTCTCCGATGCCTACGGCGAAATCAAAAGTTACGCCCTCAAAGCAGCGGTTTCGCAGAAACGCGAAGCAAAGGTTCGCAATGTGTTCCAGAAATACGCCCCGCAGCAGGTGATCGAGCAGTATTTTGCGGCGCCTGAGTCCATGCTTGTCGGCGAGAACCGTCGCCTTGCAATTCTGTTCTCCGATATCCGGGACTTCACGAGCATCTCAGAGCAGATGGAGTCGGGCGAGGTGGTGGAGTCGCTGAATGAGTACTTCGGTCGCATGGTGGATATCATCATGGAGCACCAGGGTGTGGTCGACAAGTACATCGGCGACGCGGTCATGGCGTTTTACGGTGCCCCGGCAGAAGACACCGACAGTGCCTTTCACGCGGTAAGCACGGGCCTGGACATGATGGATGCACTTTTGAGCTTCAACGAGTGGCAACGGGAGCATGGCAGACGGGAGTTTCGCATAGGTGTCGGGATCAACTACGGGGACGTCACCATCGGAAACATCGGGTCCGAGCGAAAGATGGACTACACCGTCGTCGGTGACATGGTTAATCTCGCCTCCCGTCTCGAGGGGCTGACGAAGGTCTACAGCGAGCCCATCATCATCTCTGACTCAGTCAGAAGACGCATCAAGGATCGGATCCCCTGCCGGATGATCGACCGCGTCAGGGTCAAAGGCAAGAGACGCGGGGTGGCGTTATTCGCAGTGCGAAGAGAGCTCAATGCAGCCACCGAGAAAGCCTGGAAGATTCACCACGCAGGCCTGCGACTGTATTACGATGGTCGCTTCGAGGAAGCATCTCGGTATTTCGCCGCAGTAGAGAAGTTGCTGCCCGGTGATACCGTGGCCGCCAAGTTCCGCGAGCGTTCAACAACCTTTGCATCCATGTCTCTCCCTGACGACTGGGACGGCGTGGTTACGATTTCGGAGAAATAGAAGAGCTTGCCGTCGCAGCGCTTGCACAACGGATCGTCGAAGTTCCTCGGATTGAACGTCCTCTAAATGTGTCGATACCGTTCGCGAAGATCGAGACAAGGCCGTTTTTGCGCTTCACCGTCGGGATATCGACGAAATTGAGAGTAAAGGGCCAGTTACGCTCGCCCATGCATGCAACGAACTGCCGCTATTTTCCTTAGAATACTATCGAAATTCAGTTGACATTTTCCGGCCCAGGCGTATCGTTATAGACGAGAGGAGAAAACAAA
>CAYOFA010000238.1:0-1314 GCA_964402885.1 uncultured Spirochaetaceae bacterium
CATGAGCACACACGACACCGAATACAAACGCACGCTCCTGAAGACCCGCTGGGTGGAGCTGGACCGAGGGAAGACCGACCACCGCCGGGGGAAGCCCGTCCCGGCGATGCAGAAGCCGTGCTCGGGGACAACAGTTGCCCTCCCGGATCCGAGCGCGGCCGTCACGGCCGGGATCGCGGTCGGCGATGCCATCCGGAACCGCGCCTCGCGGCGGAAGTTCGCAGACACGCCGCTGACCCTCGAGGAGCTCTCGTTCCTCCTGTGGGCAACGCAGGGCGTTCGAAAGCATACCGAGAAGGCGAGCTTTCGCACCGTGCCGTCGGGCGGCGCACGCCATCCCTTCGAGACCTACCTCTTCTGCTCCCGCGTCGAGGGCATCGAGCCGGGGCTCTATCGCTATCTGCCCTTCGACCACGCGCTGTGCTCCTATGGCCCGATCGAGCGGATGGATGAGGTCCTCGAGGAAGCGCTCCTGAAGCATCATTTTGGCGCCGCGGTGGACTTCGTGTGGGCGGCCGTTCCCTACCGCTGCGAGTGGACCTACGGCTCGGAGAGCCTCAGGCTCGTGTTACTGGACGCCGGACACGTCTGCGGGCAGCTCTATCTTGCCTGCGAGGAAGTCGGTTGCGGCACCTGTGCGGTCGGCGCCTACGATCAGGACAAGCTCGACGACCTGCTCGGCCTCGACGGGCACGATGAGTTCGCCGTGTATGCCGCGCCCGTGGGTAAGCGACCCGGCCGCGAGGCAATCGATTAAGGGGCCGGCGTGACTTCGGCCTCGACGATTCCCGCAACGTCCGGTATCTCGCGCCTCATCGGCCTCCTTGCCGGCGCGCACTTTGCTCATCACGTGCTCACCGCCCTGCTCGTGCCGCTTCTGCCCTTCATCCGGGACGAGTTCGGCCTCTCCTACGCGCAGTCGGGAATCGTGACCTCGGCGTTCACGCTCTCCTACGGCCTGTCGCAGTTGCCGGCCGGATGGTTGGCTGACCGGCTCGGGCCACGCTACATGCTGCTGCTTGGTATCGGCGGGGTCGCCGTTGCCGGCGTGTTCATCGGGCTGTCACCCGCGTTCGCGCTTCTGCTCGTGGGTCTGGTGCTGATGGGTATTGCCGGAGGCGGCTACCATCCGGCGGCATCGGCGGTGATTTCCAGGTTCGTCTCCCCCGAGCGGCGCGGCCGCGCCCTCGGCGTGCACATTATCGGCGGAAGCTCGAGCCATTTTCTCGCGCCTCTCATCGCCGCAGGGCTCGTGTCTCTCGTCGGCTGGCGTGGAAGCTTCCTCTCGCTCTCGCTACCCGTGGCGTTGCTCGG
>CAYOFA010000238.1:1414-4268 GCA_964402885.1 uncultured Spirochaetaceae bacterium
GCCGGCACCCGCCCACGAGCCGGCACCGCCGTCCGGATGACCATCTTTCTCATTCTGACCGGCATCATCTCGACCGCCGTGGCGAGTACGATCCCGTTCATACCCCTGTACCTCGTAGACGTGCGCGGTGTCGACGATCGGCTTGCGGCGGGGTTCATCTCGGTGATCTTCGGGGCCGGCCTTTTCGCCGCGCCCCTCGGCGGCTGGTTTTCCGATGTGTTCGGACGCGTGCGAGTCATGATCGCAGTGGGCATCCTCCTCGCCCCGCTTCTCGCCCTCATTCCGCTCACGCCCTTCCCCGCCCTGATGTTCGTCCTGCTTCTGGCAATCGGCACCCTCATGTTCGCCCGCATGCCCACCGCCGAGGCCCACATCGCCGCGGAGATCAGCGAGCGACGCCGCTCGACGGTGCTCGGGATCTACTACTTCTCCGGGATGGAGGGAAGCGCCGTGCTCACTCCGATTCTCGGCTCCGCCATAGACCGGTGGGGCTTCGGCGCGGCTCTCGCCGGTCTCGGCGTAGTGCTTGCCGGCGTGGTCGTCGCGTGCGGGATCGGGCTTGCCCTGTCACAGCCGAGGGCGGGGGCAACGGCGGCGTAGCGGCGGGGGCGCGCGCTACTTCGATACGGCGACGATCATCTCCACTTCCACGCTGGCACCGAGAGGAAGCGTCGCCACACCTATGGCGGATCGGGCGTGCGTTCCGGCGTCGCCGAGTACGTCCATGATCAGACGTGAGGCGCCGTTCATGACCAGGTGGGCCTCGGTCAGACCCGGATCGGCGTTGACGAACCCGGTTACCTTGAGTACCTGCTTGACCATATCCAGAGGGCCCACCTCGCGGGCGAAGACGCGCAGCAGATTCGCCGCACAGATCTCAGCCGCCTTCTGTGCATCCTCCACGCTGACCGCCGAGGGCACCTTACCGGTGTAAGCGACCTCGCCGCCTCGGAACGGCACCATTCCCGACAGATACGCGACGCCGTCGTGGAGAATCACCGGGCGGTACAGTCCGCCGGGATTCGGTGCATCGGCCATCGCGTATCCGCGGGTTTCCAGTGTCTCTTCTCTCGTGGGCATATGCCTGCCTCCTGTTCATGTTTAGCTATTCCGGCAGCACCGATTACGTCGACGCGAAAACGTCCCGGCCCCGTGCCGTCACCTCCCAGTGATCGGTAATTCTTCCATCCTCGGAGACAACCGCTACGTGGTTGTAGTGCTCGATCGTCGGGCAGATGTGCCGGGGCCAGATATACATCACCTCACCCACTTCGGGGGTCTTGTCCTGTGACACGGTGAAAACCCAGTGCTCCTCACTCTGTGGCCCCGCTTCGGCCTCGGGGAGGTTCAGGATGGTGCCCCGCGGCTGCACGGGGTCGGCGGCGATCGCCTTGCTCCCGACGTCGACGGTGAACCGCCCGGGGGCCGGCACACTGATGACGCGGGAGAGGAGCACTGCCGCCCCGACGAACGGCAGGTCGGGGAAGTTCGTCGCGTATCCCCAGTCGAAATACGGATAGGTTCCCGGAGAGGCGCTCATGCCGTCCTCGAGGGCTTCGGCGTGACAGGGAAACGTCGGTGTGCCGCCGACGACGAGCTCGGGCACGGGAACGCCCTCCGCGAGAAGCCGATCCCGCATTCTCGTAGCCCCGAGCCGGGCCTCCGCGGCTCGTTCCCGGCGCTGCGACAGATCGGGATCACGAATGTGTCCATCGTAGGCATGCAGGCCGCCGGCGGTCAGCACGTTGGAACGGGCTATCCTCCGATAGAGCTCCACCGCGTCATCGCCGGGGAGAATGCCGGTCCGGTGCATGCCGATGTCGAGATCGATATACACGGCGATCTGCACGCCGGCCTTCTGCCCCTCACGCTCGAGAGCCGTGACGGTGCCCGCATTGTCCGCGAGACACGCAAAGCGGGTGTCGGGAAAACGTCGAATGAGGTCGCAGAGCATCGCCTGGTTGGGGCCCACCAGCTGGTATGCAATGAGGACATCCGACGCGCCCGCATCGGCCAGCATGACGGCTTCCGAGAGGGTGGAACACTTGAACTTCGATATGCCCTCATCGAGGTGAAGGCGAGCTACGTCGCGGCTCTTGTGCGTTTTGACATGGGGTCTGAGGCGCTGTGCACCACCAACGGATTTGATCGCGCTTCGAATGTTGCGACGAACCCGGTCCGGGAATACCAGGACACGAGGCGAGGGCGCCGTGGCTTCATCTGCGATCCGGTACCATCTGTCTTCCGTGCGTACGTCTCGGGCACTCATTGTATCGGTTCCTTCTTCTGTGTTTCAGCATATATTAGGGGCGTTGGCCACATGGTTACAACCGTTTATCATGTAGCAAACAGGAGAACCCATGGAAAGTGCCAACCTGCAGCAAACGTTTGACGCATCAGCCCGGGCCGTGGAGCAGCTTCCCTCCCATTCACCCGAAACGATCGATGCGACGGCGCGGCGACTCGAGAAGATCGGATACTCGCCGATGCTCATCATGCCGGTGGAAAATGTCACCCGGTTTACGAAGGACGATATGATCCGCGAGATGAAGAGAACGGTAAACCTCGACAAAGGCGACATGGCTGCCCTCGGGTTCACCGAGGACAGCGACCTCGACGCCAAGAAGACGCAGCAGTTGAACCTGTTGCGGTACCTCTTCGCCCTCCTCTCACGCCTGCGCAGCGACGATCCCGAGGCCTGGAATGAGGTCTCGGAGCTGTATCAGGATGATTAGCCCGTCGCCCCTCACCCGCGGCGAAGCATGGTCTTCACCCGTTCGCGGACGGTGTTTATGTCGCTCAAATCCATCGGCAGGATGACGTCCGTCGAGGCTTTGCCGAGCTTCTCGAGCTC
>CAYOFA010000239.1:0-4000 GCA_964402885.1 uncultured Spirochaetaceae bacterium
CTTCTCCAGCTCCTGTTCCCATTGGCCGCGGCCGCCGCGCCGCCGGAAACCGTCACCGGCACCGTCGTGGAGGTGCGCGACGGAGATACCATCGAGGTCGATGTGGGAACGGGGACGGTGGCGGTGCGCCTCCACGGCGTGGACTGCCCCGAATCGGCCCAGCCCTACGGCCAACAGGCTGCTCGATACACCACCCGGCGCACGCTCGGCAGACGGATCACCGTCGAGGTGACCGACCGTGACCGCTACGGGCGGCTGGTGGGAATCGTACGGCTCCCCGACGGCGGGTCGCTCAATGAGGCGCTTGTCGCGGCGGGGCTTGCCTGGTGGTATCGGACCTACGCCCCGGACGACGCCACCCTGCGTCGGGCCGAGCAGCAGGCACGGGACGCTCAGCGGGGCCTGTGGAGCCGCGCGGGGGCGGTGCCGCCGTGGGAGTGGCGGCGCGGCCGCCGCGGTGATGAGGGCGGCCTCTCCGGCGACGCACCCGCCGACGGTACCACCACGCCGGACCGCGACTGCTCGGACTTCAGAACCCAGGCCGAGGCGCAGGCCTTCTTCGAGGCAGCCGGCGGTCCGGACCGGGACCCGCACCGCCTCGACGCCGACGGAGACGGTGAGGCCTGCGAAAGCTTGCCATAAGTGGCGACCGGGGGTGGCGCGGCGCCCGCTACTCCGGCTCGACCTCGGCGCGAAACGGCATGCCCTGCTCCCGCGCGAGCTTCATGGTCCGGTCGGCCTTCGACTCGGCGACGTCCTTGGTGTACACGCCGGCAAGGCCTTTCCCGCGGTGATGCACGTCGAGCATGATCTTGTAGGCCTCGGCCGCGCCCTTGCCGAAGACTTCCATGAGCACCCACACGACGAAGTCCACGGTGGTGTAGTGATCATTTATAAGGAGCACCCGGTACATCGCCGGATGCTCGGGCTCGGTTTCGTTCCGTGTACGGGTGGTCTCGGCGGTCCTGGCCATAGGCGTGGCGCCCGGATCACTTCCCGAGCGTCAGTGAGGACACCAGATTCACGCCGGTGTCCCGGTAGTTCTCGATGAGCACCGCCCCCCGGTCCACCGGCAGCTTCACCTCGAGGGCGTAGACCTCGGAGATCAGGTCGTTGATGTGCTCCTTCGGCAGCGGCTTGTCTGTGCGCACGGGCAGCCGCGGCGCATCGGGATCCGCGGTGGCGGCGGTCGCGGTGACGACGCGTTTGGGAGCGTAGTACTCCTCCTGCGCGTACTCCTTGCCGCGCGGGCAGCGGTTGCCCTTCACCACGAGCTCATCGTCCTCGTCCTTGAAGAGTTGCAGGTGACAGCCGATCGGGCAGCTAATGCAGATCATCTCGCGAATGGGCTCGCCGTAGTCTTTCCTGGCGCTCATCGGATGTTCACCTCCAGCACGGAGTCATCGGTAAACCTGACGTCCTCGATGTCCTTCTTTTTCAGCTTAACGCTGAGCATCTCAGAGGGTTGGACGTGCGTCTTTCGGGTCTTCTTGATGACGTTGTTGTCGAGCTTGATCTCCACCTCGGCGTGGTTCTTCACCACGAGAGAGCGCATGTAGAGCTTGTCGGGCTCGGCGGGATTGAGGCGGGTCGGGGTGACGTAGCGAACGTTCGCCCCTGCCTTGATGCGGACCTCCCGCTTGGGCCGTTGCCCGCGCAGGTACTTCGCCACGTAGGCACCGGTCCGCCGGGCCTCCTCGGAGACGAAGTCCACGAGATCGTGCACGTGGAGCACGTTTCCACAGGCAAATATCCCCGGTACGTTGCTCATCATCGTCGAATCCACCAGCGCTCCGCCGGTCTGGGGGTTGAGCTCTACCCCGGCGGCCTTCGACAGCTCGTTCTCGGGAATGAGCCCGACCGAGAGCAGGACGGTGTCGCAGTCGACGTAAAAGCTCTGATCGGTATCGGGGATGCCGTCCACGAGCGGCGTCACTTCGACGCGCTCGACGCGGTCATGGCCCTCGATGCGGGATATCACGTGGCTGAGGTAGAGGGGAATCTCGAAGTCGTTGAGACACTGCACGATGTTGCGCGTGAGCCCCGACGGATAGGGCTGTATCTCGACGACGGCGTGGACGTTGCTTCCGACCCAGGTCATCCGGCGCGCCATGATGAGGCCGATGTCTCCCGAACCGATGATGACGACGTCCTTGCCGGGAATGTAGCCCTCGATGTTCACCAGCCGCTGCGCGAGGCCGGCCGTATACACACCTGCCGGGCGGGTACCCGGGATGCGGATGTTGCCACGGTTTCGCTCGCGGCAGCCCATTGCCAGTATGACCGCACGGCTCGTCAGCCGCATGACCCCGTTCTCCGGCGAGTAGCAGTAGCTCTCATGCCCGCCGTCCGAAGGGGTGAGCGACATCACCGTGGTACGCTCGTACACGTCGATCTCCTCGGCGCGCACCTTCTGGATAAACTCGTCGGCGTACTCGGGGCCGGTGAACTCCTTCTTGAACTCCTGCAGGCCGAATCCGTTATGAATGCACTGCAGGAGTATGCCGCCGAGATGTGCCTCGCGCTCCACCACGGCGCAGCTGAACCCCTGCTCATGCACGCTGAGTGCGGCCGACATACCGGCCCCGCCACCGCCTATGATTACAACGTCGTATTCGAGCTCTTTCATAGCGTCCCCATCAGAATCTCGCTGCCTGCGCCGCGCTTGGTGATCTGGTCATGCGACAAGCCGGTCTCTCTCATGATGATCTTCATGATCTTGTAGGAGCAGAATCCGCCCTGGCAGCGCCCCATACCGGCGCGGGTGAAGTACTTCACCCCGTCGAGGGTGGTGTGGCCGCGGCGAATGGCCTCGATGATCTCGGCCTCGGAGATCTCCTCACAGCGGCAAACCACGTTGCCGTATTCCGCCCGCTGCTGCACGAGCTGATCGGCATCGAAGGGCCCGGCGTCGCGGATGCGGGGAACCTTGCTCACGAACGGATCCCAGTCCGACTTCTCGGTGAGCGTGGCGCCGGCCTTCTTGAGGAGGTTCTTCACGTACTCACCGACAGCCGGCGAGGCGGTGAGCCCCGGCGACTGTATGCCGGCTACCTGGATGAAGTTGGGCGCCTCGTCGGAGACGTCGATGTAGAAGTCCCCGGATTCCATGGTCGGCCGAAGGCCGGCAAAGGAGGTGATCACGTCGTTCTGCGACACCACGGGCATCATCTTGCGCGCAGCATCGAAGATGTGATCAAGCTCCTCGGCGGAGGTGGCCACATCCTCCTTGTCATCGATGTCCTGGGCGGTCGGACCCACGAGCACCGTACCTTCGGCGGTGGGGATCACGAGCATACCCTTGGATACCTTGGTCGGCACCGGGAAGAGCACCTTCTCCGGCGAGGCTTTGGTCTGTCGGTCGAGGAGGTAATACTCGCCCTTTCGCGGATGGATCTCGAACTTCTCGGCACCGAAGATGGCGGAGACCCGATCGGCGTAGAGGCCGGCCGCGTTCACCACGTAGTCAGCCTCGATGCTTCTCCCGTCGGCGGCATGGATGCGGTAGCCGGTCGACAGAGGCTCGGCTTTCGAAACCTCGAAGTCGGTCATCACCTCTACCCCGTTCTTCTGCGCCGACTCGACCATGGAGAAAACGAACCGGTAGGGCTCGAGGATGCCGCCCGAGGGCGCGTGCAGTCCACCGATCGTGTCGGGGTTGAGCTTCGGCTCGAGCTCGAACATCCGGTCCCGGGAGCAGAGCTCGATGCCGATGGCGCCGTTCTCCTGGCCCTGGGTGTAGAGGTGATCGATGTACTTCATGTCCTCGTTCTTCAGTGCGACGACGAGGATGCCCGAACGCTTGAAGGGGAAGTCGAGCTCGCGGGCAAGCCGATCGAACATCACATTCCCCTGAATCTCGAGTCTGGCCTTGAGATGCTTCGTACTATGGTGAAACCCGCCGTGTACGATCCCGGAGTTCGCCTTGGAGACACCGAACGAAACGTCTGTCTCCTTTTCGAGCAGCACCGTGTCGATCTGGTAGGCGGAGAGGTTCCGC
>CAYOFA010000240.1:0-3994 GCA_964402885.1 uncultured Spirochaetaceae bacterium
ATGTTTTCGGCCTGAGGGATATTGATATTGAGTCGCCTGTCTCTGAGGAGCCGCTTGGTTTCCTGGACTACGGTTGGAGCGTCGGCGAGAGCTTCGTTCCAGTCGAGGGCGGTCTTGAGGACGCGATTCCCGGCGCGGGTGGAGCCGAGCTGGTTGGCCCAGATGCGCGGCGAGAAATCTCTCAGGTATTTGAGTAACTGGAACTCCGGATCAAGTCCGGACCCGATGGTTTGCATACTCCCGAGCACTTTCGCCACATAGATCAACCGCGGTGGAAGACGTATGCCGAATCGAACTACGGTCTGAAGCAGACTCATGAAGGCCGAGGGAATGTCGATGTACTCGAGCGGTCTGTTGAGATGCTCTTCGATGTAGTCGTACACGACGGACTCGAAGCGGGCCTCATCGACCTTTCCCTCCGCATAACCCATCCGCAGGAGCGAGCGCGCCACCAGGCCCGGATCGAGTCGAGCGAGTCCGATCATCATCAGGTTTAGATTGTCCTGCTCATAGGGCCGGAGCGAGTAGACCATTCCGAAGTCGATGAAACAGATTACGTCCCCTTCGATTACCAAGAAGTTTCCCGGATGCGGATCGGCATGGAAATAGCCGTTAATGAACAGCTGCGACATGATGAAATCCGCGGTGCGGAGGTTGATTCGCCTGGTGTCGAATCGATCGCTCGGATTCTCGATGATTTCGGAAACTTTCTGCCCGTGTATGAACTCCTGGACGAGCACGTCGTGCGTCGTGTACTGGTCGTAAACCTCCGGCACGATGACGGTGTCATCGTTCTCGTAATCCGCCGCGAACTTTCTGACGCTCAGGAACTCTTCGACGAAATCGAGCTCCTTTCGGATCTGCGTCTCGAACTCCTCGATGATATCCTGAGCGCTCAATGTCTCGAAATAGCTCGTGTAGCTGTCAACGAAGTTGGCGAATTGCCGCATGATCTGCAGATCGGCTTCAATCTGCTCGTCTATTCCGGGCCGCTTGATCTTGACGGCAACCGGCTTACCGGTCGGGAGGATGGCACGGTGCACCTGCGCAAGCGATGCTGCGCCCTCCGGCTCATCATAGAAATAGAGAAACAGCTCGTCTAGGGGATACCCCAGACTCTCGGAGACGATCCGCTTCGCCTCGTCCGTGGGAAACGGCGGCACTTCGTCCTGGAGTTTTTTCATCTCGAGGACCACGGACTCTGGAATGATGTCGGCGCGGTCACTCAGGATCTGTCCGAGCTTGATAAAGGTTGGGCCGAGCTCCTCGAGCGCGCGGCGAAGCCGCTGCCCGAAGTTCTCCCGAACGAGACGCGGGGGGCGATACTTGCCCCCGCTACGGGTAAATGGGACTGATATGCGTCTGAGGAGCGGCCTATGGCTTACGAGTTCCGCCAATCCGTATTTGGCAAGTACGGATATGATTTCCCCGTAACGCGATAGAACCTGCCCCCGACGCAGCTTTCGACGAAGAATAGCTTGTTCCTCGCTTACTACTTACTTGGAGTCCATCTTCTTTCCAAGTTCGTCGATCTTCTTGGAAAGCTTGTTCATGTCGTCCTTGCTCGGAATACCGGCATCCTTCATGTAGGCTTCCAGCTTCGCCTCGATTATTTCATCGAGTCGCGTGCGGGTCTCCTCCGACTGGTTCACGAGGTCTTCCATGAACTTCTTTCCCTGCTCTTCGTTCATCTGGTAGTCCTCGGTGATCTTCTTACCGAACTCTTCGACCTTTTCCTTGGCGCGAAGTGCAAGACCGAGACCTGCGTAGAGGCCTTCCTGAAAAGGATTCGTTTCGTTAGCCATATTCCTTCCTCTCCTTATTGAACGTTTCCGCTCTTTCTATTTGATAGTGTACTAATTAACCCCGGGAACCGTCCACCGGCAGCTTCCAATGGATGCGGTAGTCACTATCCTCGAGTAATACATATATTGGATATATGCCCGAGCCATTTCGAACAACCAGGCAAACATCTATCGTCCCTGTTCCCGCCGTGCCCCTCGTGAGCGTCATTTTGGGGCTTCTTTTTCTGTTTCTGTTACCGGGTATCGCAGATGCTCAGTCCTGCGAGCCGCCGTCGGGGCTGAACGACGAGTGGGGGTTTCGCGCTCACGACCTGGAGGCTCTCGCGTCCGAACCCGGAGAGCCGCGCCTGGTGGAGAAGAATATTCGAATACTAAACAATAATGCTCAGGGCGAGCTCGAGGCTCGACTGCACATGCACGCGCTCTTTCGCGAGGACATCGGGGACTTCAAGACAGCGATCCGCGACATCGATCGCCAGGACGAGTTCCTGCCGAATCTCGAAGCGTCCGAGGTGCTCTGCTCCGACGGCCGACCGGTGACCTACGCCAGAGTGCGGCAGAAACTCGCGTTTCGGTTCCTGATCTTCAGCCGCGAGTATGAGTACATCCTTCACTACTTCCTCGAGGGGCCGGCCGAGAGCGGGGCCGAGCTCAACGTGTGGTGGAAACTGGACGAGCCCATCGATGATCAAATCGTTGCGACCGACGGAAGCTGGTACTTCGAGCCCGTGGTCGTCGACGGGGTTTCGTACACGTACATGGCGTATGGAACTCGCACCGTGTTTCGGGAACGGAAGATGGGCCTTCGCGCCGCAATGGAGCGCTTTGGAGACAGAAACACAGCCGCCGCGATGCAGGCGCTTCAGGAGGAGGCCGCGGAACGTGCCGACTGAAGAGCTTCGAGATGCCCTCATACGCTTCTTTCATCGGGAGATCGACCGCCGCTACACGTACGAGTATCTGAAGGAATTGCCCGATTTCCGCACGGAGGAAGTCAGACCGTTGCTCGAGGCCGGGAAGATCCAGCGGATAAAGGAATTCTTCAAGCGCGTCATGTATCCGGCAGGAGAGCGCAGAGAGCTGCGGGATGCGGGCATGGAGACGGTGGCGTCCATCATCGGAAGCCCGACCTCGCTCCTCGGCCTGCTGCCCCACCTCGCCGGAGTGCTCGTCGCCCACACGACGAAGGTGCCGGAGGTCAGCGCGGCGGCCATGGAGCTCGTCTCCGCCTACCGTCTCGCCAACACGCTCGAGCGGCGTATACTCGAGGTGCTCAAAGAGATATGCGCGGAGAACGGGGTCGACCCGGGCGCGGGGGACGACATCCCAGACGCCTTCTTCCGCCGCGCCTACGCCTCGATTTCCGACGACGAAGTTCGGAAGATGGTGCGCCGCACCCGAACGATCGTTCGACTCGGGATGAAGCGTGACCTGATGAAGGCTACCCGCGACATCACCGAGAAGGTCAAGACGACGCGCTCGAGCGCCGATGAGCGTGAGGCTCTCGGGTACATCGTGTCCGAACTCGACGAGATCCTCGAGCTTGCGCCAACGTTCTCGAGGCACGATCGGGAGACCATCGTCCGAATCTCTGAGCACGTCGAGACTCGCTACTTCGCGGAGTTGCGGCGTTCCCACGATGCCGGGACGTAGGGGCTGAAAGAACGCAGGACAGGGGAGACTATCTCCACAAGGCTCGGTACAGCCTTCGAACGGCGTCGCCGATCTCGGCCCTTGATGCCGACTGCCGCGCCGGTGCGAGCTCGACCATCGAGGCGCCGACGAGCCAGTGCTAATGCCGCTCGAACGGGTTTAGGACTTCGAGGCCGCAATCGGTGAAATCCGCAACGTTTCGCGTGGCGAGGGCGCAGCCCCTGGAGTGAGCTATCGAGGCGATCTGGCCGTCCAGTGATGCCATCGGTCGACCGATTGCTCTGCGGTGTGACATGATCCGTGCATAGGTGTGGGCTGCTTCCGGGTCGAAGTGAAGCACACGCTGAGCCATTCCATCACCCGTTGGTCCGGTCGTGGGCGCATTGTTTCCGAAACGATGTTGGTGTCGATTAGAATCATTTGTGTAGATCAACCGGTTCGGAATGCTCTCGCTCGGGTATGTCGAGGTCCGCTCCCTGGCTTCCGAAAAGGTCAAGCGCGAAGTCAGCCAGTCGATCCGGCGCGTGTGTGGCCGC
>CAYOFA010000241.1:0-1770 GCA_964402885.1 uncultured Spirochaetaceae bacterium
CTCGACCTTGCCTGGTATCCGCACCAGGACGTCGAGTTCTATCTCCAGCTCGCCGCCGAAACGGGAGGCCCGATTCTCGAGCTTGCCTGCGGCACCGGGCGTGTGACCATTCCGCTCGCCCGCGCCGGATACGAGGTCTACGGCTTCGATCTCTCCCGCGAGATGCTGGGGGTGCTGCAGTCCAAGCTCAACCGGCTGCCGATGGAGATATCGCGCCGCATCCATCTCCATCGCGACGACATGGCGGACTTCGACGTGAAGCGGCGGTTTCCCCTCGTCATCGTGCCCTTTCGCTCTTTTCAGGCCCTCACCGACGAGGAGGAGATAGCCGGAGCGCTCGCCGGCATCCGCCGCCACCTCATGCCCGGCGGCACGGCCGTTATCGACCTCTTCGCCGTCCACGGTGAGCCCGACGCGAGCTGGGTCGGCGAGCAGGTCGACTGGGTGCGCCGCATGCCGGAGACCGGCGAGGTGATCACCCGCATGCGCACCGGTCTCGGGGTAGACCACGACGAGCAGATCATCCACTCGGAAGTGAGCTTTCACGTCGAGCACGCCGACGGCCGACGCGAGAGCGTGCGCGATCCCTTCGCCCTCAAATACTACTTCCCGTACCAGATGCAGGTGCGGCTTGCCGCATCCGGGTTCTCGATTCTCGGTGAATACGGCTACTACGACCGTCGCCCCCTCGAAGAAGGACCCGAGATGATCTTTCTCTTCCAATGAGCCCCGACGACGGAATACGGCCGGCCCTCCGACAGGCAATCGCTGACTACGCGCTCTTCGTGGAGCGCGGCTATCCGGTGAAGGGTGTGCTGAAGCTCGTCGGTGACAGACACCGGCTCTCGGGAACCGAGCGAAACATCCTCTATCGGGGCGTCGTCTCCCGGGCCCGTGCCGAGGCCCGCCGCCGGCGCCTGATGGGGCCATCGGGCATTCCGGCGGGATCTACGATCACGGTCGACGGGCATAATGTGCTCTTCACGTTGGTGAACTATCTGCAGGGCCGCACGACCTTCATTGCCACAGACGGGTATCTGCGGGATGCGGGAAACCCCGCACGCCGGATCCGCGCCGGCGAGGACTACCGGCGCGCGGTCTCGGAGCTCGGCGAGTGTTTCCGGGCGCTCCGCGCGAGCCTCATTGCGGTGTACTTCGACGAGCCGGTGACCTACAGCAAGGATCACATCGGCACGGCCCGGAAGGCCTGGGCGGATCTCGAGGGCAGGCTCGAGCTGCAGCTCGTGCGCTCGGCCGATCAGGCGCTGAAGGGGCGGCCCGGGGATCTCCTTGCAACCTCGGACTCGACATTGATCGATTCGAGCCCGGTGCCGGTGGTGGACATCGCGCGCTGGATCATCGAGGAGCGCTTCGGGGCGGAGATTCCCCATCTTGCGGACTACGTCGGCAACGACGGCTGAGCCGTGCCGCCGGCCGTCACTCCGCGGCGAGCGTTGCCTCGAGTACCTGCAGGCTGTAGCGAAGCTCGCGCGCGCCGGGCTCGGGTCGAATGAGGGTGAAGAAGCGCTCCGTCTGCGCGGGAACGCGCATCCGCTTCGGAAGGTCCGCCGTTGCGGCCACGCCGCGCCCGGAGACGGTCATCGTCACATCCACGGCCCGATCGTAGCCGTTTCGAATGAAGGCGATATAGGTCGCGTCCACGCGCTCGGTGCGGAACTCCACCTGGCGGTTGAGCGGAACTTCGGCACTGTGGGACGCGAAGTCCGCGGCGGCGAGGTCCCGGCCGAAGACGGCCTCGAAGGGCTCTCC
>CAYOFA010000241.1:1870-3992 GCA_964402885.1 uncultured Spirochaetaceae bacterium
TCCCCGAAGTGAGTGAACTCGCCCTGATAGCCCTGCGTGACGCGGTGCTTGGACCCGTGTGCAAAGGGGAACAGGTAGCGGTGTGAGTCGTCGTGATCGGCCTCGGCCGGATCTCCGCGCGCAAATGAGTAGGAGACGCTGTAGCCGCGACGTTCTTTCGGATCGTCGAGGTCGAGGGTGAACAGATACACCCGCTCCGCGCCCGGCTCGAGTGTGCGGCTGTATGGAAGATCGAAATCGGCCTCGAGATTGGTGAGGCTTCGAAAGTCCACCGTCACATACGTTTCGATGACGTGCGCGCTGTCGGCGAAGAAGTCGTAGCCGTCCTCCTCGTTTCGCTCTCCGTACACACGTACGAGGTCCTGCTGGGCCTCCGCCCGGCCGACCGCGGTGAATATGCTCATGATGATAAGTCCCGTGACAATGATGCTCGATGCTCTCATAGCTCGGGAGGTAACATACATTAATTCGGGGCGGTGCGACACTGGACACGGCCCGAAAACTCACCTGATAATCATGGGGTGAGCCGCCTGCTGTTCAAGCGCTACCTCATTCCCCTCGATCTTCCCGTGCTGACGATACCGCCCGCGCTCGTGATCCTTGCCGCCGTCGGGATGCTCGTCCTGTCACCGGCGCGGGAGGCCCCTGACCCCCCGGCGAAAGCAGCCGAGCCCTCCCGGGCCGACATCGCGGCCGACGCCGGGACCACGGCCGACGCCGAGGAGACAGCAGAGCTCTCGCTCACCTTTCTCGGCGACATCATGGCCCACACGGTGAACTTCTCCATGGCCGACTACGCGCGCATCTACGACGACGTTCGGGATGTTCTCGGCGCGGATGATCTTACGTTTGCGAACCTCGAAACGCCGGTCGTATCGTCTCGGCCCTACGCGAGCTACCCCCGCTTCAACGTACACCCCGAGTATGCGCGGGCGGCGGCGGACGCCGGTGTGGACGTGTTCTCGGTGGCCAACAATCACGTCACCGACTGGGGAGCCGGCGGTGTCGCCGAGACGCGATCGGCCCTGGCCCTTCTGACCGCCAGTCACGGGCTTGCATCGAATGGAACCCGGCAGCAGGGCGGGGAGGACTTCGCGGTAACCGAGCTTCGTGCCGGCGGGCGACGAATCGGGTTCGTCGCGGTCACGCAGATGCTCAACGTGCACGAGGGGCGAGAGCTCGTGCAGCTCGTCGACTACCGGGACACCGCCGCCGCGGCGGCGTTTGCGGAGTGGGTCTCCGTTCGAGCGCTGGGGTTCGATCTCTTCATCGTGTCCTATCACGGAGGAAGGGAGTATGCGCTCGAGCCCGATCCGGCAAAGGCGGCTTTCTTCGAGCGCCTGGCCCGTGCCGGTGCGGATGTGGTGTGGTCACATCATCCCCACGTGGTGCAGCCCTGGCATTACATCGAGCGGGCGGACGGGAGTCCGGCCCTCATCCTGCACTCCACCGGTAACTTCATCTCGGGGCAGACATGGCGGCTCGGGCCCGAGCACGCGGGAACCACGCGGGCTCACACCGGCGACACCCCGCTGTTCCGCGTACGCGCTCGCTGGGAGCCGGGCGACGACGGGCGGGAACGCCTCTCTCTACACCACGATCCGTTGCTCGCGGCAAACTATCGTGACCCCGAGCACGGAATGGTGGTGCGACGCCTCGACGAGCTCATCCGAAGCGATATCGACCCGCGGTGGAAGCGCTACTACGTGGTCAGGCGAAACGCGCTACAGGAAGTTGCGTGGCGCTCCGAGCGTGTGCGCATAGCCGCCGCCTTGGACTAAGGGCGCGGGAGCTGCTATCCTTTCCCGACGAGAGGGGAGGACAGCGACATGGCACACAGCGTCGTTCCTGAGGCCGAGGAAATCCTCGACCGGGAGTTTCGCGTACTCGACAAGGGCTTCGTGCGTCTGGTGGACTATCTCGGCGGCGATGAACGCATCGTGCAGTCGGCCCGGGTATCCTACGGCGCCGGCACCAAGACCTTCCGCGAGGACCGCGGGCTCATCAGGTACCTCATGCGGAATGAGCACACCTCGCCCTTCGAGCAGGTGGTCCTCACCTTTCACGTCAAACTACCCATTTTCGTGGCCCGGCAGTGGATCCGTCACCGTACCGCGCGGGT
>CAYOFA010000242.1:0-3957 GCA_964402885.1 uncultured Spirochaetaceae bacterium
CAGGAGGACGCCAATACGGTAGAGGTGGTCACCCGTGCACAGGAGGCCTTTGCCGAGCTCGACGCGCAGTATTCGGAAATCGACATCGTGACGGCCGATGAGAGCGCCTCGTTCACCGAACAGGTGGTCGGGAACATGCTCGGGGCGGTCGGCCAGGCCCTTCTCCTCGCCACGGCGATCATCTTCCTGTTTCTCGGAAGCTTCAGACGGGGCCTCGTAGTTGCGATCTCGATGCCGATGTCCTTTCTCCTGACTTTCGCGGGAATGATGGTCTTCGGCATACAGGTGGACCTCGTCACGCTTACCGCGGTGATCCTTTCGGTCGGCATGGTGGTCGATGCCTCGGTCGTCATGCTCGAGAACATCACCCGTCACTATCAGGAGGGTGATGTGACGCCGTTTCAGGCCGCACTCGAGGGTGCCAAGGAGATTCAGTTTGCCGTCATTGCCGGAAATGCAACGACGCTGACCGTTCTCGTTCCGCTTCTGTTCCTATACGGCTTCGTGGGTAAGACCTTCGGGCCCCTCGCCGCGACCATGATCATCGCCTTCCTCTCCTCTCTTCTGGTGGCGCTGGCCCTCGTTCCCATCCTCACCATGATGGTCACCCGGGGCGGCGGGCGCCTCGAGCGAATTGCGCAGCTGCTCGCACGGCCCTGGGGCGCACTCATGGGTGGTCTGCAACGCGTCTACGTCGGATTGCTGAAGGGCGCGCTCCGCCACCGATGGATCGTTCTTGTCACCGCGGTCGGGCTCTTCGCTCTCGGCGCCGTTACCCTTCTTTCTCAGGGAATGGAGCTCCTTCCCAAGATGGACTCAGGCACCACGTTCGTAACGGTAGAGACGCCGTCGGGCTCCTCCCTCGAAGAGACCGAAGAGGTCATCGCGAACGTCGAAGAGGTCATCCGTCGTGAGGCGGCGCTCGAACAGGTGTCGACACAGATCGGCTTCGAGCCGGGCATGCACTCCTTCGGCGGCGGGGGTGTTCAGGGGCCCACGCAGGGCTACATAACGATCGCCTGGACCCCTCGCACCGAGCGGGAGGACAGCATATGGGACATTCAGGAGCGGCTGCGTGAGCGCCTCGCGAAAGTACCCGGTATCGAGAACCTCGTTATCCGCGAGTCAGGCAGCACCGCCGTGGCCACCACCGCCTCCTCCATTGTGGTCAGGCTGCGGGGCGACGATCCGCTCATCCTCGACGAGCTCGGCGAGGAAGTGAAGGACACCGTTGCGGCCGTCCCCGGAACAGTCAACACCTATCGCAGCTGGCGCCGCGACCAGCAGAGCGTCACGCTCACCGTGGACGCCGAACGGGCGCGTGAGCTGGGCTTGAGCCCGAGCGCCGTGTCGCGGGAAATGGTGCAGTCCCTCGACGGCGTCATTGCCGGTGTGTACCGCGGCACCGGAGACGAAGATACGCCCATCCGCGTTCGGTACGCGGAGGAGTACCGGCAGGAACCCGACGACGCCTACGCAGTGCGCGCATTCTCAAAGGCCGCCGGGCGCACGGTGCCGGTGCGCACTGTTGCCGACGGCACCGAGGTGACCGTGCAGGGACTGGTGACCCGAGAAAACCTCGAACCAACGCTCGACATTCTGGCCCTGCATGAGGGCCGTCCGCTGTCGTTTGTCACGGCAGACGTCGAGGCGGCCGTCTCAGAGATCGAGCTCCCCGAGGGCTACGAGACGTCGATGGAGGGCGAGGAGAAGGACATGGCGGAGTCGCGGAGCCAGCTCGCCGGCGCACTGGCAATCGCCTTCCTGGCGGTGTATCTGCTGCTCGTCGCGCAGTTCCGCTCCTTCGCACATCCCATTACCGTGCTCGTGGCAGTACCCTTGAGCCTCATCGGCGTCTCGGCGGCACTGTGGATCGCCGGCATGCCGGTCTCCATGCCCGTGCTGGTGGGCTTGATCCTCCTCATCGGCATCGTGGTAAACAACTCCATCATCCTCATCGACTTCATACAGCAGTATCAGGCCGCGGGCCACGATCTGCGCACGGCGGTTACCGAATCGGTCTCGGCACGCTTTCGGCCCATCATGATGACCTCACTATCCACGATCGTGGGTATGATCCCGCTCGCCATGGAGTGGGCTCTGGGCGCGGAGCGCTTCTCGCCGCTTGCGGTCGCCGTCATCGGCGGCATGACCGCGGCGACGTTCCTGACGATGATCGTGATCCCCGTGTTCTACTCCGCCGTTGACGACCTCGGCCGCAAAATCCGGCGCAGCGCCGCAGTACCCGCGGAGGGGACCGAGGGATGAGTGTCACAGCTATCATCATCAACGCGCTCGCGCTGATCGCCCTGGTGTGGGCGGTGGCGCGAGACAGACGGCGGGCCGGTCAGGCGCTGGTTGCCGCCCTCAGGTCGCTGATCAGCCTGGCGCCGGTCATACTGTCAATCATCGTTCTCATCGGGCTTCTCCTCGGCTTCGTCACTCCGGAAACCATCCGGCGGCTCATCGGGGCGGAGACCGGCCTCGGCGGGATACTCATCGCGATCGGGCTGGGAGCGGTCATGCACATACCGGCGCTCATTTCGTTTCCGCTTGCCGCCTCGCTCCTGGAAAGCGGCGCCGGCGTCGGCGCTGCGGCGGCCTTCATCATGAGCCTCACGATGATCGGCACGGTCACCTTCCCGATCGAGGTGCGGGAGCTGGGGGTAAAGATGACCGTACTTCGCAACGGCTTCGGGATCCTCGCGGCGGTTGTAATCGCACTGGTTATGGGAGCTTTACTATGAAAGGAATGACGACGAGAAGCCTCCTTGCCCTCGCGGCACTACTCGTGGCCGCCGCCGTCCTCCTCACGCTCTTTCCAGATCGGCGAGAGGCGGTCACGGAGCGGTCGCTCGAGTTTTTCATCGAAATGGCCTCGATTCTGCCCGCGGTGGTGGTGCTTCTGGGGCTGTTCTCGGTCTTCGTGCCGAAACAGCTCATCGCCGATCACCTCGGTTCCGCCTCCGGGGTGAAGGGATTCCTGCTCTCCCTCGGCCTCGGCGCGCTTCCGACCGGCCCGCTCTACGTGGCCTTCCCCATTGCAGCGGCCATGATGCGAAAGGGCGCGAGTGTGCGAAACATGATCGTGTTTCTGACCGCCTGGGCTTCCGTCAAGCTGCCGCAGGAGATGGTGGAGCTGCGGTTCATGGGCCTCGAGTTCACGCTGCTTCGACTGGTGCTCACCGTGTCGACCGCTGCGATTCTGGGCTGGGTGGTGGAGCGATTGCTGCCGCGAGGTGCATCATGAGGGGGATCATCGACCGTGGGAGCGCGCGCCTCTAACCGGGGGCAGCGCTTCGACTGAACTCCACGCTTCGATTGTCGCTGTCCAGCATGAACGTTTGCATGGTTCCCGCGAATCGGGTCCGCATGAGCTCCTCGAGGTCCGCCATGGCCGCGTCGAGTCTCCAGGCATGCTCACCCCGGAAGCCCACGAGCTGGAAGAAGACCTCCGAGGTCTCGAGGTCCATTTTCCCGAGCTCGCTCTGCTGCCAGAGCCATCGCCGCGTCTGTACGGTGTGTCCGCCGGTGAAGACCAGCTCGCCCGGTTCCAGATACTCGAAATCTTCGGCGCCGAAGGGGAGAAACCGATCACCATCGACAGAGAGGCGCACCATCAGATCCTCATCGATGTCACCAAGATCATGACCACCGAGCGACACGAGGTATTTCAGCGCCAGCGCGTTGCAGGTATCCACGAGCGCGTTGATCCGCGGAAGGGAGCTCTTTTTGACCACCCTACTGCTCATCGCCTCTACGGAGTTCTTGTACTTGTTGGGGTTGATGTCCACGCTTCTCAGCGCCTCTCTGTAGATATTGATTGCAGGATGTTCTTTGAGGGAGGCGGAATCGAGGCTTTCTCGAAGCGCTCGCTCCGCCTCTTCGAGCCGTGCGCTGTCCGCCTCCGTGGTCGTCTCGTTGCGGAGCCCCGTCGCCACTCCGATGCCGAACCGC
>CAYOFA010000243.1:0-3949 GCA_964402885.1 uncultured Spirochaetaceae bacterium
GCCCTCGCGGGCGGGGCGTTCCCTGCAGCTCCTTCTCGCACGAAGCTCTACCGAGTTAGCGAGCTTCAACGCGGCGCCACGTCGCCTGATGTGCGACCGGTCATTATGCCGCGCTACTCCGCGTGGCTCGATTCCATCAGCGCCAGTGTCTTTCGGATCTCCCTTTCATCGTACAGCTGATCGGTTACGTACTTATGCAATACACTTGCGATCAGCGTCTGGTACGGAACTCCTTCCCGCGAGGCTCGTTCCCGGATCTGCGACAGATCCCGCTCCGAGATCCTAATATTCACGTTCTTGCGTTTCCTGTTTTCCTGCGCAATACGCCGAACTGTAGCTTCCGTTTCCTCGTCTGCCGGCACGTACTGGTCGATCTCGTTCTCTATCTGTTGCTCTTCTTCATCGAGTTCGAATGTGTCTCTCATACGTCACCTCCATAACGCTTGTGGAGCTTCCGGCTTGGGTAGGCGGTCTTAAGGAACAAGGTCCTACCGTCTTCCTCAATCACAAAGGGGACAGCCCAAGTGTAGCCGTCTATCTTCATGACGAGAATCTGCTGAACCAAAAATTCAGGATATCACATTTAGCATACATTGTCGATACATCAGTCGACGGCATCCACACTGCCACAGACCCGTGGAATCGCCCTCTTGACTATCAGCGATGGTAGCATTATGCCACCGATATGAAATCGCTACACATCCGAGACGTCGATCCATGGGTGCTCCAACGACTGCGACGACGCGCGGAGCTTCACCATCGCTCAATGCAGGGTGAGGTTCGCGCCATACTGGAAGACGCGGCGCGGCGAGCTCCACAGTCGGAGAGCGTCGACCCGAATGAGATCATCACGGTATCGGTTGCCGGGAGTGGAACGTGGAAACGGGAGAACGTCTACGATGACGATGCGCGGTGAGCTCGTTTTCGTCGACACGAACGTCCTTCTCTTGGCAACGAACAGCGAATCCGGTGACCACGTAACGGCCCGGCGGCTATTTCCTGCCGCACGGGATGCCGGGTGTCACCTAGCGGTCCGTGGGAAGATACTGCGGGAGTACGCCGTCGTCGCTACGCGCCCCGTAACGGGGAACGGGCTCGGCATGAAGCACACAAGGCTCGAACGATCATCACAGCAAACACGAACGACTTCTCAGCGATAGACGAGCTCGGGGTGCTCTCGCCGGAGCAGGCGACACGGATATTTGCTCAGGGCCATTGACCGCCGCCCGTTCCACGGGTACCGTCCCGGCGATGCCGCTTCATGTTCAGCGAGTCATGAAAGCGCACGTTCAATCACTTGTAATTTCGTGCTGTTAAGCGTACTGTTAAGCGTACATTGTAGTGAAGGAGTAGTCCATTGGAGAATGTTATCTCGGCGAATGAGTTGAAAACGAAAGGCATCTCTCGTCTCGATGAGATAACCGCTTTCGGAGAAGAGGCAATCATTTCGGTCCGAGGCAAACATCGCTACGTCGTTCTCACGATGGAGCAGTACAACTATCTCCGCGAATGTGAACTCGAAGCGGCCCTCGTTGACACCGAACACGATGTTAAAAGCGGAAATGTGGTGCAGGAGTCAGTCGAACAGCATATACGCCGAATCACCAGTGGCTAAGATTCTCTATACCCGGAGCTATATACGCCGCGCTCGGAAATTTGCGAAGAAGCATCCGGAACTCGTGTCGCAGTATGAGAAAACGCTCAAACTACTCGAAAGAAACCCTTCCCACCCCTCCCTCGGCCTGCACAAGCTTTCGGGCAAGTTGGAAGAGCTGTACAGCGTATCCATAAACAAGAGCTACAGAATCAGTCTCGAGTTCATCGTTCAGGACGACACCATTATACCGGTTAGCGTCGGTACACATGATGAGATCTATCGGACCTAAGAGTGAACTTCAATGTAGTGATGCCAAGGCTGCATCGGAATACGCCCCGCACGCCGCGGGATGTATGATAGGGCGCCCATGAGCAGTGTGTTCGACCATCTGCCCGAGAACTTCTTCGCCCCCCTTGCCTCGCCGAACCGCGTGCACTACGCACATCTCCTTATTCGGTTCTACGAGCTCTTCCTCGAGTACCACTCCAGCGTGGAGCGGGCCGTCGTCGTAGAGGTCTTCACGGACTATCTGGGCTCGGTTACGCCGGCCGAAATCGCGCCGGAGGCCGACGACCAGGACGGCGAAGCGGAGCACGCCGCGCAGGAGGACCCGCGTGGCGCGGCAAACCGCTTCATTCGCCGGCTCATTTCATACGGATGGATCGAGGAGGAGGAGCTCCTCGACTTCACCCGGGTCCTCAATCTGCGCGACACCGCACGGCCCTTCCTCGAAGCGCTCCACCAGGTACACCAGGGCAGCGCCGTCGAATATGAAAGCCACGTCGTCGCAATCTACTCCTCCCTGGGGAGCGACGCGGCGGACGAAAGCGGCGAGCACGCGGTGCTGAACGCGCACATGCACACCCGGCTTCTCCTGGAGTCGCTCAAGCTGCTGGACCAGAACATCCGCACACACCTGCAGGAACTGTTCTCCCGGGAGGCGACCGTTCCGGAGCTCCTCCACGCCCACTACGATGTCTACATGCATGAGGTGATAGACCGGGCCTACAGCAGGCTGAAGACATCCGACAATCTTTCCCGCTACCGTCCGCGGATTATCAAGCGGATCAACGGTTTTCTGGTCGATGACGGCTGGCTGCAGCGCACCGCGGATCGACTGTCGGTCATCAAGCGGAGCTCCTTCGAGGCGGCCCGGGAGGAGCTGCGCCGACTGCTCGTGGAGATCCGGACCGATCTCCAGGCAATCGACCCGCTTCTCGAGCGCATTGATGACCGCAACCGCCGCTACTCCCGCATTTCCACCGAACGAATCCGCTCCCAGATTCACGCTGATCGCGGCCTGGCCGGGAAGATCACGTCGATCGCGCAGGCCTGGGCGGATGAAGATTATCCCCTCGACGCCGCACCGAATCAGCTCATCCATTCGCTGCACCGTCTTCGATATCTGTCCACGGGTTCCCTCTACACGCGCCGCAACCGAAGTGTGGCCGAAGAGGGGCTGCGCCGCTCGGATGATACCCCGGTAGACGTGGAGGCGGCGGAACGTGAGATCGTTCTCCGAGCACGGGGGCAGCTCAGTCCGCGCAAAGTCGCTGCCTTCCTGGAAACGGTCGCCCCCTACCCGGGAAACGAGGCGCGCGCGGAAACGTTGTTGACCGACCTCGACAGCTACATACGCGTTCTCTACGCCGGGGCCTACGCCGAAGGCAGGCCGGAGAGCTTCCCGTACACCGTAGAGTGGGGGACGGAGACACGACGGGCGGGACGCTTTCGTATTACCGACCACCGATTCGTCCGGAGGTATCCACATGGATGAAAGGCTCCTGCGCTACCGGAAGCTCTCGGATACTGACCGGGAACTGTTCCGGATCGCCCTGAACACCCTGCTGACCGAAAGCTTCCTCCTGCGGTCGCTCGACTCCCACGCGCGGGCGTACAAGTTCGCCGCGGGCAACACGGAGATCCTCGACGCCTATCTCGAGCTCGCCGGATGGGGCGTGCGCAAGGACGAGAACCTCGGTGTCATTGCCTTCGACGGGCCGGCATCGGCCCGGCTGCAGCTCAAGAAGGACGAAAGCATTCTCCTGCTTGTTCTCCGCATCGTCTACGAGGAGAAAAGCGGAGAGCTTACCCTCCACGGAGAGCGAACGATTCGCCAGCAGGAGATCCAGGACCGCCTCAAGACCGTGGCGGACCTCTCGTATCGCAAGACGCGCTTCCTCGCCCTGCTGCGACGCTTCCAGGCGCTGCGACTCATCCAGCTTCACGGCGCGGAGGAGGACCCCGAGACCACGGTGATCCTCCTGCCGAGCATTCCCTTCGTTCTCGACGGCGTCTCCGTTGAGGAGATCGCCGCGCGCATTGAGGCGTATCGATCGCCCACTGAAGACG
>CAYOFA010000244.1:0-3863 GCA_964402885.1 uncultured Spirochaetaceae bacterium
ACTTGCTGAGCATGCGATGGGTCACCAGAAAGCCGCCGACCACGTTGATGGTGGCAAAGACGAGGGCCGCGAGGCCGAGCACCACCGTGAGCGTCTCCTGCCCGCTGCCCACCGCGAGCAGGGCGCCGATCACCGTGATACCCGAGATGGCGTTGGAGCCGGACATGAGGGGCGTGTGGAGGATGGGCGGCACCTTGGTGATGACCTCGAAGCCGACGAAGACGGCCAGTACGAAGACCGTCAGTATGTTTACAAAGGATAGAGCTGCGTCCATGCGTGTAGCCTCCTAGAGTCCCAGTCGCTCTTTGAGATCGTCGTTCGGTACCGAGCCGTCGCGGGTCACCATGGTCGAGGAGATGATCTCGTCTTCGTAGTCGATGTCGATGCGCCCCTCTTTGACCATCGTCGCGAAAAACGTGGTGATGTTCTTCGAGTACAGCGTGCTCGCGTTCTCGGCGAGCATCGCGGGGATGTTCTCAGGGCCCATGATGGTTACATCGTGCTTGACGACGGTTTTGCCGGACTCGGTGAGCTCACAGTTGCCGCCGCGCTCGGCGGCGAGGTCGACGAGCACCGACCCCGTGGGCATCGCCTTCACCATCTCCTCGGTGACGAGGGTGGGCGCCTTCTTCCCCGGAATGTTTGCCGTGGTTATCACCACGTCGCTCTCGGCGATGACCTCGAGCATCTTCTCGCGCTGCTTCCTGTAGAAGTCCTCACCCATTTCCTTGGCGTATCCGCCCGAGCCCTCCGAATCCCCGGTGTCGAGCTCGAACTCCACGAACCTCGCCCCGAGGCTCTTCACCTGGTCCTTCACCGCCGGGCGGATGTCGTAGGCGCTTACCACCGCGCCGAGGCGCTTTGCCGTGGCGATGGCCTGCAGCCCGGCAACGCCGACGCCCACGATGAAGGCGCGCGCCGCAACGATGGTGCCGGCAGCAGTCATCATCATCGGGAACATCTTCGGAAGCTCGTTGGCGGCAAGAAGCACCGCCTTGTAGCCGGCGAGACTCGCCATGGAGGAGAGGGAGTCCATGCTCTGCGCGCGGGTGATGCGCGGCATGAGCTCCATCGAGAAAACCGATACCTTCCGGTCCACCGCCTGCTTGAAGGCGTCACTCGGAGCGTAGGGTTCGGCGTAGCCAATGAAGATCTGTCCCTCGCGCATCGCGCTCGCGTCCGAGGCGAAGCCGTCGGGGTCGGCGGCAGCTGTCCGCACCGTCAGCACCGCGTCGGCGTCGGCGAGCAGCTGCGGGCGGTCGACGATCGCCGCTCCCTTCTCGGTGTATGCCTCATCGGCAAACCCCGCGGCCTCGCCGGCTCCCCGCTCGACCATCACCTCGGCACCGAGCTTCTCAAGCGACGCCACGTGCGCCGGCACAAGGGCGACCCGCCGCTCGCCGTCGAGGCGCTCTTTCAGAACTCCAACTTTCATGCTGCAACTCCATTCGACATAGCAGGCTCCGGCTCGAAAGGTTACAGCAATAATAGGATATCGGCCCGCCGGCGGCAACCGGAACACATCCGTGGCGTCACATCCGCCGTGTCACATCCGCCGAACGGGCGCCTCCAGGCCGTGACACGCATGCCGTTTGGCGGTACCCTGAGCATCCGGTTTCACATCAATGAGCACACCCGCATCCGAAATCACCAATCCCCGCGAGCTCTACTCCACCCTTCTTCGCCTGGCGACTCCCATCATGCTCGCCAACCTCTTCCAGATGTTCTACAACCTCGCCGACGCCTTCTTTCTCGGTCGCGTCGGGCGGGAGGCCGTTTCGGCGGTGGCGATCTCGTTCAACATCGTCATGCTCATCGTGGTGGTCGGCTCCGGGCTCGCCACCGCGGGCCAGACGCTCATCTCCCAGTCGAGGGGACGGGGTGATCAGGAGAAGGTCGATTTCTACCTCGGCCAGATGACGACCTCGCTTCTCGGCTTCTCCCTCATCATCTCCCTTGCAGGCGGCGTGCTCATCCCGGCCCTCCTCGCGATCCTGCAGGTGCCACCCGATGCCTTCCCCCAGACGCAGCAGTACCTGCGCATCATCTTCGCGGGGCTGCCGTTCATGTTTCTGTTCTTCGTGATGCAGGCGGCAATGCAGGGTATCGGCGACAGCATGACGCCGCTCCTCATACAGGCGGGCACCATCGTGCTCAACATCGCCCTCGATCCGCTGCTGATCTTCGGCGTGGGTCCGCTGCCGCGCATGGAGGTCGCCGGAGCTGCCGTGGCAACGGTCGTCAGCCGCAGCGTGGGCTCTGCGGTGGCGCTGCTCATTCTCCTGCGCGGCGGACGCGGGCTCCACCTGAAACTCCGAAACCTCATCCCTAAGCCGGCCGCGGTGCGGCTCTTCTTCCGCGTGGGGGCGCCGATCTCGGTCGGGCAGGGCCTTTCGGGACTGGGGTTCGTGGTACTGCAGGGCATCGTCAACGGCTTCGGCACGGCGGTCATCGCCGCCTTCGGCGTGGGCACGCGCATCATCGGGCTCTTCAACATGCCGGCCATCGGCTTCTCGCGCGCCACGGCTTCGCTCGTCGGGCAGAGTATCGGCGCCGGCCGCCCCGATCAGGCGAGGCTGGTGCTTCGGCAGTCTGTCCTGACGATTCTCGCCTTCATGAGCGTCGGAATGACACTGACCTTCTTCTTCGGAAACCTCGTGGTCCGATTCTTCGTCGACGACCCGGCGGTGGTGGAGGTCGGCGCCGTCATGTTCCGCGTCGTCTCGATCTCGGTCATTCCGTTCGCGCTGTTCACCGTGGCCAACGGCGCCTTCCAGGGCGGCGGCGACACCAAGCCGGTGATGTATCTCAACGTCGCGCGTCTGTGGGGACTGCGTGTGCCGGTTGCATACCTGCTTGCCGTCGCCGTCGGCATCGGTCCGCTCGGGGTATGGGTGTCCATGGTCGTCTCAAACGTCGTCATCGCCGCAGCAGGCTTCTGGATCCTCAGCAAAGGGCGATGGCTGACGGCGCTCGATCAGTCGGCTTTGTAGGTTGAAACGATTACCGACCACAGCTCTGCAAGCCGCGGATCTCCCGCTCGCATGGCGCCGGTGTCCTTGAGGAAGTCGCTTCGCTCCCGCGCGAGCCAGCGATGAAGCCGCCTCGCCCCGTCGGCGGCGCCGGATGCAGCGTGGGCGATGCGCGTCATCTCGCGCATCTCCTGGCGGTTGAAGAAGACCCGCGTACCGGTCACGGTGATAAGGAACGAGGTCTCGCTGCGGCGGTCAATGCTCACCGGCGGCTCCTGCCGGGCGGGCTGTTCAGCCTGGGCGGTCTCGCCGGTATCCTCATCGGACCCTTCCGGCGTGCGGGCCTCGGCCGCACCGGCCGCCTTCGCTGCCTCGATGATCTTCCGTCGTGCGTCTGCGAGCTCGCTGTTGTGGTGGAGAATCTCCGCCTGTTGCTTGAGAAACTGCAGTGATTCCTCGCCGAGCTTATCGAGGATCGCCTCGAGCTCGGCTCGCGTGTCTCCCTGTTCCGATGATTTCTTTCGCGCCATTCTCCGGTTTCCTCCCTTCGGTTGGTCGCCGTGGTTCGCTCCCCCTCCAAGTGTAGCGCCCACTGGCCCGAAACTCGAGCGTAGTCCTATATTGAAGGGAGGAGGAACGCACCATGGATCTCAACGGAAAGAAGGCCCTTACAATCGTCCATTATGATTTCGACGATCTGGAGTTCTGGTATCCAAAGCTCCGTCTCGAGGAGGAAGGCATGATGGTGGAGGTCGCCGGCGAGAAGGCGACCACGACATACACCGGCAAGAAAGGCCTCCCGGCCATGGCCGAGATCGACTTCGGCAGCGTCGACCCGGCCGAATACGTCGCCATTCTCATCCCCGGAGGATGGGCGCCGGACAAGCTCCG
>CAYOFA010000245.1:0-3836 GCA_964402885.1 uncultured Spirochaetaceae bacterium
GGCCGCGGACGACCATCGTCCTGAGCTCCATCGAGGCCGGCGCGTCCTTCAGCATGACGCCGACCCAGGCATCCCTCCGCTTCGAAATCCGAAGCGAGTCCGGCGATCTGGTGCAGGATCTCGCCAACAAGATCGGCGATATCGCGGCTGAGGTGTCCTCCCAGACAGGGGCCGAGGTCGAGTTCAACGTGCTCTCGCGGCGCCAGCCCGGCGGCATCAAGTTCTCGCATCCCCTTGCGGACCACGCGCGAGAGATCCTCAAGCGGCTCGATATCAATACCCGGATCACGCCCAGCACGTCCGAGCTCTCGGCGTTCATCGACAAAGGGATCCCGGCGGTGACCATCGGGCTGACCGACGGCGAGAACATCAACGAGGAGGATGAGCGGGTGGAGATCGAACCCATCTCGCGCGGCGTCGCGCAGCTCGTCGGGCTCATCGTAGCCCTCGACAGGGGGTGCTGCGATGAGTAACCCCATGCAGAGTCACATCGACTCCTGGCTCAAGAGCAACACCTTCCACCACTCTCAGTTCCGTGATCTCCGTGCTCTCGTCGAGGCGAAGGAGAAGCAGAATCTCTCCATCTCGCTGTGCATTCCCACGCTCAACGAGGAGGCCACCATCGGCAAAGAGGTGGTCATCTTCCGCTCCGAGCTCATGATGCGCTATCCGCTCCTGGATGAGATCGCGGTGATCGATTCCGGCTCGGTCGACAACACGCTCGATGTCGCGCGGTCGTTCGGCGCGGATACCTACCTCGCAAGTGATATCCTCCCCTCGCTCGAGGCCAGGAAGGGGAAGGGCGAGAATCTGTGGAAGGCGATCTACCAGCTCTCAGGCGACATCATCGTTTACATCGATGCCGACATAAAGAACATCCACCCGCGTTTCGTCTACGGGCTCGTCGCCCCGCTCATCTTTCGCGATGAGATACAGTACGTGAAGGCCTTCTACGACCGCCCGCTTGCCTCATCGCACGGGGTGCGGCCCTCAGGCGGCGGGCGGGTGACCGAAATACTGATCCGGCCGCTGTTCTCGCTGTTCTTTCCGGAACTCACCGCCATCATTCAGCCGCTCTCCGGTGAGTACGCGGTGCGCCGCGAGGTCCTCGAGGAAATACCCTTTCCGATCGGCTACGGCGTGGAGACCTCTCATCTGCTCGATGTCTACACCCGCTGGGGCATGTCGGCCTTCGGGCAGACTGATCTCGACCAGCGGGTTCACCGAAACCAGCCCACGCGTAGCCTCGGTCGCATGGCCTTCGGCATTCTCCAGACATTTCTCAATCGTGCGCAGAAGCTCGAGATTGTCCCCAGTTTGCCCGACACGAGCTCCATTCTCAGGCAGTTTCAGGTGCACGACGATGTCTTCGAGTCGGTCGAGCACGAGATCGTGGAGGAAGAACGGCCTCCTATGAACACGATAGCGGAGTATCAGGAACAGCAGAAGGAGCGCCGCGGCGGCGCTGCCGCATCAGGTGAGTAACCCAATGTCGAATACAATTGTCTCGTTTCAGGATGTGAGCTTCTACTATGGCCCCCAGGACGGTACCGGCGCGCCCGGTCCGACCGGCGCTCCCGCTGCCGGCACCCCCGGTGCGGGATCTCCCGCTGATGCGTCGCCTGACGACCCGGATGCCCTCCGCGCCGTCGAGCGGCCCGAGGAGATCGTCGAGGTCTTCTCCGGCCTCACGATAGACCTGCCGGCTGGCGTTCTTTCCCTCGTCGGTGAGAACGGAACCGGTAAATCAACCATGCTTCTGCTTGCTGGCGCCCGGCTCTTTCCGGCAGCCGGGCGCGTGCAACTCTTCGATCGCGATACCGCGGACTTCGCCCGCGCTGCCGTGGACCCGGAGCTCGAGATGGAGCGCAACCGCTACGTCTCCTTCGTATATCAGAACATGGAGTTCGAGACCGAGGAGCCGGTGGGCGAGCTCATGGAGTTCGTCTTCGAGAACGGCTATCACGAGGAGGGAAGCGCGAAGGGCCTCCTCGAGGACGCGCAACGGGAGCTCGAGCTCGGCGGCTTTCTGCATAAACGCACCCAGGAGCTCAGCAAGGGTGAGCTCCAGCGTACCATCGTAGGCTTCAGCGTCCTCTACGGATCCAGACTGGTCATTCTCGACGAGCCCGTCTTCGCGGTCGAGCCCGGGCGGCAGGAGCGTACCTTCGAGTTTCTGACCCGCTTCGCCGCCGATTTCGACACGAGCGTGTACTACTCCGCCCACAACCTCGAGCTCACCCGCAAGTACTCCGATCACATGCTGCTCTTCTCCAAAGGCGGCGGCATGCAGCTCGGCGCTACCGACGAGCTCTTCAGCCGCGAGACCATAGAAGCCGCCTACAAAGTGCCCTTCGACATGCTCTACCGCAAGGACTACCTCCACCGGCAGATGCTGAGCTCAGCCCATCCGGGCCCGGGTGATGAGGACTCGGGGGGCTCGGAGCGCGCCGAGGGGGGCGACGCGTCGGATGGCGGCACCGGGTCTGACGGCGGCGAGGCGGGGTCGTAAGTGCCTCAACGGTCTCAGTTGACACCCGCGCGCCGGCCATATTAGTATTCACTCTCACATCAACGGGCTGTAGCGCAGTGGTTTAGCGTACCTGTCTGGGGGACAGGGGGTCGGCGGTTCAAATCCGCCCAGCCCGAAGTATATAGAAGCGTGTTGGTGGGGGGCAGACGCAAGTCCCCCCGGCGCGTTTCCTTACGGACAGAATTCGCTGGCCGATTTCGCCAGGCAGCTCGAATTACGCCAATCTCCCCTTCCTTCAACGATTTATCCGAACTCCACCAACACGCTCCTCGATACCTCACTCTTGACATACGTTCGACCACCCACCCAAAATGAAATAGCGTTTCAATCTTTACGTTGTACCGGGTCGCCGGGACCGGGAGGGAATCGACAGTCATGCAGACAAATCGAATCGAAAAGAGAATCGGGGAGAATCGCGTTCTTGCGGTCCTCACTATAGAGAATGCCGAGGATGCGGTGCCGACCGCGCGCGCTCTGCTCGAGGGCGGAGTGGGCGGTATCGAGCTCGCGCTGCGCACCAATGCCTCACTCGAGGCCCTCAGTCGCATTGCCGATGAAGTGCCGGAGATGCTCATCGGGGTGGGCACGGTGCTGCGCCCCGATCAGTGCCACGAGGTGGTGCGTCGCGGCGGGGCCTTCGCGCTTGCACCCGGTCACAATCCGCGGGTGGCTGCCACAGCGCGGGAGGTGGGGTTGCCGTTCGTTCCGGGCATTGCCACTGCCTCGGAGCTCGAGGCGGCGGCGGAGAGCGGGCATCGGCTGCTCAAGCTGTTTCCGGCCGAGCATCTCGGTGGCGCGAAGTATCTGAAGTCGCTGAACGGGCCGTACAAGTTTCTCGGCCTCAAGTACATTCCGCTCGGCGGGGTCAACGAGGACAACCTCGGCGACTACCTTTCGCGTCCGGAGGTCCTCGCGGTGGGCGGCTCCTGGCTTGCAAACGGTGATCTGATTGCCCGCAAGGACTGGAGCACGATTTCGAAGAACGCCGAGGCGGCGCGAAAGATCGCGGATGACGTTGCACGGAAGGGGGGAAGCTGATCATGTCGACGGTCGTGACATTCGGAGAGATCATGGCGCGGTTCGAGGCTTCGCCGCACAAGCGCCTCTCGCAGGTGATGCCGGGAAGTCTCGAGGTCACCTTTGCCGGAGCGGAGGCGAACGTGGCGGCGGGCATCGTTGCGCTCGGCGAGAGCGCGAGGTTCGTCACGGCGCTGCCGGACAACCCGCTCGGGCATGCATGCGAGGCGGAGCTCCGCGCGGTGGGTATCGATTGCAGTGCGGTGCTCGCCTCCGAGGAGGGGCG
>CAYOFA010000246.1:0-1138 GCA_964402885.1 uncultured Spirochaetaceae bacterium
ATGATGTCGATGTCGACGGGCACACTGCTCTGCGTCGCCCCGGCTGCCGGGTTATCCGGCATGATGCCGAGCGCGGTGAGAAGCTGGTTCAGCAGGTGGCGATCCTGCTGCTGATTCTGCGAGTTGAAGACCCCGGTCACCAGCAGATGTGACTCCGCACGGGTGAGCGCAACATACAACAGCCGCTTGAGCTCGGCGAGATCCATGTCGCGGTTCTCCCGTTCTCCTTCATCGAAGAAGTAGTTCACCCGCCTGCCGTCGGAGAGGGGTGCAGAGGCCGCAGGCATGCTCGCAGTGAGGCCGAAGCGACTCGAGAGGTAGAAGGGCTGTGTCCCGATGCCGGTGTTGCGCCCCATGTTTCCGGTGTTTGCCAGTACGACCACGGGGAACTCGAGGCCCTTGGACTTGTGGATGGTCATGAGCTGCACGCCACGCTGCTCATCACGTACTACCTCGAGGTCCCGCTGACGGCCGTACACGCCGAGGTTCTCACGAACCGCGTCGACGAACTCCACCGCCGGCCGGTCGTCCATCGTCCGGGCAAGCTCGTAGAGGTGATCGTAGTACTCCAAGTATGGGTGCAGCGCCGGCGAGGCGAGAAGCCGATAGCGGTATCCGAAGCGGTACCACAGATCGGCGACGATATCGGAGACGGGTTCCTCGTCAACGCGGCCGCGAAGTTCGTCGTAGAGCTCGACCCCGAGACGGTACTTCGCCGCGTCCTCGCGGGAGAGCTCTTCCCCCGCTGCCTCGGCGAAGGGCTCGTCGTCACCGAGCAGGAGCCGCGCGAGCGCATCATCAGAGACGTTCACCAGGGGTGATCGGAGGACCGAGGCGTAGGCGGCCCGATCCTCGGGATGCACGCAGAGCTGGAGCACGTTGTACACGTCGTAGGCGGGCGCGGACTCGAAGAGGCTTCGCACGCTCTGCGTTGAGTAGGGCACGCCGAAGAGCCTGAGCATGCGCTCGTAGTGGCGCTGGTTACTGGTCGAGCGCATGAGGATGGCAACATCGTCGTAGCCCGCCATGCGCTCGCCGTCGGGCCCGCGTGCGGTCCACTCGCCCCCCTCCACCGCGTCGCGAATGCTCTTTGCCACGTAGTAGGCCTCGGCCTGATCCCGATCGAGCAGATCTTCGG
>CAYOFA010000246.1:1238-3760 GCA_964402885.1 uncultured Spirochaetaceae bacterium
CTCCGGCGCCTGCAGCGGTGCGTAGCGCGCCTCGTAGTCTTCGCTCGCTCCCCCCATCGCCCGGGAAAAGACGTCGTTGAAGAAGGAGATGAGCTCGGGTGCGCTTCGGTAGTTGAAGGGCAGCTCGAGCGCGTCCCCGCCGGCGGCCTCGAGCTCCTCGGCGAGGCTCTTGAAGACGCTCACGTCGGCGCCGCGAAAACGATAAATCGACTGTTTCTCATCGCCCACGAAGAAGAGCTTTTGCGGGTCGAGCTGCCCGGCGCTCACCCTCCCGCCGCGCTCCGGCTCGGCGCCCGGGCGCAGTGAAAGCAGATACAGGAGCTCCTTCTGAAGCTCGTTGTTGTCCTGGAACTCGTCGATCATGATGAAGCGGAATCGCCCGCTGTAGTACTCGCGCAGTCCGCCATCACTCTTCAACAGGTCGACGGCGAGCTCCATCACGTCCCGATACGAAAGCAGCCCGCGGCGACGCTTCTCCGCGCGCACCTGCTCCTCGAAGGTTCCGACGAGATCGTAGAGCCCGGCGAGGTCATCACGCACGAGAAAGGTATCCACGAGCGTGTTGATCTCACCCTTGAGCCGTTTGATCTCGTCAACGCAGGACTTGTAGATGTCGACCGAGTCGGCCTTGCTGCCACCGGTGCGCTTGTTGATGGCGGATGCCGCAGCAACGAAATCTTCGAGCCCCTCGGGCGGCCGATCCATGCGCGCCGGGTCCCAGTCCGGATCGAGAGTAACCCCGGCAAGTGCGTCCTGCGCCGTCGCGATGGCCTTCGGAGAGGGTTCCAGCGACATCAGTGTTGCCAGCACCGAATCGAGCTCCCCGAGGCGCTGTCTGTACAGTCGTCCGAGCTCCTGCATCTGCGCGGAGAGCCAGGCGGCGGGATTCTGCGCTCTCGAGACGAGCACGTAGTCCCGGGCCAGCATCGCGAAGCCGTCGGCCCGGACCGAGTCGAAGCCGTTGAGGGCGATGAATCGCGCGAGGACCGGGTTGTGTCGGTTGTCGAGCAGAAACGCGAGCGCCGCATCTTCTGAGAGGCGGTTGATTTCCTCCTCGTCGACGCGGAAGCTCGTCGGCACCCCGAAGCGCGTGCACCCGTTTCGGGCGATCTGACCGCAGAAGCTGTCCACGGTGGAGATGTGCGCCGTCTCGAATCGTCCGAGCTGCTCGGCGACGAAAGGGTCGTCGCGATACTCGCTGAGGCTGCGAAAAATCCGCTCGTACATCTCCGCGGCGGCCTTTCGGGTAAAGGTGAGCGTGAGGATGCGGTCGACGGGCACCTGCTCATCGAGCACGAGGCGCAGATATCGCTCCGACAGAACGCGCGTCTTCCCCGAACCCGCACCTGCCGTCACAACGGCATTCCGACGTGAGTCGACTGCCTGCTGCTGTTTCTCATCGAGCGTAACTCTGCGCTGCGCCACTTCGCATCTACCCCGTCACGAATCTTGCCCGGCAGATACCGGGGAACGAACAGGACTCACATCCGCCTCGCGGGTCGGGGAAGCGGAAGTCTCCGCGCCGAAGGCCCTCGAGCATGCCCTCCGCCGCCTCACGGGCCGCCTTTCTGGATGCCTCGAGCCCTTCCTCATCGAGAGCTGCGTTCTCGCCCTCTCCGAAGACCGGAAGATAGCTCCCTTTCTCCACCGAATACAGGTAGAGTCCCGCTAACCTCCGGTCGAGGGACGCGAGAATCTCCGCGTAGAGAGGGAGCTGGAGCTCCTCGACCTGCGAGGGGTCCTCCGGGTCGACCCGGAACGCCTTCTTCGTCGGGAGGCGATTCTTCTTGTAGTCGATCACCACGGCGCCCCGCGACACGCCGCCGGCGGCGCCCGCGTCGCTCCCGCCCCCCCGGGCCGGCCCGAGCATCCGCCGGTCCATGAAACCGCCGAGCACCGCATCTTCCTCGAAATCGACCCACTCGTATCGCTCGAGAACCTCGATCTGCCACCCGTCAAAGCGCTCTGCATCCGCCTCGAGGAGCGTGTGCATACTCTCCTCGAGCCTCACACGCAGCGACACGATCTCCGCCGGAGAGAGAGACGTGCGCCGCAGAGCCCATTCCTCGGTGACCTCAACTGCCGTCGGCTCCACCCACTGGTGATAGAGTTCGACCTCCTCGCGTCGGAATACCCCGGAATGCTCGAGGATCCGCTTATACAGCCGTTCGAATCCCCGGTGGTAGGTCCGCCCGGCATCCGCAGCCGCGCGGGCGGCGCGGGTGTAGGCCTCGGGGTCGAGTCGCAGAAGCGTGCGTAGCAGATATCCGAAGGGGCAATGGCGGTAGCTTCCCACATCGCTCGGAGAAAGCCGGATGCGCCCCTCATCGGTGCGGCGTGTGGCGTGGAGGCGCTCGCGAAGGGCGTCGTCATCGACGGGCACCTGTGACCAGTCGGGCCGGCGAACAGTGAACCCCGTGGCGCTCATGTGGGCGAGCCCGCGCAGCTGATCCTCGTAGACCCGGGCCGGCGGCTCCTCCTCCGCGGCGAAGTAGCCGCGCTCGGCATCGAATGGGTCGGCT
>CAYOFA010000247.1:0-2417 GCA_964402885.1 uncultured Spirochaetaceae bacterium
GGGCGCGCTGCTCACCACACGTTGTTCTGTCCCCGCGAGTCCACGCTCCCCCGGATCCGGGCACCGCGAAGGTCCGCGTTGTTTCCCGTTATGACGACATCACCCTCGATCGTGAGGTCGGTGACGGTGCAGCTGTTGCCGCGGATCACGAGATCCCCCCGGATGACCGTTGCGGCCCGGCCACGGCCGATGATGGTGACTTTGTTTGCCGTTATGGCACCGCCGCTGTAGCTGCCGCTATCGAGACGAAGCGTCTGGTTGTTTCCGACGCTCGGCCACCCGCGCGCCCCTCGGTCGGGGCCTCTGTCCGGCTCCTCCGGGGCCCCTGCAGGAGGTCGATCGGGCGGCGGGCCGTCGGAGATTACCACGCCGACCGTGCGACAGGAGCTGAGTGCGAACATCAACAGAAGTGCGATCACCGCGATTCGTGGCATAGCTCTCATCATGTCTGCGTCTCCTTGCGAAATATCATGATTCCCCACACGAGCGAGCCTGCGCGCCCGGCGGTCACCCAGTTCGCGAGCCCCCGCTTCATGCGGTCAACGTAGTCGTTGCCGGACGTGCGACGCACGAGGTCCTCGTTTCGTTCGAGCTCCTCGAGAACCCGTGCGTAATGTCGCCACAGGTGCGGAGACCGGTCGTCGAAGGCTGTCATGGGTATGCCGACATCACCCGCGGCGTCCCGGTAGAACCCGGGCGAGGCCAGAGACTCGAGGTCGAGGCGCTCGAGGACAGGCGCGAGCAGCGAGGGATCAGCGTCGTCGGCCTGCATCGGATCGGTGCATACGAAGCGACCGCCCTCGGCGAGCACTCGTGATACCTCGGCGAGCACACGACGGCGATTCGAGCTGTGGAGGATGGCGTCCTGCGACCACACGAGGTCGAAGCTCGACTTCTCGAAGGGGAGCTCCTCGAAGTTCCCCTCCACCACCGAGACGAGACCATCGAGCCCCTGTTCTGCGGTGAGGCGTCGGTTGCGTTCATTCTGCACCGCGGAGAGGTTCAGGCAGGTCACCGGGCAACCGAAGTTCCGCGCAAGAAAGCGCGCCGAGCCGCCGTAGCCGGCACCGACGTCGAGCACCCGGGTGCCTGCATCAATCATGACCTTCTCGGCCATGGTGGCAACGGTTCGACGGCTTGCGTCGCGGATCGATTCGGGACCCGCTTCGTATATGCCGATGTGCAGGTCCTCACCACCCCAGATCGTGGAGTAAAACCCCTCCGCGCCTTCACTGTCGTAGTAACTGCGAGTTGCGTCCACGCGTTCGTCATACGCCATCCGTAAAGCCTAGTCGGGTTGGACGAAAGCTTCAACCGCCCATGACCGCGCCGTTGACGTCGTCTCACTCCCGTGACAGCGCGGGCCGTCCGCTATAGAATGCTGCCATGCGATTACGAATATTCATGGCCGTACTCCTCGGCCTGACCGCCCTGGCGGCCGGCTACGGCCAGTCGCTCACCATCGGGCTCATGCCAGCCGTCGATTCACTCCCCCTCCTCATCGCACAGGAGGAGGGGTATTTTGCCGATGAGGGGATATCGGTCGATCTGAGAATGTTCCGCAACCAGCTCTACCGCGAGACCGCCCTGCAGACAAACGAGATCGACGGGAGCATCTCCGACCTCGTGAATGCGGTATACGCCTGGCGCAACGGTACAGGCCTGCGCGTCGGCTCGATCACCGACGGACATTTCGTCCTGCTTACATCGCCGGAGTCCTCGATCCGGTCAGTCGCCGACTGGGAGCGTGCCGACAGCGTCGAAGTCGGCCTTCTGGAGAACAGCATCATCTACTACGTGGCCGAGCGCATGCTCGAGGCTGCCGGCGGATCGCCGGAGCATATCGAGCTCGTGACCACGATGCAGGTCCCCACCCGCATGGAGATGCTCGTCGCCGGGCGGATCGAAGCGGCGCTGCTTCCCGAACCGATCAGCCGCGTGGCGGTCGAACGTGGCGCGCACGTGCTCGTGGAGACCGACGTCATGGAGCAGACACCGGGCGTGCTCATCTTCACCGACGAGGCACTGAGCGAAAAGCGCACAGCGATCGCAGCGCTCTACCGCGCCTATGACCGGGCCGTGTCAGAGTTGAACGCCCGGAGTGACGAGCTGAGGCCGGCGATCGTCCGACTCGGCGAGTTTCCACCGACCGTAGAGGACAGCATGGTGATCCCCGAGTACGGCGCCGCCCGCCGACCGAGCGCGGCCGAGCTCGGCGATGTCGTCGACTGGATGATGTCGAAGGGTCTCATCGAGGAGCGACCGGACTACGACGAGGTCATCGTCGGACCCGGATTGTACTGATGCCGGGCGCGAGGGCGATACCGACGATACCACCGACCGCGACGGCCACACAGACTCCGCGTCGAAGCCCATGCTGAGACTCGAGCGCTGCAGCGCCGCCTACGGCACACTTC
>CAYOFA010000247.1:2517-3731 GCA_964402885.1 uncultured Spirochaetaceae bacterium
CAATGTCGAGCTCGGACTGCGGCTGCGCGGGCTCGGCCGGGACGAGCGCCGTCGCCGCGCGATGCAGGCCCTCGAGGAGCTCGGACTCGCCGATGCTGCTGCCCGCTTCCCCGGCGAGCTCTCGGGCGGCGAGCAGCAGCGGGTAGCCCTCGCCCGAACCACCGCGCTCGAGCCCGAGATCCTCCTCCTCGACGAGCCCTTCTCCTCCCTCGATGCCTTCACGCGCGAAGCGCTGCAGGAGGAGCTGCTGCGCCTGCAGGTCCTCCACAGCCGCGCCACGCTCCTGGTTACCCACAGCCTCGAGGAAGCGATATTCACCGCGGATCGCATCGGTATCATGCACGGAAAACCCGCCTCCCTTTCGGTGCGGAGCAATCCGTGGCGCACCCCGCGCTCGGAGCGCTCTCATGCTGATCGGACCACGGCGGAGTTCAGCGCCGCCGTCGCGGCTCTGCGCCGCGATTTCGAGGGGCTCAGCGATGGCACATAGTCCTCGACAGCACCGAGTGCACCGCGCAGAGCCTCGTGAGCATCGAATCCTCGGCGCCGCTGCCCCCGTCCTGTTCGTCGCCCTGTGGGCGACGCTCGCCGCGGTGCTCGACTCCCCGGTGCTCCCCGCACCCGGCGAGGTGGCCGCACGCTTTGCCTCACTGGCAGGCCCCGTACTGACGGCCCACGCCATTGCGAGCCTCACACGCGTCCTCATCGCCCTCGCCACGGCAACCGCCCTGGCCCTGCCCCTCGGTATCGCCATCGGTCGCATCCGCCTCATGCGCGAAGGACTGACCCCGCTGGTCTATCTTCTCTACCCCGTCCCGAAAATCGCCCTCCTGCCCCTCGTCTTTCTCTTCATCGGTGTCGGGGAACCTGCCCGGGTGGCTCTCGTATGGCTGGTGCTCTTCTTCCAGGTCCTTGTCGCAGTGCGCGACGCCGCCGCACGTGTCCCCCGCGCCTATCAAACCGCCATCACCGCCCTCGGCGGCGGTCGCCGGGCCCACCTGCGCTACGTGCTCCTCCCGGCAATACTGCCGGCGCTGCTGACCGCGCTTCGCATCGGCTCCGGCACCGCCCTTGCTGTGCTCTTCTTCGCGGAAACCTTCTTCACCGACCGCGGGCTGGGCTTCTTCATCGTCGACAGCTGGATGAAGTCCGCCTACGTGGATATGACCGCCGGCATCGTCGCCATCGGGCTGCTGGGGTTGCTGCTGTTCTCG
>CAYOFA010000248.1:0-3716 GCA_964402885.1 uncultured Spirochaetaceae bacterium
CACAGCCTGATCGGACCATGCCCGTTCCATTCGTGCTGATCGAGGATGGCGCGGACCGCGCGCTTTCCCATTTCGTAGCCGGGAACGCGAACGGTTGTGAGCGGAGGGACGCAGAAGGGTGCGAAGTCGACATCGTCGAAACCGCTCACCGAAATGTCGTCCGGCACGCGCAGGCCGTACTCTCCGCAGGCTGCAAGCGCCCCCAGAGCGAGAGCGTCACTTGCCGCGAAGACGGCAGTCGGCCGTCGCTGCAGCGCGAGAAGCTGTGACATCGCCATCTTACCCTCCATGGGCGACGGCTCACGCCTGGCAACGATGGCAGGATCGAAGGCGATGCCCGCTTCCTCGAGCGCCCGTCTGTACCCATCGAGACGCTGGCGCACGCGCTCGATGCGGTCGAAGTTTCCGGCGATCAGGCCGATACGCTCGTGCCCCAAACCGATGAGGTACTTCGTCATCTCGTACGCGGAGCGGTGATTGTCTATACCGACGCAGTCAAAATCCGGGTCCGCCGCCATCTGCCAGGTCAGCACCAGTGGCACCCCGCTTTCCTGCAGGGTTTTCAATTCAGGGCGGTTTTCATCGGTGGTCTCCGCGACAATGACGCCCGAAAGGTTTCGCTCACGAAAAAGCTGTATGAGCTTCCGCTCGGTAGCTTCATCGTAGCGGCTGTTGGCGATGACGAGAGAGAAGCGCGTGGACTCGAGCTCCTCCTGTATCCCTTCGATGAGCTCCGAGTGAATGGAACTGCGCACCGTGAAGATAATCAGGCCGATCATCGAGTTCTTCTGTCGGGTGAAGTCGGCGGCGACGGTATTGTAGACGTAGCCCACATCCTCCATGGCCGCCGCCACCTTCTGCCGCGTGTCGGGCTTCACGAGATGCGGTGAGTGCACGACGCGTGATACTGTCGCCTGGGAGACACCTGCCCGGGCGGCGACATCACGCATGTTCTTTCGATCCATACTGCTTACCTCGATGCGCGGCGCGTCCGCGTCGCCAGCCTGCGTGGGCGCGGGCCGTCTGTCAAGTCTCGGCTCAGGAGCACACGTCTCACCACGCTCTTGCCACACCCCCGATACTCGTGCATGTTTATGTAATCATATGCGCACATGGTGGCTCGCCGGAATATCCGCAGCCCTTCTCTCTCTGCCCGCTCCAGGCCAGAACGCCGCCCCGGGCACGGCCCCGGAGATGCCCGCCGGCGCCGATCGGCGTGGCCATATAGACGCGCCGGTTGCAGGCCACGTTGATCTCCGGAGCGTCGACTTCGATTTCGAGCGACCGGTGGCGCTGGACGGCGAATGGGCCTGGTTTCCCGGGCGCCTCCTGACGGGCGTGCCAACCACCGGCGCGGGCGACGCAGCGGCCGCGGCCGCGCCCACCGCAGGGGCGAACGGGGGCAGAGCGGAGCCGCGCGCTCGCGGGGCCTACCTGGAGCTCCCCGTTTCGCTCGACCCCGAGAAATCCGTGGGTGTCGGGACGCTCGCTCTCACCGCGGTGCTCCCGGGGCCCGAGAGGCTCTACGGGATCAAGCTCCCCTACATGGCCTCGGCGCATCGCGTCTTTGTCGACGGCACGGAGATCGGGGAAACCGGATCAGTCGGCGAGCCCTACCGCGCCCAGTACCTCCCGCAGGAGCTCTACTTCACCGCGGGCGCGGGTCCGGTGGAAATCGCGATACAGGTTTCGAACAGACATCACCGCCGAATGCGTCTGAATCGGGTGTACCTCGGGGCGGCGCCGCGCGTGCAGGGGTTTACTCACGCACGCATGATGCGGGATGCGCTGCTGCTCGGGAGCCTGGCGTTGCTGGCGGTATATCACCTGATCGTTTACTTCCTCCATCGCCGCGACAGGGCGTTTCTCTTCTTTGCCGCTATAGCCGGGGCCGCCGCATTTCGCGTCGGCATAACGACGGAGCGGGTGCTGGTTCGGCTGTGGCCGGCCATGCCGCCGGAGCTCATGATGAAGCTCGGCTACGCACCGGTGTTCCTCCTGCTCCCGCTGATCGTGCTCTACCTGAGGGAGCTCTCCCCCTTCGATACACTCAAACGTCCGGCACAGGCGGCCAAATGGCTGGGGCTGGCGCTCGCGGTGGTCATGCTCGTGACGCCGGTGCGCGTCTACGACTGGATCTTCCAGTACGGTCTCGTGCTGATTCTCCTGTGCGCCACGTATGTGCTGATTCTCCTCTTCCGCCGCCCCGTGTTCGATTACACGCGGGGCTCGCTCGTCATTGCAGTCGGAGGAACGCTGATTCTCCTCACCGGAATCAGCGACTACCTTCGCGAGGTCGGCCTCATCCAGGCACCGGAGCTCCTGTCGACGGGCATTCTTGCCTTCCTCCTTCTCCAGGCGTACTTCCTCGCCTGGCGATTTCGCAGCGCTTATCGAGACAAGGCCAATCTGGTGGGAGAGGTGCAGCGGCTGAATCGGGACCTCGAGCATCGCATCTCCGAGCGCACACGTGAGCTCGCCGCGGCCAACGACCGGCTCGAACGCATCTCACGCACCGACGGACTCACCGGGATCGCAAACAGGCGGTATTTCGACGAGGCCTACGAGCGGGAGTGGCAGCACATGATACGCGACGGATCCCCGATTGCCGCCATACTCGCCGACATCGATTACTTCAAAGCCTACAACGACCACCGCGGCCATCTCGAGGGCGACGAGTGCCTCCGGCGTATCGCGGAGGTCCTCGAGGGCGCGGCACGGCGTCGCACGGACCTCGTGGCCCGCTACGGCGGTGAGGAGTTCATGATCCTTCTGCCTGACGCCGAGCTCGAGACCGCCGAGGTTGCGGCCGAGGATCTGCGCCGCCGTATCGAGAGCCTCGCCATACCGCATCCGGCCTCACCGGTGGGCGCGGTCGTAACGGTGAGCTTCGGTGTTGCGGTGATGCGCCCGACCGAGGCCGCCGACCCGTCGTCTCTCCTGCGCGAAGCCGACACCGCGCTCTACCAGGCGAAAGCGTTGGGACGAAACCGGGTCGTCTCCGGCCCGGACGTTTCCGCCTCGATCGAACATCATGAGCACTCGGATGCCTGAGACCGCCCTCATAACCGGCGCGACGAGCGGCATCGGGCGGAGCTTCGCCGTAGCGCTCGCGGCGAATGGCTACAAGCTGCTGCTCACGGGTCGGCGGGAAGAACGGCTTTCCGCGCTCAGCGCCGACATTGCCGCCGAGCACGATGTCGAGGTCGAGTACCGCATCGTAGAGCTCACCGACAGGGATGCGATGCTCGCGCTCGTGGCGGAGGTGGCTGCCCTCGATTCGATCACCGTTCTCATCAACAACGCGGGCTTCGGGCGAAGCAGCACCTTCCACGAGGACGACATCGACGCCGAGGCGGGCATGGTGACCGTCCACATCGAGACGGCACTTCGGCTGACCCACGCGGTCATTCCGCAGATGAGGGCCCGGGGCCGTGGTAAAATCATCAACGTGTCTTCTCTTGCATCCTATCTGCCCCTTCCCCGGGGTGCCGTATACGCCTCCACAAAAGCCTGGATGGTGAGCTTCTCGGAATCTCTTGCGCTCGAGCTCGCGCCATACGGCATCCACTGTCAGGCGCTGCTCCCGGGATTCACCCGCACGGACTTCCACCGCGGCCCGCAGTACGGGGACCTCGACCGGCGAAACCGCGGGTTCATCCGCTGGATGGCCCCCGACGACGTCGTGCGCACCTCCCTCACTGAGATCGAGCGGG
>CAYOFA010000249.1:0-3706 GCA_964402885.1 uncultured Spirochaetaceae bacterium
GCGGGTCGAGACGCCCCCGGCCGACATCACTCCTCACCCCGCTTCGCCACAGCAATCCGATGCATCCGAACGATGAGCGTGATCCACACCACGCATGAGAGTATCCATATGACGCTTCCGGCAAGCGCGAAGACGTCACCGGTGCGCAAGGCGGAGAATACGAACATCAAGCCCGAGAGTGTGAACCCCAGGAGACCACCAACCTCTACTATCTGTTCCAATCGCATGGTTCCCGAGGGTATCATAAGGGCGACCTGAGCGTCCGCATCTTACCTGAGCGTCCGCAGCCCGGAGAGCACACACATGGCCGCACATCTCGACTTCGACTACCTTCACCGCCTCGCGCTCTCGGATACCGACCACCGGATCCTCGATGGAATCGAGGACGACAGGAAACGCCTTCTGCACGGCGAGCGGCTTCCCGAGCCCGGCGAATATTTGGAGCTCCGGCTGAAGCCGCCCGGGGGAGCACGGCACCCGGCCGGGGCCGTCGGAGCCGAGGTCGGCGCGGCGGCCGCGGAATCGACCATCACCCTGGTCCTTCGAAGTGATCTTGCACCGGCGTCGCTGGACACCTTCATCGAAATCTTCCGAGACGGCGCGCACACTGCGGTATCCGGGTTCGCGGTGTGCGACGGATTCTCCGGAAATGACACGCACACCGTCGTCGACCTCGGCGCGAACGAGGGCTACTACACGCTCCTCATGAAGCGACTCGACCCCGGTCTCCGTGTGGTGGCCGTAGAGCCGCTTGCCGAGAACGTCGATCTGTTCCGCCGGAACGTGGCGGCGAACGGGCTCGGAAATGTCACCTGCATCGAGGCCGCAGTGACCTCCGCCGGGCGAATCCGGGAGGCCGGCTCGCAGGGGACCGTCAGGCTCGAAACCTACCCCCATGTCGGCACCGTAGCCTCCACCGACATCGCGGCCTTCCCGCGGCCCTGGATCGACCCGGCCCGCGTCCGCCCGCGCCGGGTGAATGCCATCACCCTGCAGGCCCTCCTCGACCGGGCCGGCGTCGGGGAGGCCGACATCCTGAAAGTAGACGTGGAGGGAAGTGAGGTTGATGTCCTCTCGGGGGCCGCGGAAGCGTCGGCTGGGTCCGGGGCGCCGGCCAACGCGGACGTGCTTCGCCGTTTCCGCCGTATCGTAGTCGAGTGTCACGGCACCGAGAGGCGGGCACAGGTTCTTGCCGTTCTCGAGCGGGCGGGTTTCGCCTCCGTCCACATCGAGGGAAAGCGCAGCGGGGACGTGTACGCGGAGCGTCGCTGACGAAGCCTGATGAACCGGTGTATTATCGCGCTGATATGCGACTACATGCGTTACTGTGGGCGCTGCCCATCGGCCTCGCCGGGCTCTACGCGGTTGTCTGCCTGGTATACTTCCTCTCGCAAGACGCGATTATCTTTCACCCCGAGCACCTCCCGCGCGACTATGTGTTCTCCTTCGAGAAGCCGTTCCGTGAGGTGTATCTGTCCGCCGACGAGGCCGAGCTCCACGGGATCCACTTCTTCGCGCCGGACCCGGCCGGGGTCGTACTTTTCTTCCACGGAAACGCACAGACCGTCGCGGAGCTCGAACCTGCTGCCTCCCATTTCACCCGTCACGGGTATGACGTGGTCGTTCCCGACTACCGCGGATTCGGAAAGAGCGGCGGATCGATGCGGAATCAGCAGCAGTTTCTCGCCGATGCCCGGCTGTGGGTCGGATACGTGTCGGCGCGCTATCCGGCCGCCCGCACGATAATCTACGGCTACTCGATCGGAACGGGCCCCGCCGTTCACATGGCCGAGGAGTACAGGCCCGCCATGCTCATGCTCGAAGCGCCGTACACGAGCATCGTCGACCTCGCGCGCGACATGGCGCCGTTCCTGCCGAGCTCTCTGCTATTGAAATACCGCCTGCGCTCCGATCGCGTCATCGGGGAGGTGGATGCACCGGTCATCATTTTCCACGGCAGCGAGGACCGTCTGATTCCACCCGAGCACGGCCGGCGCCTTGCAGAAATTGCCGGAGAGGATGCCCGGTTCTTCGAGATTCCGGGCGCGGATCACGACGAGGTTCCCGACACGGCGGCTTACCGCTCTCTCCTTGCCGATTTTCTGGCCGAACTTCGCGCCGGGGGTTAGCGCACGCCGGGGATTAGCGCACGCCGCAGTGGTGTACGTCAGACAACATCTGTCGGGTCACATGGTGCCGATCAGAAACACCACACCCAGCACGAGCATGGCGGCGGCTCCCGCGACCTCGATGCCGAAATGAGTAAAATGAGCGGCACGGCTCCCCAGCACGTCGATCAGGCGCTCCTTGACCACGATGGTTACCACCGAGAGGAGGATGAGCGCCACTGCGACGCCCGCGAAGACCGCCAGGCCCGCGGCCAGAGCCACGAGCGGCACGCCGAGCTCGAGCGCATGAGAGGTAACCGCCGCTGCAGCGGGGCTCGGCATGACAGCCGCGATGATGACGACGGGAAGCCAGGGAGCTTCGGCGCGGCGCCTTCGCCGTAGTTGCCTCGCGTGTGCAACGGCCAATTGCACTGCCGGATCCTCGTTATCGGGATCAATTCGTTTATCGAGGGGGCGGAGCTTGGAGATATACTTCTCCTCGTGCCAGTCGTCGCGGGTGCGCAGATACTCGAGGCCCCGAAGCACGAGGAGAACCACTGCGAGCACCGCCATGACGGCGCCGGTGGCGGGCCGCAGCCAGGCTGCGGTATCAGCGACGGCGGTCACCGCGCCCGCATCCAGAGCAAATCGGCCGAGGAACACGACGCCGACTGCAAGCCCGACCTGCAGGAACGCGACCACTCCCCCGGCGAGCACCCCCTGCATCACACGCGCATCCTCGGCAAGAAAGTAGGAGAACAGCAGCGCCTTCCTGTGCCCGATAAGCACGGCCTGAATCATACCGTAGAGGGCGGCATAGAGGACGACGAGCAACCACACCCGTGCCGCCCCGCCGCCCGCGAGCAGGCCCATCGTCTCGGCGAGCCGCCCGCCGATGCCGGACTCGAGGCCGGGGAGCGCCGCCGCAGCGGTTTGCGCCGGGGCGGCGGCCTCCTGGGCCGCGACGCCCTCCTGGGCCGCGGCAGCCTCCTGGGCCGCGGCGGCCGGAACGAACATCACAAGAAGCGCGAGGGCGAACAGTGCGGCGCCGACTCGGACAGACGGCCGTACGGAGGAGCGGTGCGCGCGGGAACTGTTGATGTGCTCGTAGCTCATGTTAGAATCCGCCTGATCGGTGTTGTCGCAGCCTATATCGTCCTGCTGCGGGTTTCAAGTCGGCCCGCTGCGAAGTATCTTCAACAGAATGAGAACCCGGGAGGCGCCGTGAGATTCACCAGAAACAACCTCGATCAGTCCGTATCACCCTACCTGCGCCAGCATCAGGACAACCCGGTCTGGTGGCAGGAGTGGTCGCAGGAGGTCCTCGACCGCGCGCGGGAGACCGATCGCATCCTCTTCGTGTCGGTCGGATATGCGACCTGCCACTGGTGTCACGTGATGGCCGCCGACGCGTTCTCGGACCCCGAGGTGGCGGCCTACCTCAACGAACATTTCATGCCCATCAAGGTCGACCGCGAGCAGCGACCGGACATCGACCAGATGCTCATGCAGTTTCTCGTGCAGACGACCGGTCAGGGAGGCTGGCCCCTGAACGCCTTCCTCTCGCCCCGCCTCGAGCCCTTCTTCGCCATGACCTA
>CAYOFA010000250.1:0-3682 GCA_964402885.1 uncultured Spirochaetaceae bacterium
CACCTCGACATCAGCCGGAATCGGGTGCCGACAATGGACACCCTCTTTGCCACCGTGGATGCGCTCTCGCGGCTGAAAGTCAATCACCTTCAGCTCTACACCGAGCACACCTTCGCCTACGAGGCGCACCCCGACGTCTGGCGCGATGCAAGCCCGATGACGCCGGCGGAGGTTCGGGCGCTCGACGCATACTGCCGCGAGCGGGGCATCGAGCTCGTGCCGAATCAGAACTCCTTCGGTCACATGGAGCGGTGGCTGCGCCATCCGGCCTACCATCACCTCGCCGAATCCCCTCGCGGCTTCACAGACCCGTGGGGCGTCCGCCGGCGGTGGGGGTCGACATTGAGTCCGGCGGTTGGAGAGACCCGCGAGTTTCTGGCCGGGCTCTACGACGAGCTCCTTCCCAACTTCTCGAGCCGCATGTTGAGCGTGGGGGGCGACGAGCCGTGGGAGCTCTGCCGGGGACGGAGCAGACGGCTGTGCGGGAACCGGGGACACGGGCGTGTGTACCTCGACTTCATCCGTGACATTCACCGATTGCTCTCCGAGCGAGAGACGCGCATGCTCTTCTACGGCGATATCATCCTTGCGCATCCGGAGCTCATCCCCGAGCTTCCCGGCGACGCGACGGTCATCGACTGGGGATATGAGAGTCCGCATCCCTTCGATGACGAGGCCGCGCTGTTTGCCGCCGCGGATCTGGAGTATCTCGTGTGTGCCGGCACCTCCTCCTGGAACTCGATCTCGGGGCGCTGGACGAACGCGCGGCAGAATATCTCCCGCGCGGCACGGGCGGCGGTGGCGCGCGGGGCAGGGGGGCTGCTCATTGCGGACTGGGGCGACAACGGACATCTGCAGCAGTATCCGGTGGCCTGGCCGGGACTGGTGTACGGTGCCGCGATGGCCTGGGGCGTGGAGCGCAACGCCGACTGCGACATGGAGGCGGCGCTTGCTGCGACCTTTTCCTCGAGCGGGGAGGAGCTTCCCGGGGCGGCGGCGCGCGAGTCGGCACGTGCGGTGCTCGAGCTCGGGGATGTCTATCTCGCGGAGCCGACGCGGCTTCACAACGCAACGTTGCTTGCCGCGGCCGCTATCCCGGCGCTTCGCCCCTACTACCGCGATGCCCTCGCAGAGGCGGCCGTGGCGGACGGGGAACGGCTCGACGGGGCTGTCGAGCGGTTACAGTCGGCGGTGGCGGGCCTTTCGGGGCGCGGTGGGACGGGTGCGCCCGGGGAGGCGGGCTCGCTGCTTCGCGAGGAGCTCGCCTTCACGGTCGATTTCCTCTCCTATGCCGCCGGGATCAGTCGGGCGGCAGACCCGGACGGGGGGATCGTGCCCGCGATGCTTTCCGTCGGGAGTCGGAAGGAGCTTCGCCTTCGAATCGAGGAGCTTGCCGAACGCTTTGCCGCGCTCTGGTCTGCCCGCTATCGGCCCGGGGGGCTCGAAGACTCTCTTTCGGTCTTCCGCTCGATGGCCGACGAGCTGAAATAGCTAATTTTAGACGTTTTGGACCTTGACACGGTGGGGTGCAACGGGGTTCACTATGTAGCCCATGGTTGTGCCCGTGTCGCTCGGCTCCTTTGCCGTTGCAGTTACCGCAGTGCTCTTCTCGGTGTTCCTGCTGTGGCAGTACGTGGTGGACCGCAGCGCGCGGTGGCGACTGTGGGCCGCGGCCATCTCACTCGACGCGGCGGCATTTGCGCTCGGCGCTTTTCTCCAGATCAACTCCGAAACGCTGGCCCTGACCGTGGCAAGCGAGCGCATCCGCTACACGGCGCTCATCGTTCTTCTGGCCCTCGTTTTTCTCTTTACCTCGGCATGGCGCGCGGTGAATGCGCGCCGTCTGTTGCACGCGCTCCTCGGGGTGAATGCGGTGCTCGTTCTGCTGGTGTGGGCCTCACCCTGGATCGTCGCGCCGGCGCGGCGTGTGCTCGAGTTCGCCTGGCTCGCCGATCCCTACGTCGACGGGGTTCCGGGGCCGCTCTCGCTGCCGGTGCTCGCCTATCTCCTCGCGACTGCGGTGGTTCTCATGGCAGTGTGGCTGCGCCGTGCCCGCGACGGCTCGCGTCCCGCAATGATCTTTCTGCTGGGATTCTCCGCGTGGACGATTCTCGGGTTTCATGATCTGGCGGCGAAGTTCCTCTGGATCAATACCATGCCATATGTGGCCGAGTACGGCTTTCTCGGCTTCTCGCTCGCAGTGCTCGTCATCGCGAACCGCGATTTCGCGGTGATGCGTACCAACCTCGCAAGCTCCGAGGAGCGGTTTCGCGCCATCCTGCATGCCTCCCCGCACGCGATGGTCGTGCTGACGCCGGCCGGAGAGGTCGAGTACGTGAACGCAGCCGTTGCCGACCTCCTCGGATGCTCTGACGGCGATATCCGCTCGAATGCCGGCGCCCTCATACCGCCCGGAGAGCTGCAGCGCCTTCGAAACCGCATCGGCGACGCCGCGCGCCGGTTCGAGCCGCTTGTATTCGAAACCACAGTGGCCGGCTGCGACGGGGAGCAGGTCGAGCTCGAGGGAAGCGGCACGTGGATGGGTCCGAACCCCCGGGAAATCGAGGGCTTCGTCTTCGTCCTCACCGACACGCGAAGCAGAAAGCGTGCGGAGACCGAGATGCGGCGCCTTGCCTACCAGGACCCCCTCACCGGGCTTCCGAACCGAACCGCCTTCGGCGAGCAGCTGGACCGGCTCCTGGAGAACTCACGGCGACAGGACGATCGCGATCACTGGGCGCTTCTCTTTCTCGACCTCGACGACTTCAAGGACATAAACGACCGGTTCGGCCACGCCGCCGGCGACACCATTCTCACCCGCACCGCCGAACGTCTGCGGGATGCCATTCGGCGCACCGACCACTGCTATCGCCTCGGAGGTGATGAGTTTCTCGTGGTGGTTACCAACGTAAAGGACGACGTCGAGGTGGCAAAGGTCGCCGCCAAGATCGTCGGGCATATCAGCCGGCCTCAGTCCATCGACAACCACGAAATGAGGGTGGGGGTGAGCGTCGGGATCACCGTCTACCCCCATGACGGTGAAGACCGCGAGCGCCTGCTCGCGAACGCCGACATCGCGATGTACGCGGCAAAGGGCGACGGCGCCGATTATCGCTTCTTCACCGAGGAGATGAACGTCGCCGCACTGCGTCGCATGGACATCGAGCACAGCCTTCCGCCGGCCATCGAGCACGGCAGCCTCGAGCTGCACTACCAGCCCATCCTCGGCCCCGACGGCGAGCTCCTCGGCTCGGAGAGCCTTGCCCGGTGGAATCACCCCGTCTACGGGTGGATCAGCCCCGGCGAGTTCATCCCCATCGCCGAGCGCACCGGGGCCATCAGGGAGCTCGGGTACTGGGTGATGGAGGAGGCGATGTCACAGCTTGGCCGCTGGATGGAGGCGGGCGGGCCGTGGACGCGGGTCGGCATCAACCTCTCGCCCCGGCAGTTCGAGGATGACTCCCTCGTCGACAGCGTGCAGGAGGTGCTCGACCGCCTGCAGCTCGACCGGAGCTCCATCGTCTTCGAGATCACCGAGAGCTCGGTCATGCGGAACCCCGCTGCCGCCGTCGGGCAGATCGAGCGCCTGCGGGCGACGGGTGTGCGTTTTGCGCTCGATGACTTCGGCTCGGGCTACTCCGCTTTCAGCTACCTCAATCGCCTGCCGGTCGACATCATCAAG
>CAYOFA010000251.1:0-1170 GCA_964402885.1 uncultured Spirochaetaceae bacterium
AGCAGGAAGAGAAGCGGGATGCCCACCGCGCGCAGAAAGATCACCGCCAGCAGGAGCAATCCGGTCGCGACGCCGAGAAACACCAGCGCCTCGGCGGAGAGGAGCACCTCGTGGGTGTACACGATCAGGGTGGTCGTCACCAGCGCCAGTGCCACCGCGGCGAAGACGAAAAGCAGCGTCAGGCGTCGATCGCGGGTACGTTGCGGCGCGTTGCGTTGAAGGAGAAGCAGAATGAGATTGCGCAGAACGAGGGCAAGCATCACCGCGACGGCCAGGATCCAGGCGTAGGGTGATGCCAGCACCCTGTCAACGTAGGTCATAGATGCCGGCGTACTTCTCGCGCAGATAGCTCACGAAGTGGCCGGCGTCCAGGGGCGCGCCCGTGACCTCCTCGCAGAGCTCCGCCGGCGTCATGCTGCTTCCGGGTGCGTGCACATTGCTCCGCAGCCAGCTCAGAACCGGCGAGAGGTCGCCCGCCTCCAGGCGCTCGTCGAGTTCCGGCACCGATCGGCGAAGCGAGGCGTAGAACTGCGCCGCATAGAGGTTGCCGAGGGCGTAGGTCGGAAAGTAACCGAGCGCACCGAGCGACCAGTGTATGTCCTGCAGCACGCCGTCGGCATCCTTCTTCGGTGCAATTCCCAGCAGAGACTTCGATTCCTCGCGCCAGGCATCGGGAAGGTCCTCCACTTGGAGCTCACCTGTAACCAGCTTCTTCTCGAGGTTGAAGCGCAGGATGATATGAAGGCTATAGGTGACCTCGTCGGCTTCTACCCGGATGAAGGTCGGCTCCACGCGATTCACCGCACGATAATACTCGTCGAGACTCACGTCGGCGAGCTCCTCGGGAAACTGCCGCTGCAGATGCGGGTAGAAATAGCGCCAGAACGGGAGGCTTCGGCCGATGAAGTTCTCCCAGAGGCGCGACTGTGACTCGTGGATACCCATCGACGCCCCCTCACCGAGGATGGTGTCCTTGATGGACTTCGGAAAGCCGAGCTCGTAGAGCGCATGCCCGCCCTCGTGGATGGTGCCGAAAATGCTCGAGTTGAGGAGCTCCTCGTTATAGCGGGTTGTCACGCGCACGTCATCGCGGCCGAGTTTGTCGGTGAATGGATGCGCCGAGACATCGAGGCGACCGCGGGAGAACTCATAGCCCATGTGATCGAGGAC
>CAYOFA010000251.1:1270-3648 GCA_964402885.1 uncultured Spirochaetaceae bacterium
TCAGATCCGGTGCAAAGACGTCGAAATCGTCATTCGCCCGGGCGCTCTGCCAGATGGACTGGGCGCGACTCGCGGTCATGGCAATATCGGTGACGAGCTTCGCCGGCAGTTTCGTGTGGCGCTGGAACTGGCGGTGCAGCTGTCGCAGAAAGGCCCGATCGAGGGACGCCAGCGTGTTGGCACCGCCGGGGTTCTCGTCACGTGCGCCGGCCTCGCTCAGCAGCTCTCCGATCTCACTGGAGATCATCCGCTCGTGGATGATACCTTCGAGGGCGGAGATCTGCTCAGCGCGCTCCTCCACCGCGGCCTCGGGCATCTGGGTCTCCTGGTCCCAGGTGAGCACGGACTGGGCGTGCGCGAGCACGCGAATCTCCCGGTCGAGCTCCTTCAGGCGTTCTACGGCCGATTGGGGGTCCATTCTCCTTCTGTCTCCTTGTAGTTGTCAGTAGGTATATACGCTGCCACCGAGGAACTCCCGCAGGAGCGAATCGCCGGGAAGCAGATCTTCGCCGTCGACGTCGGGCAGCATGGCGAAAAGCTCCATCACCCGCGTGCCGCGGTCGAGCGCATCGCTCTTCTCCAGTTCGCCTTCGAGCTCGCCGACGAGGTCGGGGAGCACCGTGCCGAGTCGCCGCTTCATCAGCGGGAGCTCGGAGGGCATGAAGCTGTTCACGATGACGTCCGCGGTCTGAAGGCGCGCAATGATGTAGCGAAGCTCCGAGCGGCGCACCAGGTACCAGTGGCGGAGGGTCTGTCGCGGGACGTAGTTTCTAAACTGCATGTCACGCACCATCCGGCGGAGCATCCGCACATCGGCCCATCGAATGAAGCGCCCGTTGTCGTCTTTCACCTGGGCGAGGGTTTCTATGTAGAGCTTGAACTTCTGCTCCACCGGAACCGACTCGGTCATCGGCTCGAAGAAGCCGTGGAGGCTGTCGATGAGGATGATGTCGTCGGGGCCGAGGCTCACCGTCTCCGATACGCCCTCGCGCTTGCCGGTCTTGAAGTTGTAGAAGGGGATGTCGACGCTCTTTCCGGCGAGCATGTCGCTGAGGTGCTCGTTGAGGAGCTCCATGTCGAGCGCCTGCGGCGTCTCGAAGTCGTAGTCACCGGAGGGATCCTGCGGATGCGTCTCGAGATCGAAGAAGTAGTGGTCGACGTTGATGGGGACGAAGCGTTTCCCCTCGGCCGAAAGCTGTTCGGAGAGCTTAATGGTGGTCGTCGTCTTCCCCGAGGATGAGGGACCGGAGACGATGACCACGCGCACGTCATCGAGCCGGGACGCGAGGGTGCGCTGAGCATTGGCAATCTCCCCGCGGTAGAAGGCCTCGGAATGCTCGATGAGGTCGGGGAAGCGCCCCTGCTCGACGTAGTTTCGGATGCGCTCGAGGCTGTAGCAGTCGGTGTCCACCGCCCAGGATAAGGTCTCCCAGAGCTTTTTGTAGGGGATGTTGTCCTTGGAATAGGTCAGGCTCTCGCGGCCCTGCCGCTTCAGCGCATGCTCGTAGCGGTAGACGATGTAGGCCTTGGCAGTGCGGGCGTGTCCCTCCTCGATGAGGACCTTCTCGACGGTGTCCTGCACCTCCTCGACCGTCGGGTAGGAATCCACCTCGGGACGATCGGGATCGCCGGGGACACGTCGGGACTCAAGAAGCTCCACCACCTTTTCGGCGATGCCCTCGGCCACTTCACGATCACGCCCCCCGACGGCTACCGCCGCCTGAAGGACCGCGAATGTGATCTTTTCCCTGTTAAACGGGACGACCCTGCCGTCTCGTTTGACGATTTTGTCTATCATCAGCTCAAGATCAGATGAGTTCCTTGTTCTCTACCTTTTCGGCAAGCATGCGCGCGAATTCCTCACGCGGAATGCCGTTTTTCTTCTCTCCCGAGCGCGTGCGAAGCGAAACCTGCCCGTTCTCCGCCTCCTGCTCACCGACAATGAGCATGTAGGGGATCTTCTCGGTCTGTGCGTCGCGAATCTTCGCGTTCATCCGGTCGTTGGAGAGCTCGGCCTCCACGCGGTATCCCTGCTTCGAGAGCTCCGCCGACACGTCTGCGGCGTAGTCGTTGAACGCCGGCGCCACGGGAATCACCCGTGCCTGCAGAGGCGAGAGCCACACGGGGAAGGCGCCGCCATAGTGCTCGATGAGCACACCGAAGAAGCGCTCCATGGATCCGAGCAGGGCCCGGTGCACCATGTAGGGCCGCTTTTCCTTGCCGTCGTGGTCGACGAAGGTCATGTCGAAGCGATCGGGCAGGTTGAAGTCGAACTGGATGGTGGTCATCTGCCACTCGCGCCCGAGCGCGTCCTTCACCTTGAGGTCGATCTTCGGGCCGTAGAAGGCGCCGCCGCCCTCGTCCATCTCGTAGTCGAG
>CAYOFA010000252.1:0-3505 GCA_964402885.1 uncultured Spirochaetaceae bacterium
CGCTCCGGTGCCCCGAAGTGGTACGGTTCGCGGATCGCGGTGTGGGTGGGGTCGGGCCACTGCGGGCTTCGGTCGACCACTCAGCAGTGGTCGACTGCCCCGCCGCTCCAAGCGGCGGGGCACCCTCCGTGTCCCTCGTGTCCTGGCGGGCAGGGGTGGCGCTTCCGAACGCCGCACCCACCTGCCGAAAGCGCCGGACGTTCACACGCCGTCGCGCCGGCGGAGGATCGTATCGACCGCCTCCGCAAAACCCCGTGCACCCCGGGCCTCAGTCACGTAGGCCGGCGGAGAGGTCAGCCGCGAGAGGAAGTCGCGGACGTTGGCCACGCCGATGGAGGACGGAAATGCCGCAAAGGCCGGCTCATCGTTCGGCGAGTCGCCGATGAACACGCTCTCCTCGAGCGCCTGCTCGGGCGGGACGGCCGCATCCCGGGCGAGGAGCATCTTCATGCACCCGACCTTGTCGTAGTCACCGGCCCAGGCGTTCACGTGAATGCTCGAGATCTTGTAGTGGAGGCCCACCTCGTCGAGCACTCTGCAGATCCGATCGATCTGCTCGTCGCCGAGGGGTCCGACATCCTCGGCAAAATCGACTGCGAGGTCATAGAGGCGAAAGGGCTGGTCGGCCGCAATCGCCGCCTCGGGGACGGCCTCGAGGACGCGCCGCCGCGCCTCCTCGAGGCGTGAGAGACCGGCGCGGCGCTCCTCCTCGGGGAGCACGTAGACCCGGTGCATGCGGCGCTCGGCGCGGTCGTAGGAGAAGTAGAAGGCGCCGTTCTCACCGACCACGGCATCCACCGGCCACATCCGCGCGATGTGGTCGCACCACCCGGCAGGGCGTCCCGTGACCGGCACGACCCTGATGCCCGCCTCGTGGAGGCGCCACATGGCGTCGAGGCTCGATGCCGGCAGAAGCCCTTCGTCTGTCATGGTATCGTCTATGTCGGAGAAGAGGTATCTGAGCCGGCCGCAGAGCCCGGGCGAAATTGCGGAGATAGGCTCCATCGCTATCGTTGTATGCGACCGGTCTCGATGAGGGCATCCACGTCGATGTCGGCGTACTTTACGAAGGTCTGCTCGGCGTTCGGCAGAAGCTCTGCCTCTCCCACCCCCACGCAGTACATCCCGGCCGCGAGCCCCGCCTCGATGCCGCTTTCGGCGTCCTCGAAGACCACACAGCGCTCGGCAGGGACACCGAGCCGCTCAGCGCTCAACTCGAAGATCTGCGGGTCGGGCTTGCTGCGGTCGAGATCGTGTCCGGTGACGAAGGCGTCGAAGAAACCTTTGAGCCCCAGGGAATTGACGACGGTCATCGCATTGCGACTCCCCGAGGCGAGCGCCGTCTTTATGCCACGTTCGCGGAGCGCCCCCACGAACTCGAGCGCGCCCGGGTAGAGATCGTCCTCGTTGATGTCTTCGAGCAGCTTCTGATAGTAGCCGTTCTTGCGATCGGTTAGCTGCTTTTTCTTATCCTCGGGAAGCTCCACGCCGTTGTGGTCGAGAATCACCTGCAGGGACTCCATGCGCGAAACCCCGCGCAGCTGATGATTGAGGGTCTCGTCGAAATCCCAGCCCTCGTCATCGGCAAGTCGCTTCCATCCGAGATAGTGGTAACGATCGGTAAACGCGATGACCCCGTCCAGGTCGAAGAGTGCCGCCTCGATAAGCTTCGCCATAGTATCTCCTCCTGCTTTTTCCTGCTCCGGGGCTATCCGTCGGTCCCCTGCTGCATCTGCTTCTCGATCTTCGCCCAGCTGTCGCGCAGGGATACCGCCCGATTGAACACCGGGTGTTCCGGGGTGAAGTCTTTGCTGTCGGGAGCAAAATAGCCGTGGCGGAGAAACTGGTAGGTGGTCCCCGGCTGTGCCTCGCGCAGCGCGGGCTCCGCCTTGCAGTCGCTATAAATCTCCAGCGAGGAGGGATTGAGGAAGTCGGTGAAGTCACCGCCCTCCTTCTCCCGCTCAACCGGGTTCGGCACGGTGAAGAGCCGGTCGTAGACGCGCACCTCGGTGTCCACCGCGTGGGCGGTGCTCACCCAGTGAAGCGTCCCCTTGACCTTGCGCCCATCCGGCGTCGAGCCGCCGCGCGACTCGGGGTCGTAGGTGCAGCGGAGCTCCACGATCTCACCCGCAGCGTCCTTTATAACCTCGGTACAGGTGATGTAGTAGGCGTGCTTGAGCCTGATCTCACGGCCCGGGGCGAGCCGGAAAAACTTCTTCGGCGGATCCTCGCGGAAGTCCTCGCGATCGATGTAGATCTCCCGTGAGAACGGCACCATGCGCGAACCGGCGCCCGGGTCCTCGGGATTGTTCTCAGCCTCGACGTCCTCGACCTGTCCCTCGGGATAGTTCTCTATGACCACCTTCAGGGGTTTGAGCACGACCATCACCCTCGGGGCGATCCTGTTGTGCTCCTCGCGCAGGAAGTGCTCGAGAAGCGCAATGTCGAGCACGCTGTTGGTCTTCGACACCCCGATGTGACGACAGAACGTCCTGATCGCAGCCGGGCTGTAACCCCTGCGCCGCATACCCGTGAGCGTCGGCATGCGCGGGTCGTCCCAACCGGAGACATAGCCCTCGTTCACCAGGCGCAGCAGCCTCCGTTTGGAGAGCACCGTGTAGCTGAGGTTCAGCCGCGCAAACTCGATCTGCCGCGGCCGGTCGCTCGGGGCCTCGAGCGCCTCGAGAAACCAGTCGTAGAGCGGACGGTGATTCTCGAACTCGAGGGTGCAGATCGAGTGGGTAATCCCCTCGATCCAGTCCGACTGGCCGTGGGCCCAGTCATAGGTCGGATATATGCACCACTCGTCCCCGGTGCGCTGGTGATGGGCGTGGCGGATGCGATACATGATGGGGTCACGGAGATTGAGATTGGGCGATGCCATGTCGATCCGGGCCCGAAGCACGTGTGACCCGTCGGGAAACTCGCCCGCACGCATGCGCTCGAAGAGATCCAGATTCTCCTCGACCGGTCGCTCCCGGTAGGGACTCTCGACGCCGGCCTCGGTGGGCGCCCCGCGCTGCTCGCTCACCTGCTCGGCCGACTGGCTGTCCACGTAGGCCTTGCCGTCGCGGATGAGCTTCAGCGCCAGCTCATAGAGCCGGCCGAAGTAGTCGGAGGCGTAGTACTCGCGCTCGCCCCAGTCGTAGCCGAGCCAGTGCACGTCCTCCCTGATGGAGTCGACGTACTCGAGTTCCTCTTTTTCCGGGTTCGTGTCGTCGTACCTGAGATTGCACTGCCCGCCGTAGTCCTCGGCAATGCCGAAGTTCAGGACGATGGACTTTGCGTGCCCGATGTGGAGATATCCGTTTGGTTCCGGCGGAAAGCGCGTATGTACGCGACTTCCGTATCTGTTCCGTTCGAGGTCTTCATCGACGATGTCTCGGATGAAGTCGCGGGAGCCGGAATCGGTCGGTGTCGAATCACTCATACCCGTGCTCCAATCTACTTTCCGTTGACTCTATCAGAGTCCCGGCGCCGCGGCAACCGGCGTCCGGTAGCAGGT
>CAYOFA010000253.1:0-3491 GCA_964402885.1 uncultured Spirochaetaceae bacterium
CTGGACCGATAGCGCCCAGAGGGGAATCGAGGATGGTTTCGCGGCTGCGGGGCTGCGGGCGGAGATCGACGTCGAGTACCTGGACACCAAACGCCACCCCGGCGATGAGCTTTTTGCCCACTACGCCCGGCTCTTCGCGGAACAGTTTCGAGACTGGCAGCCCGACCTCATCATCAGCATGGACGACGACGCGCTCCGCTTCCTGTTCGCCTACCGTGACACGCTGTTCCCGAACGTTCCGGTGGTCTTCGGTGGCCTCGATGCGGAGTCCTTCGACAGCTCTCTACTTGCCGATCGGTCAGGCTATACGGGCGTCGTCGAACGTCTCGACCTTGCATCAACTCTGGAAGTGATCCGAGACATTCATCCAGATGTCCGCCGCGTATTCTTCGTCCACGACCGAACCACCAGCGGTCTCATGCACCGACAACGCATCGAGGAGCTCCGCCCGGCTTACAAGGGCCGAATCGAGTTCCTGTTTCCCCGCGCCGAGGGAGCGGTGAGCAGGGCCGAATTGCTGGACACCCTCGCGGAGCTGGATCAGGAGACTGCAGTCTATTTCACGGGCTTCTTTCAGGATCGTCACGGCCGGGCGCTGTCGGAAGATACCATCATCCCGGCAATCGTCGAGGCGTCCCCCGTTCCGGTGTATACCCATGCCGAGTCCTACTTCGGGTCGGGCATCATCGGGGGGAAGATGCTCAGTCCGGAAGTGCACGGCAGGTCGGTAGCGCGAAAGGCTGCCGCCATCCTCGAGGGCTCATCGGTCGCGGAGATACCGGTCACAGTCGAGAGCTCCAACCGCTACATGTTCGACTACCGTGTGCTCCGACGCTTCGACATTGCCCGGGACCGACTGCCTGAGGGCAGTATCATCGAGTTCGAGCCCACCTCACCATTCTATCGCTATCGGGATCAGCTCATCTGGGCCGCTGCAGGGTTCGTTCTTCTTCTTGCGTTCACGGCTACGCTGGCCGCCAATGTCCTGAAACGCCGAGTGGCGGAACAACGCCTGGCTGCGAGCGAAGCGAAGTATCGCGCGCTGGTCGAGAAACAGTCGGACATGGTTGTCGAGGTGGATTCCGAGGGCCGACTACTGTTTGGTAATGCGCGGTATCTCGAAACCTTCGGAGAAACGGGACAGAAGCTTATCGGAGAATCATTCATGCACTCGGTCCCTCTCGAAGACCAGCGAATCACCTCCGAAGCAATGGAGTCTCTATATCGGCCGCCGTACACCTGCTCTTTCGAACAGCGCGCCCTGACTGTCAACGGGTGGCGGTGGATGGCCTGGTCCGGCCGGGCAGTGAGAGATTCGGGTGGCCGGGTAATCTCGATCGTCGGCGTCGGTCGGGACGTTACCGACCGAAAGGAAGCCGAAGCTCTCCTCCAGGAGACCCTTGCGGAGAAGGAACTCCTCATGAAGGAGATAAACCATCGGGTGAAAAACAACCTGATGCTGGTCCGCTCCCTCATCAGCCTCAAAGCCGCAGGTGCGGGTGGGGACGCCGGCGCGAAGGCCGAACTCTCGGACCTCATGCACCAGATTGACGCCATCCGAATCGTCCACGAAAAGCTTCACCAGCAGGAGCGGTTCACGAGCGTCTCGACGCCCGGCTACCTCCGGCAGGTCGTGGAAACCGTGTTCGTCTCCGGTGAGGAGCTCGGCGTCAAGCTTCAAATCGACGTAGCGGAGATCTCGCTTCCGACCAAGACGGCGGTAACGCTTGGCCTCATCGTAAACGAAATAGCCACGAATGCTGCGAAGCACGCTTTCGACGGCAGCAGCCAGGAGTCCGAGTTCTCTCTGAGGCTGTCGGTGGGGCGCGCACGCGCTCCCGGGAAGAGGACCCTCGAGTTGGTGCTGTCGAACACGGGAAAGCCCGTTCCCGAAGATGTCGGCCTCGGCAACTCATCCGGACTCGGCCTGAATCTTGTCGGCGAGTTGGTCCAACAGATCCGTGGCACCATCGACCTCGAGCGCACGCCGATGACTCGCTTCACTATTCGATTCGAGGTTGACGAGGAAGCAGGCGGAGAGTGAAGTGCCGGTGTGCAGAGGCCGGACGCTGCCGTCTGGGGTAATCGCGTTTTTGACTTCTCTCCCCGGTCCCGGTAGCTTTGAGCCTGTGGCGCCGGCCACGAAACCAGTCACAGAATCAGTTACAAAAGAAGGAGAGGAGAACAACGATGGACCTCACGAGCACTGCGAAACTGAACAACGGAGTAGAGATTCCCTGGGTTGGATTCGGCGTTTTCCAGGTGGAGCCCGGCAAGGAAGTCGAGCAGGCGGTTACCTGGGCGCTGGAGACAGGCTACCGGCACATCGACACCGCCTCGTTCTACCGAAACGAGGACGGCGTGGGTAAGGCCATAAAGGAAAGCGGGATCTCCCGCAGCGAACTGTTCGTGACGACCAAGGTCTGGAACGACGAGCAGGGCTACGAGGAGACGCTTCAAGCCTTCGAGGAGAGCCTGAACCGCCTCCAAATGGACTACGTGGATCTCTATCTGGTGCACTGGCCCATCAAGGGAAAATACAAGGACACATGGCGCGCGTTCGAAAAACTCTATGACGACGGCAAGGTGCGGGCCATTGGTGTGAGTAACTTCCTCACCCATCATCTCGAGGCCCTGATGACGGACGCCACAGTCGCCCCGATGGTGAACCAAGTCGAGTTCCACCCGTTCCTGCTACAGAAAGAGCTTCTCGATTTCGATCGCGAACACGGCATTCAGCACGAGGCGTGGAGCCCACTCACACGGGCACGATTCCTCGATAACGAGGTCATCCAGGATCTCGCTGCGAAACACAAGCGTACTCCCGCTCAGATCCTCCTGCGCTGGGATCTCCAGCATGGCGTGGTCACCCTCCCCCGCTCGACCAACCGCGAGCGCATCAGGGAGAACTCCGAGGTATTCGGCTTCGAGCTGTCTGCGGAGGACATGGCGCGCCTCGACGGTCTGGACACCGCAACACGCATCGGTCCGCACCCCGACCAGATGAGTTAGGCGATGAGGCCACACCCCGGCTCGACCTCGCGGGTTGCCCCGGGCCTGCTCGCATCCCTGTCCGGCGTTGCGGGGTTTCCGGCTACTTCGTGAAGTAGGTCTGTTCCTTCTCGAGCTTCTCTCCATCGACGTAGACGTCGAGCTTCTCGTGCGCGAGGCCGAAAGCATCCTTGACCGGGACGCTGTCGTTGAACGGGTCGGGGTAGTTCCAGAGAGCGTCGGCGATCCTTGTGTCGTTCACGACGATGGACCAGTATCTGGAGCGCCCCTTGTACGGGCAGACCGTCACGGTCTCGCTCTCTTCGAGGTACTCACGACGGACGTCCTCTTCGGGGATGTAGTAGCGAACCTGCAACCCTGTCTCGAGGAGCAGAAGCGGGCGTCGGGTGTCGATGACCGTGGTGCCCTCAACCTCCGCCCGCAGGTGGCGGCTGCTCCGTCGCACATCGATCCGGGTGTAGGGGTCCCGCGGGTGGCCG
>CAYOFA010000254.1:0-3409 GCA_964402885.1 uncultured Spirochaetaceae bacterium
CCCAGAACGACGGCACCCTCATGGCCATCGACTACGCCAAGCGCTATCCGGTACTTACCATTGCCTCCGGCCCCACCAACTCCCTGCGCGGCGCCGCACACCTTTCGGGGGTGCAGAACGCCATCGTGATCGACGTCGGCGGAACGACGACCGACGTGGGAGTGCTGAAAGACGGATTCCCCCGCGAGTCCGGTGCCGCGGTTGAGATCGGCGGCGTTCGTACGAACTTCCGCATGCCCGATCTCATCTCGATCGGCCTCGGCGGCGGCTCTGCCGTCCGGGAAGAAGACAGCGGCGTGCGCATCGGTCCCGATTCGGTGGGATTCCGGATCCGCGAGCAGGCGCTCGTATTCGGTGGAGATACCCTCACTGCGACTGACGTGGCGGTCGCCGCGGGCATGGCGGATCTCGGCGAGGCCGCCGCCGTCAGCGGTATTGACCGCGCACAAGTCGACGGTGCCGTGGCCAGGGTCAGAGCAATGGTCGAAGAGGTCATCGACAAGATGAAAACCGTCGCGGGCGCCACGCCGGTTGTGGTCGTCGGCGGCGGCAGCATCATCGTGCCCGACGCCCTCACCGGAGCCTCGACGGTGAGCAAGCCCGAGCACTTCGAGGTCGCAAACGCCATCGGCGCGGCCATCGCCCAGATTTCCGGCGGCGTTGACGGCGTGTTCGACGTTGCCGGCAAAGGCCGAGATGCAGTCGTTGCCGAGGTAAAAGAGGCCGCCGTGCAGGAGGCGGTGCGTGCCGGCGCTGCGGAGGGCACCGTGGAGATCGTCGAGCTCGATGAGATCCCGCTCGCGTACCTTCCCTCGAACGCCGTGAGATTCAGGGTGAAGGCGGTGGGCGATCTCGCCCGCTCGTAGCACGACAGCTATTTGCAGACTGAGTATATGGAGGAGAGATGGAAGACAGAATGAAGAATCTGCTCGAGGACTTCGGCGCCTCACCGGTACCCGAGTCGCAGCAGAAGGGATGGTTCGGGATAGGGATCGTGTACTGGGGCGTCGCGGTGTGTCTGCCGGCGTTTCTCGTCTCAGGGTTGATAGCCGGCCCCTCGACGCTGGGTTCGGCGATCGCCGCGTTCACCATCGGGGCGGCGGTTCTTGCGGTCATTGCGGTGTTCTCCGGGGTAATCGGAGCCCACACGAAGCTCTCGACCGGCCTCTCGTCGACCTACACGTTCGGCTCGAAGGGCGCATATGTGTTTCAGTTGATGCTGTTCTTTGCCTCCTGGGGCTGGTTCGGCGTGCAACTCGGGTTCATGGCCTCCGGTCTCGGAAACGGCGGCCTGGCGTTCGCCATCGGGGGCGCCCTCCCGGGTTGGGTGCTGAAAGTAGTAGGCGGCGCGCTCATGACGTTGACCGCAATGATGGGCTTCAAAGCCCTCGAGAAACTCAGCCTCCTGGCCATCCCCCTGCTGCTCGTGACCCTCGGGGCGACCACCATCTCGATCTATGCCGGTGAGACGAGCCTCGCCGAAGTCGCGGGTCAGTCGGCTGCCGGAGCGATGCCCTTCGGCGTCGCCGTGAGCATCGTCATAAGCTCCTTCGTGCTCGGCGCGCTGATCGCACCCGATGTGACCCGCTATGCACGCAGCAAGCGCGACGCCGGAGGCGGCATGGCCTTCGGGATGATGATCGGCTTCCCCGTCGTCATGGCCCTTGCCGCCATCATGGTGAAGGGAGCCGGCGGCGAGCCGGACTTCTCCCGCGTGATGCTTGCAAACAACGCGGGCATCTGGGTGCTCATCGCCATCGTCACCATCATACTCGCGGCCTGGACCACCAACGATAACAATCTCTACTCCGGCGCTCTGTCGTTGAATGCAATGTTTCCTGCGCTGAAGAAATGGCACATTACCCTGGCATCGGGCGTGGTGGGCACCGTGCTCGCCCTCGTCGGCATCAATACCTCCGGCGGATTTCAGGCGTTCCTCGGCATCATTGCCGTCGTCATTCCGCCGGCAGCGGCGGTCATGCTCGTGGACTTCTACTTCTATCGCGGTGAGCGAAACCGGGCCTATGCTCCCGAACGCGCCGCCGACGTGCCGAGCGTGCGCGTGCTGCCGCTTGCCTGCTGGGTCGTGGCATCGGCGGCCGGCTTCGCGATTCAGTATACGCCAATGCAGCTCACGAGCATCACGGCGCTGGACACGATTCTGATCGCTGCAGTGGTGTACTTCGTGGCGGCAGCCGTGGATCGGAATAAGGCATCGGCAGCTGTAGCGGAGGCGCCCGCCGAGTAGCGGCCGGGCGCGGCACCACCGACCATCACCCGATCTACATGGTGCCGAGAATCTTCATGGCCTTCTCCCGGATGACGCGCCGATAGGGCCCCGTGGAGACCTGCATGACCATTTCGCGAACGGCGCCATGTGGCTCGTTGTCAGGGTCGGAGTAGATGCTCTCGGTGGCGAGGAGCGCGGCGTATACCACGCCGTAGTCCGGCTCACCGAGGTGCTCCCGAAGCAGGCGTTTGGCAATCGCCTCAGAGACCTGCTGGTCCGGGTCCTCACCGATGTTGCCGAGGGAGTACAGCGCCTGCGCCCGAACGGTCGCCTCGGGGTCGTGCATGACGTTTATCAGGAGCTGCGGCACGACGCCGTCGTGCGTCGACATGGAAATGATCCGCGCTGCCTCCCGACGGACGTCGGGGAAATAGTGAAGCGGCATCGAGTCGCCTTTCGTGACGTGGACGACGCCCTCCTCGAGTACGTAGGCCAGGGCGTTAAAGGCCGTCTCGCTGTCGCGGGGGAGCACACCGGCCTGGAACTGCGTCTCCATGTTCTCGAGTGCGAGCATCTTGAGCTCTTCGTCGGTCGTGCGAAGCTGCGCGTCGAGGGTCGCCGCAGACGTCGTCGTTTCGGTCGACAGATAGCGGTCTTCGATCGTCAGCGTCTCGGTTCCCTTCGAGGCGACCGGTTCTTCCGACTGGGAGTAGGCGGGCAACACCGCCAGCATCATCAAGAATCCGACTATCACCAGTGCCCCGTTGCCTTGCCTTCGGTCTCTGCTTCCCTTTGTCATGATCGTCCTCCCTGCTGTCTGATACAAGAGAAGCAAGCAAATCACGTGCCATCCGGGGCCGGACGGGCGCACTCGAGTCTATCCCTGTATTATCCGATGTGGAAACAATTTACGGCTCCGGTCATCCGCAGGGGCCCGGCGAGCGCCGGCAGACCGCCGTCCCGGAGCCGCAGCCCCGGGACGGCGCCTTCCAGAATGCATGCCGGCATGCAAAACGCACGGCGCTCAGTCCACCGGCTCGATCCGATAGAGCCCCCCGTTGTTGGCGTCGGTAATGAGGTAGAGGAAGCCGTCGGGGCCGGTCTCCACGTCGCGGATGCGTCCGAGGACGCCGTCGAGGAGCCGCTCCTGGCCGACAACGCGCTCGCCGCTCACCTCGA
>CAYOFA010000255.1:0-3391 GCA_964402885.1 uncultured Spirochaetaceae bacterium
TCAGTTGACATTTTCCGGCCCAGGCGTATCGTTATAGACGAGAGGAGAAAACAAATGAAACTGAAACCAATCGTGAAGATGTCACTTCTGGCGCTCGTGGCATCGGCGGTGATGCTGCTCGTTATCGCATGCGGCGCCGAACAGGAGGAGCAGGAGCCGATTTCGCTGACCATGAGCGACATGTCCTGGGACAGTGTGCGGGTCCACAATCGAATTGTCGCGTTCATTCTCCAGAACGGGTACGGAGGCTACGAGATCGACTACACGCAGGGAAGCACCGTTGCCATGGTGCAGGGAATGCGTGCGGGCGACAACGATATCATCCTCGAGTCCTGGCACAATAACTACGAGGAGCTATGGGCCGAGGCGACCGAGGCCGGCGATATCGTGGACCTCGGGCCGAACTACCGAGGGGCGCCGCAGGGGTGGTACGTGCCGACCTACGTCATAGAGGGAGATCCCGAGCGGGACATCGAGCCGATGGCTCCGGACCTGCGCTCCATCGATGACCTGCCGGAGTACTGGGAGCTCTTCCGGGATCCTGAAAACCCTGATAAGGGGCGTATCATGGTCGGGCCTCCCGGATGGGCGATCACGGAGACCAACCAGGAGATCCTGGCGGAGACGGGCCTCGACGAGTACTACGTCGGCTTCCTTCCGGGCAGCGACGCCGCACTGAAGGCGTCGATGGAATCGGCGTTCCGGCGTGGTGATCCCTGGCTCGGCTATCACTGGGAGCCCACGTGGATTATCGGCAAGCTGGATATGACCCGTCTCGAGGGTGTGGGACTTCCGACGGGGTTTGTACATAAGATCATCAACCGCGATCTTCCGGATCGTGCCCCCGATGTCGTCGACTTCCTGGAGAACTACGAAACGGCACTGGATCAGAACAACGCCTTCCTTGCCCAGATGCAGGAGAACGAATGGGACTACGACGATGCTGCCGAATGGTTTTTGCGCGAACACGAGGAGACATGGACGCAGTGGGTCTCCGACGAGGTAGCCGAGAGTGTGCGCGAAGCGCTTCAGTAACGACTGCTGAGAGGACGGGGGCGACATGAGCGAAAACGGCGAACAACGGGATGATGCACCGATCGTCCGTATCGAGTCGGTGTGGAAGGTGTTCGGGCCCGACCCCGGAAGCGTCCTCAGAGGCGGCATCAACACCGCATCGAAGACCGAGATACTCGCGGAGACCGGCCATGTGCTGGCTCTCCGCGATATCAACCTGGAGGTCTACCCCGGCGAGTTCTACGTCATCATGGGCCTCTCAGGCAGTGGCAAGTCCACTCTCATCCGTGTGCTCGAGCGTCTGATCGAGCCGACCTCCGGCCATATCTACGTCAACGGCGAGGATGTCCTCAGCTATGACAAGCAGAGACTCGCGGTGTACCGAAAGCACACCGTAAGCATGGTGTTTCAGCACTTCGGGCTTCTTCCTCACTACACGGTGCTCGAGAACGCTGCATACGGCCTGAAGGCACGCGGCGAGAGCCGCGAAGACCGCGAGAAAAAGGCGCGGGAGGTGCTCGAAACGGTCGGGCTCGAGGGGTGGGAAGAGTATTTCCCCTCCGCTCTCAGTGGCGGCATGCAGCAGCGGGTCGGTATCGCGCGCGCACTTGCCACCGAGCCGGAGATGCTACTCATGGATGAGCCCTTCAGCGGGCTCGATCCCCTCATCAGGCGGCAGATGCAGGATGAGTTGGTGGATCTTCAGGCGACACTCAACAAGACCATCATCTTCGTCACCCACGACCTGCACGAGGCACTCAAGCTCGGCGACAGGATCGCCATCATGCGAAACGGCGAGGTCATACAGATCGGAACGCCGGAGGAAATCGTCTCAGGTCCGGCGGACGACTACGTCGAGGAGTTCGTCCAGGACGCGTCTCCCGCGCGGGTGTTCGCTGCGAGCTCGATCATGCAGGACCCGAAAACAGTCGTGTACCGCTGGCAGGGGCCGAGCATCGCGCGACGGGTCATGATCGATGCGGACCGCGATTGGGCATTCGTCCTCGATCGAAACCGAACGCTCAAGGGCGTCGTGAGGCTCGAAGACGTGGAGGAGCACCCGAAGGGCAAAGGCCAGGAGCTCGACGACATCATCAGAGATGATGCGGTTACCTGCGGGCCAGACGCCGTCATCGAGGAGCTCTTTCCGCTTGTGAGCTCCTCAGGCTACTCCGTCGCGGTGGTCGACGATCGCGGCCGCTTTCTCGGCGAGGTGCGGCCGCGTCGAATTTTCGAGGTCATGAGCAAGAAGGAGAGGACCGATGCTTGAGTTTCCCACGTATTTGCGGGTTCCCCTTGCCGACTGGGTGGACGAGGCAATGGACTGGATCCTCGACAACCTCGGCCCCTTCTTCGACTTTCTCGGCGACGTCGGTCTGCAGGTGCTTCTCTTCGTGGAGAACGTGCTGCTTCTGATCCCGTGGTTCGTCGTCATCCTCGTTGTGGCCTTTCTTGCGTGGAAGTCACTGGAGCGGTGGGTCTACAGCCTCGTGATGGCGGTCATGCTGCTTCTTATCGGCAGTTTCGGCTACTGGGATCTCGCCATGCAGACCCTCGCGATCGTGTTCACGGCCGTGATCATCTCGCTCATGGTGGGCATTCCCGCCGGGATTCTCATGGCCTGGAGCGATCGCTTCGAGGCCCTCATCAAGCCGGTGCTCGACGCGATGCAGACACTCCCGACCTTCGTTTACCTCATCCCGGCCCTGATGCTCTTCGGGCTGGGCAAAGTGCCGGCGACCTTTGCGACCATCATCTACGCCGTTCCGCCGGTGATTCGGCTGACAAACGTCGGCATCCGGGAGGTCCCGAAGGACGTCATCGAGGCCGCCCGGGCCTTCGGGTCGAGCCGTCGGGAGATCCTCTTCGACGTGCAGCTTCCCCTTGCGCGTCCCTCCATTCTCGTCGGCGTCAATCAGACCACGATGATGGCGCTCGCGATGGTGGTCATCGGTTCGATGATCGGCGCACGCACCCTCGGCATGGAGGTGCTCGTTGCGATCAATCGCGTGGAAGTGGGGCAGGGGTTCGAGGCCGGCATCAGCATCGTGTTCATGGCCATTATCATCGACCGGATCACACACGCCTTTGCAGAGCACGAGCACGAGTCTCAGAACAAGTCCGGGGAGTAGGTGCAGCGGGTCGGGGCTGCTATTGCAAAACGCACATCAGAGCTACATGATGGACTCACGGGGCTGGAACCAAGCGGCGCGCCGGCGGGCGCTCTGCCTCCGAGCTTCGCACGCCGACTGCGGTCGCCGGGGTTCGAGGGGACGACGGCGTCTCTACCGAGCCGGCTCCGTTGATCTATCACACCGACGCAGAAATGAACGACCTTGCAGCCTCCATCGGCGCTACCATTCCCTGGTACGAGTGA
>CAYOFA010000256.1:0-3337 GCA_964402885.1 uncultured Spirochaetaceae bacterium
AAAATTCCTCTTCCCCACCGTCCACTATCTCAGCCGCTCAAAGTCCGACAGGCTCCTAAGCAGAACGTGAAAAGAGGAGGCGGAACCGGGTGCAGCCTGTTTGTCCCGTTTCCGGTGCCGAGGGGGGAGGCCATGGTCATCACTGTCCCCCTTCCTCCCGGGGAGCCTCCAGTGCTGTCCGGTGCGGAGGCTGAGGTCTTCGATCTTCTCAAACAGGGCCTCGGTAATCGCGAAATCGCCGAACGTCGGAGAACTTCCGTTCGGACTGCAGAAAAGCAGGTTCAACGGGTGTTCGGAAAGCTGGGCGTCTCCTCGAGGACCGAGCTACTTCGGGAGTACGGATGAAGAATCCCGGCTCCGCTCTCCCCGGCATACTCGACACGGCGTACAGGTTGGATCTCCCCGAGTGGCAATGGCAGGAACGCCTTGCCGATTCCATTTGGAATCTTTACGAGGAGCTTCCCGGCATTCTGGTGTACGAGGTCAAATGCTCCGGTGCCCGGGCCGAAGCGCGCACTCGGCTCTTCCGTGGCGCCATCGATGGGTATGCCGAGGCAGCCGAGTCCGTTCATAAGGCGATGGACTCTCGCGAATACCAGGGAATTCTGACGCCGGGGAGCCATTCGTCTACCGTGCGGCGGCGCCTCGAGAGAGAAGGCTTCACCTGGGAAGACATAAAAGCCGTCCCGGATGCAGGAAAACGGCTCGGCTATAGGGACCTCTGGGCGGTGTGCAGTGTCGTATCCGAAGGGGAGGGGCTCGTTTTCTCGAGCCCCATCTACGACGATCGTGAGTTCTCCGAAACGGAATTGTCCGAGGGTAGTCGCATCGCCCGGCACATTGCCGCCGCCTGCAGAGCTCGCCGCACCGTAAGCGATAGCATCGAAGAGAGCAGCGCCATTCTCGCACCCGACGGCCGTTTCTGTTACCGGAAGGCGGGCTCTCTCGAGAGCGGGCTCGAACACGCCCTGAGCAGAGCGGTGGTAACCACCGCCAGGGCTCGAGCCGGTCAATCCGCGCGACAAGACGAAGCGGAAGCGCTCTGGGATCTTCTCCTATCTCAAGGGTGGTCCCTTCTTCACCATATCGACACCGACGGCAAACGGTTCATACTGGCCGTTCGGGACACTGAACGGCGCGTCGCCCTCTCTCGTCGCGAGCGGGCGGTGATCGATATGGCCTCCGAGGGCGTCTCGAACAAGGTTATCGCCTCCGACCTCGGCATCGCTCTATCGACCGTGGCCACGCACCTTGCCAACGGCCTCGCTAAGCTCCGCGTTTCCTCCCGGAGGGAACTCATAGCGTTGCGCGGCTCTACCGCCGGCTTCCCGAATCCGTAAACCCTACCGCCAGGACTATCTCGGCAAACTACGTACACACTCGCCGCAGAAGACCGAGTAGATTGGTCAGGTCCCACCGGACGATGAGGGGGAAGTGTGACCAATAATGCAGAATGGGGGAAGAGTATGGTGAACGTGAGAGGCAGAGGGCAGCGATGGGGTGCGATCCCGGTAGTGGTCGTGGTAGCGGTGCTCGCAATGATGACCGGGTGCCCTTCAAACGGAGCCGGTAGCGGAGGTGGTAGCGGAGGTGGCCCGTACGACCTCACCGCCGCATCCGCCTCGGGGGATGAATTGGGCGTAAACGAAGAGAGTCCTGCAGGGATGGCGTTCAACGATGACGGCACCAAACTGTTCGTAATCGGGTTTTCGAGCGACGACGTTGTAGAGTACACGCTCACAACCGGCTACGATCTCACAACCGCAACCGCCTCAGGAGACGAATTGTCCGTCAACACTGGGGATAGCGCCCCTCACGGGATGGCATTCAACGGGGACGGCACCAAGCTGTTCGTAATCGGGAATTCGGACGACAAGATTGTGGAATACACGCTCACAACCGGCTACGACCTCACCACCGCATCTGGTCCGGAAGATGAATTGGATGTCTCAGACGAGCTGAGCCGGCCTTACGGGATGGCATTCAACGGGGACGGCACCAAGCTGTTCGTAATCGGGAATTTGGACGACAAGGTTGTGGAATACACGCTTACAACCGGCTACGACCTAACCACCGCGTCTGCCTCGGTGTTCGAATTCTCGGTCGCCAACGAGGAGAGCAGTCCTGAAGGTCTATCGTTTAATGACGACGGCACCAGGCTGTTCGTAATCGGCTCCGACGATGACGCGGTTGTGGAATACACGCTCACAAGCGGCTACGACCTCACGACCGCATCCGCCTCGGGAGTTGAATTGTCCGTCGCCTCCGAAGAGATCGTTCCTCGAGGAATGGCGTTCAACGATGACGGCACCAAACTGTTCGTAATCGGCAGCGAAGATGACGCGGTTGTGGAATACCTGATCGGAACTGATTAGTTGAGTGCTTATGCGGTGGTTGTATCCCATGTCGATACAACCACCGATCGCTGCTCGTCTGTACACTCGTTCTCAGCGAAACGCCTTCGGCGCGGACGGCAGGGCTGGAGCTTCCAGACTATCATAGCACGCCGTTTCAAACTCAATCGGAGGAATACCTCCGATCGGTTCGAGCAGCCGCCGGTTGTTGAACCAGTCACCCCACTCCGGCGTAGCGTACCCCACAGCGTCCAGTCCTCGCCACGGAGCCTTCGGTCGGATTACCTCGGCTTTGAACAGCCCGATGATCGATTCGGCCATCGCGTTGTCGCAAGAGTCACCGACGCTACCGTGCATCGCGGATCACGAAGCCCTCTCGCCTGAGCTGGAGCCACATCTTGCGCGCGCCGTAGACTTTCTGATTGTCATCCCAGACTCGCTGAGTTTCCTCCATGAAGAACGCGTCCCGCTGAGCTCGCGGCGGAATGCGAGCGGGATCGGTCTCGCCGTGCCTTCTGCTCGTAGTAGGTCGACGGAGCGATCGGTATAACTCTACAGATCGACTCGCCTCCGTAATCCCCGCGGTAGTTGTCGATGAACCGCTTCATCGCTTCGGTGGGCCGGTCTCCTCGACGCCTGGGCGAAATATGCGCTTGCCTGAGTCCTGTTCAGCTTGGCGGCTCCACTTGCGAAGCGACTCCCGGGAGCAGCCGACCTTCGCCTCGATCGGCGTGCCCGCGGCCCACTGGGCTTCGTAGTCGCCTCGTTGATCGAGTACAAGCTTTACCGCTCGCTCGCGAACCCCAACAGGATACTTTCCTTGCCTTTCCATAGCACCATCCTCTCACAGGTTTTGGTCTCGGGAACGCTGGGGCGGTTCAATGTTTTCATTACAGGGCACTACGAGGAATCTTCCTCGAGTCCGTAATCCTTGATCTTGTTGAGGAGCGTCCGCCGTGTGATACCGAGCTCATCGGCGGTCT
>CAYOFA010000257.1:0-3308 GCA_964402885.1 uncultured Spirochaetaceae bacterium
GGTTCGATTCCACAGCATACCGGAGACGCACGGTGGTTTGTTATTCAAACCACCGTGCCTACACCACGTATTGGGACACTACCCGCGCCTGTTGCTTCTGGCGATGAAGCGCGAATCTCGGTCTCGGTTATGCGAACCCTCGTTACTCTCCAGGGAGCGAGCCGGGACTTCTTATCGTTCACTCTGAACCTGCCAAAAAGAGGTGCGCACGTTTTCTTGGGCAGCGTCATGCCGTCGTTTCTAAGGAGTGGTGATACTCGGCGGGGTTCAGGCCGTCGGGGGAGCCCCTGATGCGGTGTTAACGTTACTAGCCATTGAATCAACCGATCTTCTGCGCCGCAGGCGAGCGTTCCAGGGGCAATGCACGCAGGTCTCGACTTCTCGTCAGCATCTGATCCACTCGGTCCAGATAGAACACATGCGTCCGCACGTTATAGACTACCGTCCACTCGCTATGATTATCTGGCTCGATGTACTTGAAGAAAGCCGGGCCGTCTGGAAACGGTAAACTAAGTTGACCGGCTCGCGGAAAACAAGAATGACCAGGTAGCAGCAAAAGAAAGCCCTCCTGTAAGGTTGCAGTTGGAGAAAATCAGCAACCAGGAGGGCACCACAAGGTGGTATCCGTGAGTGTGTACGAAGATATCCAACGCTGCAAGCGGTTTGGGAAAGAGAAGTCCGCGGCGGCGCGGGAACTGGGGTTAGCGCGTGGAACGGTACGGAAGTTCTGGACCATGAGTGAGCGCGACTACGATGTATATCGAAGGCGAGCACTGACACGCCGTCATCGCTTTGATCTGTACCGAGAGGAGATTATCAAGCTCGTCGAGCTCAATGCCGCCGACGGCCGGATGGTACATGGCTCGAGCATCTACGACGTGCTCGAGGAACGCCACTGTGTGCTTCCGGGCACCGAGCGGACGTTGCGCAACTACGTGCGCATTCTTCGCGAGAGCGGCGCGATCGACACATCGAGACCGCGCCCCGTGCGGCGGCCGCAGGAGGAGTCTGCGCCGGGCGATCAACTTCAGGTGGACTTCGGCGAGCAGCCGCTCGCCGGGGCAGGCAAAGCCTATATCTACGCCGCGGTACTGGCGGCGAGTCGTGCGCGATATGTCGCGGTGCAGGATCATCCGTTTCGCACCGTGGAGGTGATTCGCCATACGCTCGCGGCGTTCCGCTATGTCGGGGGACGGGCGAAGACGCTTGTGATCGACCAGGACCGACTCATGACGGTGAGTGAGAACGCCGGAGAGATTCGCCACACCGCGGAGTTCGAGCACTTCGTGCGCGAACAGGACCTCAGTGTGTGGCTGTGCCGCAAAGCCGACCCGCAGAGCAAAGGCAAGGTGGAGAATCTGGTGAAATTTGTGAAAACAAGTTTCTTCTCCGCACGGCGATTCGAGACGGTCGAGGATATCCATGAGCCGTTGGCTGCGTGGTTGACGCGGCGGGCCAATGGGAAGATCCACCAGGCCACCGGGCGCATTCCCGCGGTGGTCCTCGAGCGCGAGGAGTACCCGGCATTGCGCACGCTCAAGCAGAGTGTCTATGAGGAGCACGCCGCCGAGGGTGGTGAGACGCGCAAAGCGGATGAGAAGGGGCTCATCTCGTTTCTCGGCAACCGCTACTCGGTCCCCGCCGAGTATGCAGAGGCTACCGTGGCGGTGCGCTCAGACCGCCTGCACGTGCGTATCGGTGACGTGGATACCGGCGCTGAGCTCGCCGTGCACCGGTTGCCGCAGCGCAAAGGATCGACATTCGTGCTCGAACACCACCGTGTGCCACGTGGATACGGCGCCGAAGAGGCCTATACCGCGCTCAGAGAACGTGTTACCGGCGCGCTGTGGCGGCAGTATCTCGAAGAGAACCGGGGGAAGTATCGCCGCTACTGGAAAGAGCAGACAGGCGCACTGCGGCGGTTTCTCGACACTGACCCTGACCCACACATCCTTGCGCAGGCACTTACCTTCTGCTGTGAGGCCGCAAGTGTTGGCGCCGGAGACCTGAAATACGCCTACGAGCATCTGTGGGAATCTCACGACGGCGGGCTCCCGCCACTTCTGGAGCATGCCCGCGCCATTGTCGCCGCACGCAGCAATGGGGCACCGAGCGTTGCGAAGCGGCGGCTGCGCTACTACTCGAGTATCGTCTCCCTGATCGCCGGAGGTGCTGCATGAGCTCGTTTGCCGAAACCAAGACGCTATTGGAATCACTGAAGCTCAAGGGAGCGGCGAGGAAGCTCGACGGGCTCCTTGAGACCGCACAGAGCGAAGAGCTGTCCTTCTCAGCCTTCCTCCATCAGACCCTGGAGGCGGAGCTCTCCGACCGCGGCGAACGGCGGCTGAAGCGAAACCTCACCGCGGCCCATCTCCCGGTAGAGAAACGCATCGAGGATTTCGACTTCGAGCGCGTCACCGGTATCGCGAAGAGCGAGGTCACCAACCTCCTCGATTTCCGCTGGATCGACCTCCATGAGAACCTGGTCTTCCTCGGCCCTCCCGGAATCGGCAAGACGCACCTCTCGATTGGCGTCTCTCTCGCGGCGCTGTATGCCGGATATACGGTCGTCTTTGAGCGCATGAGTAACCTCGTGCAACTTCTGAAAACCGGAGAGATCAAGCGCGCAAGCGCCTTCCGCATCAACCGCATCATGAAAAGCCACGTCCTGGTCATAGACGAGATCGGCTACACACCGATCGACCGCAGGGAAGCGAACCTGTTCTTCAACCTGGTGAGCGAGCTCTACGAGCGCACCTCGATGATCATCACCTCCAACAAAGGCTTCGATGAATGGGCGGAGATGATGGGCGATGAGATCATGACAACGGCCATGCTCGACCGCCTTCTGCACCACGTGCGTATGTTCTCCATGGACGGAGACTCCTACCGCGTTCAACACAGCCAACACCACTCGATGAAGGAGGCCCCCAAACCAGCAACGGCCTGACACCCTCAGGCTACGCCGTGGCAGGACACCCTGTGTCCGGGGTGGTCATTCTAAATTGCCAGAAGGTGGTCAAAAGGGGTTGCCATTTCCAAACAAGCTGGGGTGGCTCAAGTGAGCCACCCCAGGCCAGCACGCGGTACCCGCGCCACATTCTCCCGAAACGTATAGGCCATCAGGCCCGGCTGGAATCGCCGGGAGAAATCCCGAAGGCCTGGCGAAACTGGATCCTTTCTCTCGAATGACGAAAATGCTGCCGAACAGCAGCTCCCGCGGTGCCAGACTCCTCAGCGATCTTGTCCAGATGATCCGCGGTAATCTCTCGGAGCATATGCCATTTGCGAGGTTTGCTGCGCTTGTC
>CAYOFA010000258.1:0-1371 GCA_964402885.1 uncultured Spirochaetaceae bacterium
CGTTGCCGGAGTATCGGCCAAGCTCTTTCTCGGCCGTGATGCGACCGTCCATCATGAACAGAACCCGATCGCTTCGTGCCGCCACCCTGACATCATGTGTGACCAGCATGATGGTGGTGCCCCAGGCGTTTACCTCTCTCAGCAGGTCCATGATTTCCGTTGCCGAGCGTGAATCGAGCGCGCCGGTGGGCTCATCGCCGAAGAGAATCCGCGGCTCGTTTATGAGGGCACGGCAGATGCCCACCCGCTGCAGCTGACCTCCCGAGGCCTGGGCGATGGAGTTACCGGCGAGTGAGGCGATTCCCGTGATTTCCATCAACTCTTGTGCCCGGCGCTCGACTGCCGTGCGCCCGGTGCGTTTCGCGAGATAGCCCGAGAGAATGATGTTGTCGAAGATCGTGAGATTCGAAAGCAGATGAATCTGCTGGAAGATGAAGCCCATCTCCTTCAGTCTCAGCTGCGCGAGCTCCTTCTCCGAGAGACGGCTGAGCGTGCGGTCAGCGAAGTGCACCTCGCCGGAGCTCATGCGGTCCATGCCGCAGAGGTTGTAGAGGAGGGTCGACTTCCCGGAGCCCGACGGGCCCATGATCGCGACGAACTCGCCCTCATGTACTCGAAGGTCGACATCCTTCAGCACCGATGCCTCGTTGTTCCTGCCGAGGCGGAAACTTTTGCTGAGCCCTTTCGATTCCAGTAGCGTATTCATCTTTCGTTCTCCTGTATTCCGTTGAATGTTTATTCCGCGATCGTCGCGGCGATGCTCTGTTCTTTTATGCCCCGAATGCTGACCATGGTCGTTGCCGCCACGGCGAGCATGAGAAGGAGAGGCATGAGGACGTAAGCCTGCAGCGGGTCGATGACGAACCTGATCTGAGAGGCGCCCATGAACCCCCACAGGAGGCTTACCAGCCGCTGGCCTATCGTGTTGGAGAAGAGACTGCCCGCCCCTATGCCGATGGTGAGGAGCAGCAGTGCCGTGGTCAGATACTGAACCCGCAGCGAGCGAAGCGAGAATCCGAGGCTCTTCATGATGGCGATACGTTTGGCGTCTTTGCTGATGAGCATGCGGAGAAACAGAGAGGTGATGAGCACCGCGACGGCGATTCCCACGGCTGTTGCGCCGGCGGTCACCGCGATCAGGCCGTCTATCGTGTTCCCGAGCGTCTGCGAGAGATAACTCCCGAGGTCGGTTACGCGGGCCGGTGCGAAGAGCTCGGAGTACTCGTGCCTTTTGGCCGCGATGTCGACTCCTGGAGCCAGATCCAGGCTGACGGTCGAGGCGAGAACGTTCTCCCTGTTCGGCGGAAGTACCGCCTTCGCGGTTCGCCCGCCGTTGGTGACGTCCTGATAGATTCCCGTCACGCGCATCGT
>CAYOFA010000258.1:1471-3287 GCA_964402885.1 uncultured Spirochaetaceae bacterium
GAAAGGGCGATCTCGTCCTCCGCGCGCGGCGCCCTGCCGTGGAGGTAGTCGAGCGGAAAGACCGTGAAGTCTCCCGTCTCGATCGCCAGACGCTCGGTTTCCCCGGTTTCGTGGACGATCGTGAAGAGCGAGGTCACAAGCGGGGCGAAGCGGGCCACATCCGGATCCGCTGCGATGTGCTCCACCACCTCGTCGAAGCGCCCCTCGATCCCCTCTGACTGCCGCAGGTCAACCCGCATGTCGGAAGAGCCGATCCCCATGTAGGAGATGAAGCTCGGCGAGCGAATCGTCGAGAGGAAGTGGAGCGGGATGAGGGTGATGCCGGCTGCGAAGAAGAAGATGAAGGTGAGAAGGCCGAAGAGCCGGAACCGCTGCAGGCCGTCTCGCATGCCGAGAAAGACGTTGATGTTGAAGAGACGCCCGGCGCGAAGGGGAAGGACTCGCCCCGGGCGGGGAGCTTCGTTCCCGGTTTTCGCGCGCAGTGCCTCAACTGCGCTTACCCGGTCGAAACGGCGCAGAACGACCATGGCGGAGACCACTACCATGGCGAATATGGCCGCGGCTGCCAGCATCGGAATCAGGAGGCCGGCGCCGCCCTGAGGTGCGCGCCCCATGTAGCGCGCGATGTTCCCGGTCACCATGCTCGTCAGCGGAAGCGATGCGAGATAGCCGATTGCGGCAGCAGTGCCCCCGAGTGCGATGTACTTGGCCAAGTAGATACCTTTGATTCGCCTGCGCGGCATACCCACCGCCTTCATCACCCCGATTTCCCGGTAGTCCTCCTCGAGGGTTGCAAGAACGGTGAACCGCAGACAGAGGCCTGCGATGACCATGAGCACGAGGCTGAGGATGATGACCACCGCTGCGACGATCCCTTCGCTGACGGCGTTCAGCAGCTTGAAGAGCTGATAGTCCACCGCGGGACCACGCTGCGGCAGCCCTGCTTCCTGGTAGGCCGCGCTGAACTCATCGATTCTGCCCGGATCAGTGAGGCGGAACTCGACGAGATACTCGCGGTCGGTGACGTCGGCAGCGAGGCGCTCGTAATCCGAGGCATTAAGCAGGAAGCGCTTGGAGTGAACGATTGCCGGGTTCATCTGCGCGTCGCGCACCAGCGATGCCACTACGTACTCGTGCGAGTAGCCGTTGCCCGCTACCGTGACCCGATCACCCACGCTGACGCCTTTCTCCTCGGCGAAGTACACGGGGACGCCGATCTGACCGGTCTCGACTTCGAGCTTCCGGTTATCCATGTCGAGGAGGTAGTCGAAGCGGTCATTCTGGGTCACGAAGCTGATGTCCATGATGCTGTCTTCCTCGGGTGTGTCCGAGTCGGCGAGATAGAGTGTGGACCCGTCTATGCTGACCATTTCCGCAATCTGGAAATCGTCTGCCAGCTCATTGCCCTCGGCCCATGCCTCGACCGCGGCCGAGTCGACCTCCCCCGCGTGCATCTGTACGAAGTGCGGGGCCTTCGCGTCGGAGAAGAGGCGGGTGAGGGAGCTGTTGAGCTCCACGATGAGCCCGGCGCCCGCTGCCACCAGCAGGGACGCGAGCAGAATGAATGCGAAGACCACGAGCATCGCCGCCTTCTTTCGGGCGACCTCGTTCCGTATGATTCGTGCGTAGATCATGATTGATACGCTCCTTTGCGTTCTTCGAGGAACGCACTGCGATTGTTCCACGCGGCCCTGGCCGCTGCGGTTGCGACGAGGCCGAGACCGCTCAGCAGGAGCATCAGCGCGATGCCCCGGCCCGGCCCGGTCCCGACGATTCGTCCGGCCGAGGCGGCCAGGAGGCCGTTCGGCATTAACAG
>CAYOFA010000259.1:0-3249 GCA_964402885.1 uncultured Spirochaetaceae bacterium
TGTTCCGGCTGCGACAGACCGGTAGAGGGACGAATCCTCACCCGACGCGACGACCTACTCGTCGCTGAAGTGATCTCGCCGGCTGTAGCGTCCAACATGATAGGCGAGGAACCCGCGCGCCTCTTAGCGATATACCTTCCTCCGGGCTACCCCAACGGCAAGCAGGGCTACTCCGTGGTTTACTACCTCCATGGCTTCGGAGAGTCTTCGCTCGGGCTGGCCCGATATTGCGATGCTCTGGACGACTATTTCGCCCAGAATCCCGACGACGCATTCGTAGTCGTGGGGATCGACGGGCGGAGCTCTCTGGGCGGCAGCTTCTGGCGAAACTCGCCGGTAACCGGCGCGTGGGAGGAGTTTGCCGCAGTGGAAGTCCCGCGGTTCATTGAGGAAAACTTCGAGGTCCGGGCTTCTCCAACGCATCGGGGCATCGCCGGGTTCTCAATGGGAGGTAACGCCGCACTGCATCTGTCGTTTCAACATCCGGATGAATATCGCGCCGTCTTTGCGACCGCTCCGTCGGTAGCTCCGTTACGCGATCCGAGGAGATTCCTGGAATTCGGAAGCGACCGGCGGCGTCAGTCCATCCTGGCTTCGATGGCCTTCGAAACCGTGCTGATCGACGAGTCACTCGATCGGGAGGAGCTGGAGAATCTGCGGCTCGACGCCGCGACCGTCGAGCTCGCACGCTCGCGCTGCGGAGCTGTTGAGGTTGCGGAATGTATCAGGAAGATGGGGCCGGAAAGCTGGGAATCCATGGACCTTCACATCGAATGTGGCTCTTTGAATCCCGAGTGGCTTCGCGACGCCACCCGCGACGTTGCGGATGCACTCGATCGGGCGGGTATTGAGTACGAGTTCACCGAGTTCGAGGGTGGCCACTCGCTCTCGGCAGAGCGCTTCGGGAACGTGCTTATTCCGTTCTTCGCAACGGCATTCCGGAGCTGATTCGGCATTGCGCCCGGGAAGACTGGAACCTCCGCGCCACATGAGGCTCTTACCGACAACGCCACGGTGCAAGGTTTCCGAACGTGCCTCGTCAATCGGTGGAGGCGAAAACGGCCCCTATCCCAGCTGCTCACTGGCCTGTCGGTACCCTTCTTCAATGATGGCGCGGTAATTGCCGAAATCGAGCGGGTTGAATCCGGACAGGTCGAGACGGAAGGACCGGCTCACACGATCACTATGCGCCCGAAACCTTGCCGCACTATTCACTTCGAAGGTGCGCAGGATAATGTCTCCGAGTTCAGGCACATGAACGTGCGGACGCCGGGAGTAGCGCAGGCGCCGCATGAGAACCGCTATGCCCCGGGCATCGTCGGCCTGGTAACCGGCATAAGCGTGCCGACGATTAGTATCCACCTTGGACACGTCCGAAGCCGTAACGTATCCGATCCCCGGTCTCCCGGTCATGACGTCCGTTGGCAGATTGTTCATGATGCCTCCGTCCACAAAAATTCGCCCGTGCCGAACAACCGGGTAGAATATCCCGGGTATCGAGATGCTTCTCCTCACCGCGTCGATCAGCTTCCCCTCATAGTGAACCACAACCCGGGCGCGGGTGAGATCGGTTGAAACGGCAAAGAACGGTAGGGGCAGTTCCTCGATCCTGGTCGAGCCGTAGAGCTCTTCCAGAAGGGCACCGAGCTTCTTCGAGCGAAAGAGCGATGCCAACGGCAAGGTGTAATCGAGAATTCGCCGGTTGCGGCTCAGTGATGCAGCGATCTCGGTAAGCGCCGATGCGTCACCGTGGAGAGCATAGAGTGCCCCCAGAAGTGCGCCTATGCTCGTACCGCCGATCGTATCCACGGGCTGTCCCAGCTCTTCGAGAAGCCGGAGCACTCCGATATGGGCGAAGCCCCGTGCCCCGCCACCACTGAGGACGACGCCGTGAGCGGTAGAGGAAAGCACGCGCCACGCTCGCGCGGAGCTTGCCCGATCATACACGTAGTAGTGAATCGGCCCGGCTCCATCGTCGGCCTCCGCTGATACATGCGACTCCGGCAGCGAAGCTGCGGCTGCAGCTACGGACTCTGCGGTCACAACGATGCGCTCCCGCGCAACAGGTGTTTCGGCCGACAGGTCTTCTGCGGCCTGGATGGCCACCGTCCTGTCTGCGAGTTCCCGGCAGAGACCATCCCAGCCGCCGCCCCGCCCGTCCCCGAGCAGATACAGAGTGTCAGTCGACGCCTCGAGATCCTCGATCCACCTACGAACGACAGGAGCAAGGGCGTGGTCACCGGGCAGATCCGCAAACGCCTCGCTCCCAAAACGCTGCGCCAGGCGAGTACGGTCAACGAGCACCGCCCCTTTCGGCGCCCTGGCCGTGATGGCATCAAGCGGGACCGGGCCGGAGGGGATGAGGGCGATCGATCCGTGCCCGGCGCTCGAAGACCCGCTACGGCGGCGACGTTCCCGCGAAACCAGTATGCGCACGAGATGAAGCAAAGCCTTCGGTTCGTCGCCCATCAGCTCAGCGAAGTCCTTCTTGGACAGAAACAGCAGATCGGATGGGCGCAGCGCCACGACCGTTGCACTGCGTGGGAGGTCGTCGATGACCGCCATTTCGCCGACAATGTCGCCGGGAAGCAGGATAACCGGAGACGTCATGGCATCGGCCCCGTCAGACAGTACCGCGAGGCGCCCGCTCACGATGAGGTAAAGGCCGTCGGCCTCGTCGCCACGCTCCACGACGACTTCATCCTTCCCCCTCGTCCGCCACGTCATGCGTCGGGCGATCGCCATATTCCACGCGGGGTCAGGCACGCCGAAGCTCTTGCGTACCAGCTCGACCTTTCGGGTCTCCCTCAGCCGCGGCATGACGCGCTCGAAGAATCCAACGATCATTGCAGGGTGATGCAGTCCGAGCGCAAAGAAATCCGTGAAGGCGACTTCCAGAACTACGGTTGCCGTGATCGCCGTCACCGTGGCTGTTCGCTGTTCCCCGCTGAGCAATGCCAGCTCGCCGACAACCGAGCCTTCCCGAAGCGAAGCGATCTCCGAACACCCGAAGCCATCCTCGAGACAGACGGACAGCTCTCCTGAGATCAGGAAGTAGATGGCTGTTGCCGGATCGCCCTGAAGAAAGAGCGTGTCTCCCGGGCTCAGTTCAACCGGCCGGGATCCCTCGAGGAGCGTCACAACCCGGTCGCTCTTGATACCGAGTATGGAAACGAACTGTTGACGAACGTACTCCGAAATCGCAGGAACCGGCGGCATCTCCGAAGACTACCGGATTCGTCATGGAAG
>CAYOFA010000260.1:0-3233 GCA_964402885.1 uncultured Spirochaetaceae bacterium
AAAGTGACTCCGGATCAAACAGGCGAGAGCCCGGGAACAGCCGTGCCAGCCCCGCTGCCACGCAGAACAAACTCCATGCCGTCGGCCTGTTCCAGCCCGCCGTAGGATTCCGCGACCCGTCCGCAAAGAAGGTCGAGCCCCCGTAGATCCCGTACTCCGGATGGGCTTCGGCAAAGGCAACGAGCGTGTCGATTGCGCGGTCGAGCACCACCGTATCCGGGTTCAAGAGAAGGATATAGCGCCCGTTGGCCTGCGCTGCCGCCCGGTTGTTCGCCGCAGCAAACCCTACGTTCTCCTCGAGAGCGAGCAGCCGCACCTGCTGAAACTCACTCCGAATCATCTCTGCAGATCCGTCAGTCGAGGCGTTGTCCACGACGATTACCTCGAAGTCCGGCAGCGCGGTTTCGCGGTAAACCGATTCCAGGCATGCGTGCGTCAGGTCACGGGTGTTGTAGCTGACAACTATGATCGTGAGTGTCTGCATGTGATGGGGTGCGCCGGAGGCGCGAAGGGTAGGGTGTCCCACTGCTTCAGGAGCCGACCTGGTGGAGAACCTTTGCGAACGAGCGTTCGCGCTGTTCGGGGTCGGTACAGCCTGCTGCATCCGCGCGGGCGTCGGCAGGAACCTCGTACTGCTCGATCTGCTCAGTCAGATGAGAGTAGCGCCTGACCCGGTTCAGGACCGATTCTAAGATGATCCCGAATACGGTCGGGAACGTCATCAGAATGATCCAGAGGTCGAAGCGCAGCGACATCCGCCGTTCGTAGGCGATGTCGAGGCGTATCATCTGCTGGAAGGTGAGCTTGTTCTTGCCGCTTACCTGCCACAGACCGGTCAGTCCGGGGAGGACGTTGAACCGGCCGGTGTGCCACCTGTGGTACTCTTCCGCCTCGTAGGGGATACAGGGGCGGGGTCCGACGAGGGTCATATCGCCTCGAAGGACGTTGAACAGCTGTGGCAGCTCATCGATTGTGGTTTTTCGAAGCACGCGACCGCCGAAGATGATGCGTGGGTCCTGCTCATCGAGCTTCTGCATCTGTCGGTCGCCACCGATGAAGCCTTTCGCGTGCTTCGCGTGATAGGACTGGTCGTTGTCCGCATGCATGGTGCGGAACTTGTAGAACGTAAACTCCCGCCGTCCGATGCCCACCCGCTTCTGCCTGAAGATGATGGGACCGGGAGAGACGAGTTTGATAAAGATGCCAACGAGGAGAAAGAGGGGGGAGAGGAGGACGAGGCCGACGGTGGCGCCGAAGATATCGAGCATCCGCTTCCACGTCGGGATCTTCTGTTCGAAGACCACGCGGCGGAAGCCCGAGGCGGTGGAGTCGGAGTGTCCGTTGCCGTTATGGGCGCCTGTGTTAGTGGCGCTGTTTGCGGCGTTCTCGAACCAGAGGTCGGGGTAGCTGTAGAGCTCGACCGGTGCGCAGGCGGGCTCTGCGAGCTCGTGCACGTGATCGATGAAGACGTTCGCCCCGACGTTGTCGGTGTAGGGCAGGAGCACGCCGATGCAGCCCCTGTCGTACCATCCGACGTGGTCGGTGGTTCGAACGATGGAGAGAATATCGTCTATGAACTTCCGCCGCTGGCGGCTTGCGAGCCCGCTCACATCGAATAGTGCGAGCGAGAGCGTCGTTCCATTTCTGTCCGATCGGGATTTTTCGTAGAGGACGAGGTCCTGCAGTTGACGGCTGGAGTAGATGCCGTGCAGTCGTCGCTGTCCACGTTCTCCGACGGCCGGAAGTAATGGCCTCCATGAAATCCGGCGTTGTTTCCTGGTCATGCGCCCCTCCTTGAGCGACCAAGACTGGTCGTTTTTAAATTGATCTCGGGTCCATGCCTCATGCCTGAGCGAGCGCAGCGGGGTCCGTCCACCGGTCGCGTTTGTTTCACGGGGGCAGTGTCTACTCGTCGCCGGTGCCGACTGTGATCGGCCCAAGCTCGCATGGATGTGCCCGAGACGTCGCCGTAACATACTGCCTCAGGAGCTATGTCTGTGAGGAAGATAAAAGAGCCCTGTGTCGATTAGGCCGGCTGCAAATCCGGTTCCGGAAAGAAGCGGAACGGCTGGTTGAATACAACAACGACCCCGTCGGATTCCTCCCGGAGGATCCTACCCTCCACCCGGGCGGTGACGCGGTCTGCAGCGTTCAGCAACTCCCTGAGTCGTTCAAATGTCAGAACGAGCTCAACTTCGACCTGTGCCCCAACAGGAACCTCGTGCTCCGCAAACTGAAAATACGCGCCCTCCGCAGAGATGTTTCTGGTTTGCGTCGCGTATCTCTGTTCCGCCCCGGTGCGGTCTTTGTACAGCAGTTGCGCCGGAACGGTCAGCGAGAAGCGCTCGAGTCTCCTCTTGTCTCCCACGTGTTGAAGTATAGGCGAATAGACCGAATATGCTATCGGAACAATGTATGCTTTATGACTGACTCTTTCGGCCGGGAGTACTACGCCTCATGCCCATGCGCGATACTACTATCTGCTACTTTCGGCTGACTAGAGGTGCTTTGCCGCCCACAATGCGGCCTGCGTGCGGTTCGGAACGCGTATTTTTTTGTATATATTGTAGATATGTGTCTTAACCGTATTAGTACTGATGTAAAGTTTCGCCGCGATCTCTTCGTTGCGGGCGCCGACCACCATCAGAGCTAGAATCTCTGTTTCCCGCTGGGTCAGATTCTCGCATCCGTTCCGCGGTGCCGGCGGTGCCGCCGGCGCGCTCTCTCCCTGCATAGCGGCGTCGAGCAGCACTCGCCTGGAGATCCACACGTCTCCGGCGGCGAGCATGCGGATTCCCTTTACGAGCTGGGCGGGATCCTGATTCGCATAGAAGAACCCGCGAATGCCCGCTCTCACCGCCTCCCGCTCGACAGCACGGTCAGGCTCGACGTTGAAGAAGGCCTGAGTCACGTGCGGTGCCGCACCCGGCGAGCGCACGTGGTGCTCGAGGACGGCCCGGAAATCGAACACCGAGCAATCGACGAGCACAACCGTCGGAGCCGGATTCAGGGTCGCCGCGCTGAGGCAGGCAGCAAGGTCGGAGTGAACCGTGCAGTGGGCGCCGAGCTCGCCTGCAAGATAGTCCCGTAGGACCAAGGTCTGAACCGTGTTGCCGCTTGCCAGATAGATTCTCAGATCCTGTCCAGTTTCAAATGTTTTTACTTCATGCCCCATAGGGCATGTTATATTGCATAGGCAACTGCGTTTCCAGTGCATATGTCTGAATCCGGCC
>CAYOFA010000261.1:0-3213 GCA_964402885.1 uncultured Spirochaetaceae bacterium
CACCCAGCGGGTCTTCAGGAGCGTGCGTTTGTATTCGGTGTCGTGTGTGCTCATGTCTCTTATACCAATTGTCTCCGCACCAATTGTCTCCGATTCGACGACCGGGGGCAAGTGTGCCCCGTGGCGCGTCCACCCGATCCCGGGATCCGGCCCGCTGTTCAGCTCTCCGCGAGAATATCGCTCAGTCGGCGAACCTCAATCGGCTTGACGAGATAAGCTATGGGATGGAGCTTCCGTGCCCGAGACTCGACGGCTGGATCCGGATAGCCCGTCATGAAGACAATGCGTGGCCCGTAGATCTGCTGGACGATGCGGGCTGCGTCGATGCCGTCCATGGTGCCGGCAAGGCGGATGTCGAAGAGGCAGACATCAGGTCTGGAATCCTTGGCGAGGTCCACGGCAGCTTCTCCGGTTGCAGCTCGTCCGAGCACGACGAAGCCGCTTTGCTTGAGCTCCTGTTCGAGCCACATTGCAATGAATGCTTCGTCCTCTACGATGATCAGCCGCAAGGGCTCCGCGCTCATACCCGCTCCTCGTACATAGAGTCCGGGAAAGATATGTCCCACGTCAAGCCGTTCTCGCTGCGATAGGTGACGACGCCTCCCAGCTGATGCTCGGCGATGGCATAGACTGACTCGAGCCCCATCCGACCGTTTGCTCTCGGATCGAATCCATCGGGCATCCCGACGCCGTTGTCGGATACCCGGAGGTGAAGCGCTTTCTCGGCTGCTCGTGCCAGGGAAACGACGATGTGCGGTTGTGCGTATACACCGGGCGTACGCCCGGCATCTGCTCCTGCAGTATCGGGAAACGCGTGCTCCATAGCATTCGTCACCAGTTCGTTGACAATCAGGCCGCAGGCGACGGCGGTGTCGAAGAGCAGGGAAAGCTCCTCCGCGTTCACATCGATCTGAGCATTCGCTCGGTCGACAGTATGGCCGTCGGCAATGTAGGCGGTGAGTTCGGTGAGGTACTCCGGCATGTGTATGCGGGAAAGATCGCTGGATTGATAGAGTTTCTCGTGCACCAGAGCCATGGCGTTGATGCGGCCCCTGGTTCTTACAACGAGCTCTTCCACCGACGTCGTTTCATCGGCCTGCAGCGACAGCATAGAGATGATCACCTGCATATTGTTTTTGGTGCGGTGGTAGAGCTCTCGCAGGAGCATCTCCTTCTGCGAGAGAGAGGATTGCAGACGATCCCGTGTCTGCGCCAACTCGTGATACGTTTCGGACATCCGGCCTGTCATGTCGTTGATTGCCGTTGCAATGTCGTCGAGCTCGTCTGTCGCACCCGCGGAGCGGTGCCGGCGGTTGAGTGCCAGCGCGTCAGTCTGGGGAAGCTCGATCGATGCGAGGAAATCGGAGGTTTTGCGAAGATGTCGCACCACCGCACGTTGAACCATGAGGAGCATGACGAGAGCGACCGCGAATACCTGTGCGGCGTTGGATGCCGTCAGACGCCACGCGCGTTCGGTCAGCCGTTCTCGAACGAGCGCGAGGTCCGCGTAGACATGGAGCCGCCCGATCTCTCTGACGCTTCCGCTGTAGTCCACTTCCAGTGGCAGTGTACGCTGCAGTTGTCTTTCGGGAACGCCTGCACCTACCGAAAGTATGGACACGTACTCGTCTCCCCGAAGCTCTTCCACCTCGGCATAGGCAAGATATCGCGACAGTAAGAGGCCCTCGAGCAGCAGCCTGGCCCGGTCGACCTCGAAGTTGAAGACGCTCAGGCTCAAGGTCGGGAGATGCGTTTCCTCGATCTCGGCAAGAAACGTATCGAGGCTCTCCATCTCAGAGCGGTAATCACTGTAGAACTGGAACGAGGCGGAGAGTACCGTCAAAGCGGCGCCGACGCCCACCGCCAGGAGAAAAAGCTTCGCTGCTAATCTTCCGGGTGGTCTGGAGGGGCGAGGCCATTTCATAGCTGTGCCCTAATCGTGCCGCACGGTCCGGTATGACTCGAGCGAAAAGTCGTACTCCCGGCGTCCGGGATTCCTGACCTTGGATAACTCGCCGAGATCAATGGCGTCGTAGGAGCTGTAGAGCTCCAGATACGCCTCAGCGTTATGCTCGGTTGCGGTGTGGACGGTGAAGGAGATCTCCGTTCCCACTTCATCGGCAAAATCGTGGCCGTGGATGTAGTCATAGAGATAGATGAGCACCTCTGCGTAACTGAACAGGGGCGATGCTACGGTGGCGCTCAGCCGACCGGCCTTCACCTCTTCGAGGCCGAAGGTCGAAAGATCGAGCCCGCCTATCCACACGTCGCTTCCGATCTTGATCCCGGCAGTTCGTGCCGCCGTGGCAGCACCGATGGCCAGCTGGTCGCTCGCCGCCCAGATGACCGAAACGTCTTGATACCGACTCAGAAGACCCGAGGCGACCCTGCGTCCCTCCCTCTGAGACCACTGGGTCGGAACGATCTGCAGCAACTCGGCCTTGGGAACCTCTGCGACTGCGCGACGCAAGCCGCGTTCTCTTCGCGCGGAACCCTCCCAGCTGGGATCCCCGCCGATGCCGGCCACTCTGAGGTTCTCGTCGTCTGTCGCGCCTTCCGCTCCCGCGCCAACCGCGCGCGCCAGGAGCTCCCGCGCCAGGCGATATCCCTTCTCCTCTTCGTCCTGGAAGAAGTAGCCGATCCACTGATCGAAGTGTCGCCGTGGTCCTCCTCCGAGCTCGTCCCACTCCGAGGGAAACAGGGGCCCCTGAATCATGACGGGAAACCCCTGCGTTTGCGCTTCTTCGACGAGTGGGCGCGCCTGCCCGAAGGCCACGGAGAAAATCGCGCCGTCTATGTCGGGCGTATCTCTGAGGATTCGCAGCCCCTCGGTGTGTTTGGCGAACCTGTCGCCGACATCGAACTCGTGACCGAGAAGCTTGATATCGAGATCCTCCGCGGCAGCCTCCAGAATCCGATAGACCTCCGGCCAGTAGGCATTCCCGCGGGTGGTCGGTGTGAAGACGACGATTCTTGTGGGATCGGCACTCTCTTCCTCCTGGGCCGGCAAGGGCAGTGAAGGTACAAGGCAATTGATGAGCACGAGCAGGAGCAGGGCCGAACGCATAGTGCCTCCAGAAGCGAGGATAGACCAGGTAGCGTCATCCATCAACCATGATCGACCGGCACAGGTATGCTCGAGCTGAGGAGCCTATAAGACCATCGCCCCGATAATGCCTACGACCATGAGCGGAATGTTGTAGTGGAGAAACG
>CAYOFA010000262.1:0-3187 GCA_964402885.1 uncultured Spirochaetaceae bacterium
TATCACACCTCGCTCGACGCGACCGCCGACCCGGACTCGGGATGGTATCTCGAGTGGACCGCTACTTAGGCAATCGCCACTGCGACGGCGTATTCGCCGTCGTGGGAAATGGATACAGAGACCGACGCCCGCGGGAACCGGACTGCCAGGTCGCCACTCAACTGGATGCTGGGGCTGCCCGTCCTGCCGGCACCGATCTCTATCGAACGGGGGCGAAACGGCTCGGTGACGTCACATCCGAGCGCCTTGTAAACAGCTTCCTTTGCAGCAAGGCGCCCGGCGTAGTGCTGCGCGGGTCGATGCTTCGCCTCGCAGTAGGTGATCTCTTCCGGCGTGAAACAGCGCCGCGTAAAGGAGGTATTCCATCTGCTGAGGATACGCTCGACACGGGCGACTTCCACGACATCAGCACCAACACGGGGCGAACGATCCGCACCGGCCGAACCCGCGGTTGCAGCCGCCTCGGCTGCCGCCGAAACGCGGACGAGCAGATCAGGTTTCACTGATATCACCGCCGGCAAGCTCGGCTGAAATCTCCGGAACCTCTCGCGCCAGTAGTGGTTGGGAATGCAGATACTTCGTCGTGCGCCGTTTGCGTTCGATCGAGGCGAGGACGGTTTCCACGACCTCGACATCCAGACCGGCAAGGGAACTGATGGCAACGGCATCCATCCCCTGGTTCAGCCCGTACAGGCACACGTCAAACTGTTCCACAGGGATGTCGAAGAAGAACTCCGCCTGCGACTGGGGCAACGAGTAGGTGTCCGTGGTGGGCTCTCTCCCGCGAATGGCGGCCGGGAGGTCGAGATACTCGGCGAGCTGATACACCTGAGTCTTGTACAGATGCGCGATCGGCTTCATGTCGGCGGCTCCGTCCCCGACTTTGACGAAGAATCCCTGGTCGTATTCGAGCCTGTTCGCCGTCCCGATTACCGCGTAGTTCTCCGAATCGGCGTAGTAATACTCGAGCATCTTGCGCACGCGCTGCTTGAAGTTCGTGGCGGCAACGATCTGAAGATAGGCTTCAACCGGCAAGGTACGGCGAAACTCGCGTCCCTCAGGGCTGAGAGCTATCATTTCGGCACGTTGCATGGAAGACGTCAGCGACGCCGAAGGTAACAGTATCTTCGCCTGCCAGCCTTCACCGTACTCCGGAAGCGCGATCTGATACGCCTTGTCCCGACGAGCATAGCATCCGAGCGACTCGAGGGTTGAAGTGATGTCTGCCTCGACGGACCGCACACCGAGGTGCTCGACCGTCAGCGTGCTGAGTTCGGCGGTGTCGGGGGAGGAGTCTCTCTCGGGCATCATCACCGCCAGGACCCGATTCGGTCCCACGGCGTGCGCACACAGCGCCGCCGTGACCGCACTGTCTATTCCACCCGATACGGCAACCACTGCTCCGCGCCGGCGAAGCGCTTTCCCCAGGTGCGAACGTATTCGCCCAGCGATGAAATCCGCTTCCGCGGCGGCGTCGAGTGTAAGCACCTTTGTCGCCTGGTCCGTCATGCGCTGGTCACCCGGTTCAGCTCGCGAAGCGCGCCTTTGTCGACTTTGCCGCTGCTCAGATACGGGAGGGATTCCACGCGTCTGACTTCCTTCGGAACCATGTGGGACGGCAGCTGTCGCCCGAGTGTCTCGCGGATGTGGTCTTCTCCGACCTCCGTCCCCGTGATGACGACGAACGCGATGGGTGCCTCGCCGAGCACATCATCTTCAACGCCCACCACGGCGGCTTCGATAACGCCGGGGAGGGCGAGCAGTGCATTCTCGATCTCTCGCGGACTTACGCGAATTCCTTTCACCTTCAGAATGTCTCGTGCACGACCGGTCACGAAAAGGAAGCCCTCTTCATCCTCGTAACCGAGGTCGCCCGTTCGGTAAACCCCTTGCCGCAACACCTCCTCCGTCCCCGCCGTATCCCTCCAGTACCCGAGCATGATATTCGAACCGCGCGCGACGAGCTCACCCTCCGTCCCCGCCTGCACACGACGGCCTTCCTCATCGGCCACGTAGAGGTCGACGTTGGGCACGGGCGTGCCGATGGAACCCCACTTGCGCGGAAGATCGTCGGGCTCGACATAAGAGACCCTCGGAGCGGCTTCCGTTGCCCCGTACATCACGTAGAGCTTCGCGGGTGCTACGGCAGCCGCGACGCGCTTCTGAACGGCAGCCGGCATGGCTCCGCCGGCCTGCGTCACGTATCGCAACGCGGGAAAGCTCATGCCCGAGATGCGGGACCGGGAAAGCAGGATCGAAAACGTGGAGGGCACACCGGCAAAGCCGGTGACCTCCGTCTCCACCATGTTCTCGAGAACTGTGTCGGGATATGCAAAGCGGTTGTCCATCACAACGGTGCCCCCCACCAGTGCGTGAGTCAGGAGCAGTGAGAGGCCGTATATGTAGTGATGGGGAAGGATCATCATGACTGAGTCGGACCCTTGCAGGCCGAGATACTCAACGATCGAGCGCATGTTCGACACGAGGTTGAGATGACTCAGCATGACGCCTTTCGGGGCGCCCGTACTGCCGGAGGTGTAGATGATGGCGGCGAGGTCGATGTCTATCGTTCGCACCGGGGTGTTACGGGCAAGTCCGTCGTTTTCCCAGGCCGCGAGACTGAGGACTCGGAACCCCTCGAACGACACCTCGGGCCCCGCGCCCGCGGCCGCGCCCGGGGTCCGCTGAGCATCCCCAACGGTAATCACTGTCCGCACCGCCGGAGCTGCAGCAAAGGCCGAGCGAACACGCCTGAACAGTCGCGCATCGGCTACGACGGCTGCGCATTCACTGTGGTTGAGCACGCGGAGAAGCTGCTCGCCGGTCAGGTCGCCTGCAATCGACACAGCAACACAGCCGGCCTCGAGAATGCCGAAAAATGCGGCTACGGCGTCCGTGCTATTCGGCGAGAGGAGAGCAACATGGGTGCCCTTCGGGAGTCCCGCCCCGGCGCAGATGAGCCCGGCTATCGCTCGGGACTTCTGCGCCACGGCCTCGAAGCCGGCCGACTCCGATCCGTGCCGGAGGTAGGGCTTTTCCGGAGCGCGGTCGGCGGATGCAAGCAGCAGATCATGCACCTGCATGGACTGTACCCGGTTGTAGCGTTCGGATCTCCGCGAGACCTCCGGCCCTCTCGGTGCCGGCGGAGCGGTCGCGAGGAGACTGCTCGATGAAGAGATGGTGGAGT
>CAYOFA010000263.1:0-3078 GCA_964402885.1 uncultured Spirochaetaceae bacterium
CCGCCTACGCCCGCTCGAGCACGCGGTTCATCCGCCGCACGAACTCCGCGGGCTCCTTGATCGGTACGTTCTCCACGAGCAGCGCCTGGTCGAGCAGCAGCACGCTCATGTCCTCGACGTAGCTCTCGTCCTCGGTGGTCTTGAGGCGCTTCACGAGCTCGTGGTCGGGGTTGATCTCGAGAATGGGCTTCACCTCGCTCGTGTCGGTCTGCCCCATCGCCTTCAGAAGCTGCTGCATCTTCATCGTCGGATCGTTCTCGTCGACGACGATGCACGACGGCGAGTCGGAGAGGCGTACCGAGACTTTCACGTCCTTCACCCGATCGCCGAGGGCCTTCTTGATCTTCTCGACCACGGGGCCGAGGTCCTGCTCTTTCTGTTCGTCCTTCTCGGCCTGGAGATCCTCGCCCGCGTCGGAGCGGTTCACCGACTTGAGCTCCGTCTCCTCGTAGGTGCCGATGGTGGGAACGACCACCTCATCGATGTCGTCATCGGCGATGAGTACCTCGATGTCGCGCTTTTTGTAGGCCTCGAGCAGCGGTGAGTTTCGAAGCGTATTCTCGCCCTCGCCGGTGATGAAGTAGATGGCCTTCTGATCGGGAAGCATGCGCTCCTTGTACTCGGCAAGGCTCGTGTAGCCGTCGACCTTGGTGGACTTGAAGCGGATGAGCTCGAGGAGCTGATCGCGATTCGTAAAGTCGGAGTAGAGCCCCTCTTTCAACGGGCGGTTGAACTGCTCGGTGAAGGTCTTGTACTTCTCCGGTTCGTCCTTCGCAATGCGGGCAAACTCCCCGAGGAGCTTCTTCACCGAGGCCTGGCGGATGTTCGCGAGAACGCGGTTCTGCTGCAGCATCTCGCGGCTGACATTGAGCGGCAGATCCTCCGAATCGATGATGCCGCGCACGAACCGCAGGTAGGTGGGCATGAGCTCCTTCGCATCATCGGTGATGAACACCCGCTTCACGTAGAGCTTTACGCCCGGCTGGTAGTCGGCGTAGTACATGTCGAGGGGCGCCTGCTGCGGCACGTAGAAAAGTGTCGTGTACTCGAGCGTACCCTCGGCCTGGGTGTGGAGGTAGAGCAGCGGGTCGTTGTCGTCATGGGAGATGGTCTTGTAGAACTCGTTGTAGTCTTCCTCGGTGAGCTCCGACTTCGATCGCTTCCACAGCGCGGAGGCGGAGTTTACCTGCTCCTCGGTGAGGTCCTCGGACTTCACCTTGCCCTGGTCGTCGTACTCTTTCTTCGTGTAGTAGAGGTAGATCGGAAAGGCGATGTGATCGGAGTACTTCTTCACCACGTCCTGGATCTGCCAGCGGCTTGCAAACTCCTTGCCGTCGTCGGTCAGAAAGAGCGTCACCGTCGTGCCATGTCCGTCCCGCTCGGCGGGCTCCAGGTCGTAGCCGCTCCGCCCGTCGGAGGTCCAGCGCCATGCGTGCTCCTCGCCGGCCTTTCGCGAGATCACCTCGACTTTGTCGGCCACCATGAAGGCGCTGTAGAAGCCGACGCCGAAGCGCCCGATGAGGTTCGAATCCTTCTTGCTGTCACCGGAGAGCTGGGAGAGGAAGTTCTTGGTCCCCGAGCGGGCGATCGTGCCGAGCTGCTCGTTGAGATCCTGCTCGTTCATCCCGATTCCGGTGTCGGCGATGGTGATGGTGTTCTGGTTTTCCTCGTCGAAGCTTATGTCGATGCGAGGATCGAAGTTGAAGTCCTTGAAGCTCTCGTCGGCGAGGGTGAGATACTTGAGCTTATCGAGCGCGTCGGAGGCGTTCGAGATGAGCTCGCGGATGAAGATCTCGCGATGCGAGTAGAGAGAGTGAATGATGAGGTCGAGCAGTTGGCTGACCTCGGTCTGAAACTCGTGCTTGGCCATGGTTACCTGTCCCTTTTGTGTGCGTACATGTGATCGATCTGTGCTATGCCGGTAAGATAACAAGGCGCGGCCCGTGCGGCAACGAAGACGAAAGCGTCAGCCCCCGTGACCGTTGCCGCCGCCGAGCTCGTAGAGGTAGATGCGTGAGTTCCGCGCCCGGTCGTAGTGCTCGCGACGGCTTTCGGGGATGTCCCCGGTGCTTCCCCGGCGGAAGCCGAACTGCAGGAACCAGTCGGAGGTGCGGGTGGTCAGGGCAAACACGCGTCTGAGCCCCTGTTCCCGCGCCCGCTCGAGGAGATAGGCGACAATGCGCCGGCCGATGCCGAGGTGCTTGTAGCTCTCGTCGACCGCAAGCGCCGCGATCTCGGCCATCTGCTCGCCGAACGGGTGCAGCGCGCCACAACCGTGGATCGAGCCGTCGACCTCGTACACGACGAAGTCGTCGAGGGCGGCAACGAGGTCCTCCTCGTGGCGGGGCACGAGGTACCCCGCGGCAACAAGGGGTTTCATGAGCCGCAGCACGTCGGGTACGTCGTCGCGCTCCATGCGACGGAGGCTCTGGTAGACGTTGGCGTGAACCATCGTCCCGACGCCCATGTTGGAGAAGATCTCCTTGAGGATGACTCCCTCCACGGTGCCGTCGACGATGTGCGTTCGCTCCACGCCGAGCCCTGCTGCCTCGCAGGCGTGCCGTACCAGGGTGACGCCGGGGTCATCGGGGCGCGTCGCCTCGTTCACCTGCACGAACTCGCGCGCCTCCCCGACTGTCATCCGCGAAATGCGGCTCCTCTCCACCGCATCGACACCCGAGGGCAGCGTGTAGCCGCCCTCCTGCCCGACCGGCGGACGGCCATCGGTGAGAAAGAAGAGCTTCGAAGAGACGAGGGCGCCGCTTATGACGACCGCGAGCTCGCGGGAGGAGATGTTGTAGGGTTGACCAGAAGCATTCCAGCCGATGCAGGGGAAGATGGGAACGGTGCCCTGATCGAGGACCTGCCGCACCATGTCGGTGTTGATACGCTCCACGATTCCGGCATCGCCGTAATCGACACCGTCGCGTACGCCCACCGCGCGGGCACGCACCCAGTTACCGATGACGGCGTTGGCGCGTTGTCCGGCAAGCAGGGTCATGACCCGGTTTGCCGTGTCAAAGGCGGCCATCTTGATGAAGGGGGTCGCCTCGGGGCTGACCACTCGCACCTCGCCCT
>CAYOFA010000264.1:0-3002 GCA_964402885.1 uncultured Spirochaetaceae bacterium
CGACAGGCTCCGTGGGAGGTCGATTTCGGCATCACCGCCGGCGAGATCATCGAAGTCGAACCCCGCTTCCGCGGTCCTGACGTACTCACGCCGGAGCAGGATGGCGACGGGGCGACGGGCGCGTTCTACTCTCAGTGCAGCCGCCACGACGAGCACAGCGTGCACTTCGAGACGATCACCTACGGAAACCCCACCAGCTCCACCCCAGGAACCCAGGGTGTGTGCCTCGATGTAAGCATCCCTCCGGAGGCCAAGATCTGGGCGCGGGTGAACGGCGTCTACACCGAGACGACTCCGGAGCGGCTCCTCGCCGGCGGCAAGAGCGGGCACGTTCGCCACGAGATCGACTCCGCGGCATGGCTCTTCCATCGGCTCCCTGCCGAATGGGAGCTCATGTGGGATCTCGACCTCGCCGACTTCACGCCGGAGCTCCGAGCAGGCGACTCTGTTTATGTTCGGGTCCGCCAGCAGAACAACCAGTGGGCCTGGGGCTCACCGGTGTTCGTCAGGTAGGCCGATCAGCCCGCGTGACCGCAACGAGCAGAGCCACCGCTACCGCTGCACACACAAGCGCCGCACCGCCGTAGCCGCCCGAGATGTCACGGCCGAAGCTGAACACGTAGGGTCCCACCGCGGTGCCGGCAACGTTGAGCGACATGGCGAATCCGCTTATCGCGCCGAGATGTGCACGCCCGAAAAACCGTGGCCAGGTGATGTTGGCCAGGATGCCGAACACGCCCTGCATGATCCCCTGTCCGACGATGAGGCCGACGACCGGGAGGCCGGGCGCGAGCGCGGCAATGGAAACCGAAAGAATGATGAGCCCGAGCAGCTGCACCATCGCGAGGTACTTCAGCCGGATGAAGTCCGAGATGTAGCTTCCCGCGAACTCGACCACGACGGCCACACCCGCAGCCGGGAGAAACACCGAAACGGCCTGCGCGCGCGACATGCCCGCGTCGGAGAAGAGCGAGACGATGTGGAAGGTGTAGGCGGTCATCAGCAGCCCGACAAGGAAGAGGGATACGGCGAAGACCCAGAAGGCGTAGGTGCGCCGCGCCTGGGGCAGGGTGAACTCGCGTCCGGAATGGGCCTCGGCATGGGTGCGGCGGCTCTTTGCCGCGAGGGGGCCGTCTGGTTTGAGTCCGTGGGCCTCCGGGGTGTCGCGGTAGAACATGAAGGCGAGAAGGGCGAACACGGCGACCAGAAGTGCGATGAGATGCCAGGCTCCTCGCCACCCGAAGGCCCCGATCACGTCGTCGAAGACGCGCGGTGCATAGGAGAAGCCGAAGGAAATGGAGACGCCCATGACCGCGTTTGCCAGGCCCCGCCGCGTGTCGAACCACTCCATCACCATGTTTCGCGAGCCGAGTGTGAGCATTCCCTGTCCCGAGAATCGCAGCAGGAAGAACCCGACGGCGATGATGACGAAGGCGGCGATCGGCCCGCCGACGGCGCCGGCGAGCTGCGGCGAGAAGGTGAGCCCGACGAGCACGAGGGCGAGGGTGGACGCAGCCACGGTTGCCACGAGCCTGCCGCCGAAGCGGTCGTAGAGCCGTCCGGCCTGTGCGAGCATCAGTGCACTCCCGATCGTGCCCACGAGGTAGGCGAGGCTGAGACCGGTACGCGTGAGGGCGAGTTCCTCGATGAGGAAGTCGGTGAACACCGACACGCCCACCGTCTGCCCCGGCGAGCTCATCAAGATGCCGAGGGTGCCGAAGCCGAGCACACCCCATCCGTAGAAGAAGGGCAGGCGGCGCGGGTCGAAGGGGAAACGTCTGATAGCCTCCGGCGAGCCGGGGTGTCGGGTGTGCTCCATGGTCCGCCCATCCTATAGATAAACGGCCTGCGACGGGAGGGGGCGCAGGCCGCCCGCGCGCCGCTGCCGCAAGGGCCGCTACGCCCGAAGGCCCAAAGGTCTTGATTATCACGTGCAGGTTGACCATCTTCTCGGAAATGAGTCGATTCTCCGTGCGCGCTCTTATCCCCGTACTGTTCCTTGTACTTTCACTTACCACCCTCGTGCCGGTGTCGGCGCTCGCCGACTCCTACACGTGGACGCTCTCCGAGGCTCTGTCGGCCGCGCGCCGGCACGACCCGGAGCTGCGGCGCCGCGCGCTCGACGTGGTGGAAACTCGCGGGGAGGAGCGCTCGAGCTGGAATCTCCTTCTTCCGAGCCTCGAGCTCGGCAGCTCCCTGTCGCGGGCGATGTTCGACGAGGGCCCGGAGTCCCCCTGGAGTGCCGGGCTCAGCGCATCGGCCTCGCTCGGCCTCTCGCCGGACCTCGATCAGCGGGTTCGCAGCCGCTCCCAGGCGCTTGACGCCGCGGTTCTCGATCAACGGCGCGCCTATCTCGCTCTCACCCGTCGGGTGCGAGAACGTTTCTATGCGGCGCTCCTCAACGAGCGTCGAATCGAGATCGCGCGTCGCAACGTCGAGCTCGCCGAGCAGCAGCTCGAGCAGGTCCGGGCTCTGTACGAGCGCGGGCGCGCCTCCGAGCTCGACCTCCTCGACGCCCGGGCAGCCGCCATCAGCAGGCGACCCGAGCTTCTCAGTCGTCGCCAGGTTCTCGCCTCGGAGCTTTCCGCCCTCAAGGAACTCACCGGTCTCTCTCCCGATGACGAGCTTCGGCTCCACGGAGCAATCGGAAGTCCCGATGTCGAGCTCGCCGACGAGGAGATCGTGCGGACGGTTCTTGCCAACTCGCTCGAATTGCAGGCCGCCGAGCTTGCTCGTGCACGGAGTGAGACCTCGAGATCCATCACATTCAGGGGGACGAAGTTGCCCAGACTTTCGGCGAGCTACAGTTACGGTCCGCGCATCTCACCCGCCTTCGACGGCGAGCTGTGGAACGACCCGGAGACCTGGCGCACGGGAAGCATCTCATTTCGACTGACGGTGCCGCTCGATCCTCTCATCCCGGGGTCCGGAGGAGATAACGACGTGCGCGCGGCCGACCGCGCCGTGGATGCGGCCCGCATCGACCTCGAGGAGCAGGAGCG
>CAYOFA010000265.1:0-2981 GCA_964402885.1 uncultured Spirochaetaceae bacterium
TATGAGCGCACCGCCGTCCTCCTGTCGCTGGTCGTGGGGCAGGTCGGGCGGAGCCTGGTAGCTGCACCATTTGCCGGCAAAGAGTCCGACCGAAAGGGGTGATTGAATCGTGAAGCCCTGCTCCGCCACCTCCTCAGCGAGGGGCGCGAGGCGGGCCTGGTCGAGGCGAAGGGTAAGCGCGTCCGTGTGAGGGGATGGCCAGCTCTCCTCGGCAATCCAGCGGCCCGGCCGGCGACGATAACTGGTGGTCGGCGGGACGCTGTCCTGCATCCACACGCGAAACATCGGCTCAGTCTCGATTCCGTTCTCCGTCCCCTTGAGCCATCTGTCCCACCACCGGCGAACCTCCTGCAGGAATCCGATGGCCGGGCCCGGCACGCCCTCGTGAGGGTACTTGTGGCTCCACGGGCCGATGAGCCCCTTTCGGGGCACCGAGAGGTGCTCCATGAGACGAAACACCGCATTGGAGTACCCGTCGGCCCACCCGCTCACCGCCATCACCGGACAGGTGATAGCGTCGTAGTCCTCGCACACCGAGCCGTGCTTCCAGTACTCGTCGCGGCGCTGCCGGCCCATCCAGGTTTCGAGCCACAGGCCGCTCCCCGCAAGCCGCTCCATCCACATCTCCCGCCACCGATCGCCCACGAGCGCCGGGTCCGGCGGGTGGGTGTTCTGGTCGAGCATCGTTGACGCCCAGGAGAGGTTATCGCCGAGCAGACAGCCGCCCATGTAGTGCACGTCGTCGGCGTAGCGGTCGTCGGTGGAGCAGATGGTGATGATCGCCCGCAGCGGCTTCGGCCTCAGTGCGGCGATCTGCAGGCCGTTGAACCCGCCCCAGGAGATCCCGATCATCCCGACCGCTCCCGAGCACCACGGCTGGGCGGCGAGCCAGTCGATGACCTCCACCCCGTCGTCGAGCTCCTGCTGGAGGTACTCATCGGTGAGAACACCGTCGGACTCCCCGCTTCCGCGCAGGTCCACGCGCACCGAGGCATAGCCGAATCCGGCGATATAGGGGTGATGGCGGACGTCGCGCTCGGCGGTGAGATCACGCTTTCGGTAGGGGATATACTCGAGGATCGCCGGAACGGGACTCGCCTCGGCATCGTCGGGGAGCCACATGCGCGCGGCAAGCTGCGTTCCGTCGGAGACAGGGATGCTCAGGTGCTCGATCTCTTTCACCCGGCGCGGGAAATCGCTTCGGACCCTCATGCGCCCACCGCCTCGATCTCGAAGGTCAGAAGCTCCTGACACCGTATGTACTTATCGAGGAGGTCCTTCTGGTCTTCTCCACCAATGAAGAGATAACACAGTGCGTAACTGTAGCTGTCCTGTTCGAGAAGCTCCGCGAGGCGCATGCCGGGGGTAACCTGCGGCCGCACCACCGTGCCGGGGATCTCGCGCTCGACCCGCTCGATCTCCTCCTGCGTCGGCACCGCACGCACTATCCCGTCTTCGAAGACGCGCCAGAAGAACTTGGCCGCCCGGGGGAACTCCCCGCGCTGGTAGGGAAACGCCGGGTCGCGACCGAGCGCGACGTCCACGGTGATGGCCTGATTCGAGGCACCGTCGACCTTCTCGAAGATGTCTGAGTGTGACTGGCTCACCCGCGTGTTCACCTCCAGAAGCCAGATGCGGTCTTTCTCGCGGTCCCAGTAGTACTCGATATTGAAGGCCGAGTTGTCGAAGCCGAGGGCGGGAACGAGTCGCTCGGTGATGTGGACCATGCGGTCCTGAATCTTGTACGGCAGAGTGGAGGGATACTCGTAGCGGAAGAAGCTCACGCCGTTTTCATAGCGGATGGAGTCGACGATACCGGTGGCCTCCACCTTTCCGTCGAGCGAGTAGCCCTCGAGCGTACACTGCCTCCCGCCGATGATGCTCTCGGCCATGCAGAAGTGGGGCTTGACCACGGCAACCTCCGGCGGGAGCTCCACCTGGTCGAGCACCCACCCGAAGGGATCACTGATGAGACCGATCTGCTCACGGATTTGCGGAATCGCCGCGGCGAAATCCTCCTCGCTGTTGATGCGAAACCCGAGGAATGACCCCGACGACTTTATGGGCTTGATCCAGAAGGGATAGGGAAGATCGATCTTCGAGAGGGCATCGTCATCGAAGGGATCGAAGGCGGTGAACTCGGGTATGTGGTCGGGGACGATGCGCTTCTGCTCGATCCGGCTCCAGTACTTGTGCTCGCATTTGAGCAGCCCTTCGAGGCTCGGCGTCCGTGTCCCGAACTCCCGGCAGATGAGCGGGAGCATCGTGCTCACCGGAAAGTCCATGTAGCCGCAGACCGCATCCACCGTCCCGCCGGTCTCCTTATGTACGGCGTTAATCTGGTCGATGCTTCGGCGCACCATGTCGGCTATCGGGAAGTCGTAGGTCTCGTACAGCTCCGCCGGATCGAGCACCCCGTGAAACGTATAATCCGAGGCATGCGGCGTGCGCTCGAGAAGACCCCGGTTGAACTCGTTCAAACCGATCACAAAGACATGTTTCGTGCTCATGGCAAGGCTCCTGTCAGCTTCCTGCGGTACCCTATTCTACCCTTTTTCGAAGAGTGTGTGATGGCACCCGTGACGGGAGTCGAAACCTTACGGGTCGGATGTCCGCGGCTCTTCCAGCGTGGCGAGAAACTCCCGCACCCTCGCCCTTATCTGGTCGCGGATGGGTCGCACGTAGGCGAGCTTCTCCTCGATGCTGCCCTCGGCCTTGGATGGATCGGGAAACGGCCAGTGGAAGCGCTTTTTTTCTGCGGGGAAGATCGGGCATCGTTCGGCGGCCTCGGGGTCGCAGACAGCGATGACGTAGTCGAAGCTCCGGCCGGCCGCGTGAAGATCGAAGACGCTTCGGGTCTCCTTGCCGGCAATATCAATTCCGTCCTCCTTGAGAAGCTCAACCACGACCGGATTCAGGGTGCCCGGCTCGACACCGGCGCTTTCGACCTCGACGGCGTCGCCGCCGAAGTGGCGCAGGTA
>CAYOFA010000266.1:0-2942 GCA_964402885.1 uncultured Spirochaetaceae bacterium
GCCTGCACCATCTGTCGCAGGGCCTGGTGTCCCTTCTTGCCGTCCTCACTGATGATGAGCACGGGCATGTCCTTCGGCACCTGGCTCGTTCTCATCAGAAGCTGCTTGAGCGTGACCGGGTGGGAGCCGCGCACGTGTGAGCGCTCGAAGCTGAAGGGATCGCGCAGGTCGATGGCGACCATCGGCTGAGCGAGGTCCGCGGCAAAGCCGTCGAGCTCCGCTGCGGTAATCGAGGGGCTTGCGCCGCTCATGCGGTTCTCGGCGACGAAGGCGGCCATGTTCAGCGGATCGTTGGCGCTCCCGAAGGGCGGGGCGTAGGCGAAGTCGAGCTCGGCAAGCCTGCTGACGGTCATGCCGCTCGCGATCGCCGTGGAGAGTACGTCGAGCCGCTTGTCCGCGCCCTCCGCACCGGCGGTCTGCCCGCCGAGGATCCGGCCGGTCTCGCGCTCGTACACAAGGAGCACGGTCACCGGTGTGGCGCCGGGATAGTAGGAGGTGTGGTTCTCCTTGTGTACCACAACGCTCTCCGCCTCGAAGCCCGCCGCCTTCGCCTGTGCGAGGGAGAGCCCGGTGGAGCCGGCGGTTGCCTCGAAGAGTTTGACGATGGAGGTCCCCTGCGCCCCGGTGTAGGCCCGTCGTTCACCGAGGGCATTGGAGGCGGCGATGCGGCCCTGACGGTTCGCGGGGCCGGCGAGTGGAATGCGCACCTTGCGATCACTTACGGTGTGATCGATCTCCACCATGTCGCCGGCGGCGAAGATGTGAGGATCGCTCGTTCGCAGGTGCTCATCGACCACGAGGCCGCCGGACTCGCCGATCTCGAGGCCGGCTTCCTGCGCGAGGGTGAGGGTGGGCTTCACGCCGACCGACATCAGCACCATCTCCGCCGGGAGCGTGCGCCCGTCGTCGAGCACGACCACATCGTCATCTATGCGTGTGACCGAGGCCGAGGTATGCACGCCGACGCCGTAGGCCTGCAGTTCCTCGGTGAGGTACCCGGCGATCTCCGCCTCGACGTTCGGCATGATGTGCGGCAGCCGCTCGACTACCTCGACGTCCATACCGCGCTTTCTGAGCGCCTCCACCATCTCGAGGCCGATGAAGCCGCCGCCGACGACAACCGCCGAGCGCGGCTCCTCGTTGTCGATCCAGCTGTCGATCGCATCCATGTCCCTGAGGGTCCAGAGCGAAAACACGTGAGGCTTCTCGACTCCGGGGATCGGTGGCACGAAGGGCTTCCCGCCCTGGGCGAGGATGAGCGAATCGTAGGCGAGCTCCAGCTCTGCACCGTCGGCCTTCCGCCGGGCGCGCACGACGCGTGCCTCGCGATCTATGGAGACGACCTCGGTCTCCACTTCGACCCGCACGTCGTACTGCTCGCGGAAGCTTTCCGGGCTCTGCAGGATCAGTTTCGACCGTCGATCGATGTCCCGGCTGATGTAGTAGGGGAGACCACAGTTTGCAAAGGAGATATCCGGTCCCGCCTCGAGAACGGTGATCTCCGCGTCCGCCGATATTCTGCGTGCGCGAGCGGCTGCAGTGGCGCCCGCAGCGACTCCGCCTATGATTACAATGCGCTCCATTTCGTGCTCCTTGTATATATTTCTTTTTATATATACCAAAGGAGCGATAACACGTCAAGTGTTGGAGACGAAAATCTCGAGGGGCGGGGCCGCGACCGGCGGCCCGGGGCCGCGACGGGGGCCTACAGCAGCACCTCCCCGCCGGTGAAGCGCCGCAGCGCCTCCTCGTCTATCTCGATCCCCAGACCCGGCCCGTCGGGGATCTCGAGCATCCCGTCCGCGTCGAGGACCCAGCCGCCGCAGACCAGCTCGTCGACGTAGTCCGACCCGGCGATGTACTCGATGAGGTCGGTCTGCGGAAGTGCGGAGGCAAGGTGAAGATCGGCCGCTACGCCGATCGCCGTGTTCCAGCCGTGGGGGATGAGCCGTGCGCCGTCGGTCTCCGCCATCCAGGCTATACGACGGCTCTCGGAGATGCCGCCGACCTTCGTTGCGTCGGGCTGCACGATGTCGAAGGCGCCGGCGCGAATGAACGGCGCGAAGGACTGCCTGCGGGTGAGAACCTCGCCGCCTGCGATGGGGACGGAGGTGTGGCGGCGGAGCTCGGCGAAGTCCTCGAGGGCATCCGGTCGCAGCGGCTCCTCGAACCAGCCGACATCGTAGTCGGCGAGCATCTCGGCGGTGCGGCGCGCCCAGCTGTAGCCGTGGGGCCAGTAGGCATCACTTGCACCGGCGTCGACCAGGAGTTGTGCATCCGGGCCCACGGCCTCCCTGGCCGCGCGAACGATCTGCTCGTCCTCGCGGGCGCTTCCCTTTCCGAAGGGCCCCCAGCCGATCTTGAAGGCCCGATAGCCCTGCGAAACGATGGGCGCGAGCTTGTCGGCAAGGCGCTCCGGTTCGTCGGTGAGGACGGAGGCGTATGGCCGCACCCGGTCGCGATAGCGCCCGCCGAGAAGGCGTCCAACCGGCTGCCCGGTCGCCTTCCCGAGGATGTCCCAGAGGGCGATGTCGATCCCGCTTATGGTATTCGTGATGGCGCCGCCGCGGCCGAGCCAGAAGGTGTTCTGCCGGAGCTTCTCGCTCACCCGCTCGGGCTCGAGGGCGTTCTCGCCCCGGTAGAGAGGCTCGAGCACGTCGAGGGAGGCTTTCACGAGCGCGTCGTTGGTGAACACGCTTCCGTAGCCCACGATGTCCTCCTGCGTGAGCACCGCGACGATCGTGTGTACGCAGTCCTCCGGCTCGAGCTCGTCACTCCAGCCGCCCGGCGGTGTGGCCCCCTTCAGGCCGACTGCTCGTATCTCCCGAATTCTCATGGAAGGTATCTCTCCTCTTTTCTCCTCTCTGCTTCAGCATAGCACGGAACTCGAGGCGGAGGTCGAGGGCGGTGGTCGCGAGTCGGCCGCTCCGGCGGCCGGCACG
>CAYOFA010000267.1:0-1399 GCA_964402885.1 uncultured Spirochaetaceae bacterium
GGCCGCATCGTCTACGGATGGCTCGGTGTCAGCATCGAGGACCCGACCGATGCACGTCTTCCGGGTGTTGCGGCGTCGCTTGGCATCGAGGGGCGCGACGGCGCCCTCGTCCTCAACGTGCACCGCGACAGTCCGGCGGCCCGCGCGGGCGTGAGGCCGGGGGATTATATCGTGTCGGTCGATGGTCGGCCGGTGGCGGATTCTCAGGAGCTGACGCGCATCGTCGGGAACCTGCCGCCGGGACGTCGAACTGAGTTTCGGGTGATCCGACAGGGAGCCGAGCAGGTGCTCACGGTTCGCCTCGAGCAGCGCGGTACCGAAGAGGAAGTCGGCGGTGCGGACGATCTGTGGCCGGGCATCGCGGCCATCGCGCTCACCGACGACATTCGCGAGCGGGGTGAGATTCCCGGCGAGGTGGACGGGGTGGTTGCGGCCGCGGTAGTCTCTGACAGTCCGGCCGATCGTGCCGGACTGCGACGGGGCGACGTTGTTACGATGGTGAACGGGGTGGCCGTGGACTCGGTGGCAGGGTTCTACGCGGCGCTCAACGACGACGGGGGGACGGTAGCCCTCCGCGTCTATCGGGAGGGCACCCTCATCGGACTTCGGATGCCGGGACTCTAAGCGCAGACAGGAGCAGCGCAATGGCGGTGAAATACAAAGACTACTACGAGACGCTCGGCGTGGACCGCTCGGCGTCCCAGGATGCAATACACGACGCGTACCGCAAGCTTGCGCGGAAATATCACCCCGACGTCAACAAGTCCGAGGAAGCGGAGACCAAGTTCAAGGAGATAAACGAGGCCTACGAGGTACTCAAGGACCCGGAGAAGCGGCGCAAGTACGATCAACTCGGGCCGAACTACCACGAGGGCGATGATTTCCGGCCGCCCCCCGGATGGGAGGCCTTCCGCGACGCCGGCGGCCGTGGCGGCGCCGGCGCCGGCGGGTTCCGTCAGACCTTCGGGTTCGGAGACATCGGAGGCGAGGGCTTCGACTTCTTCGGCGGCGAGCGCGGCGGCGGTTTCAGCGACTTCTTCGAGTCTCTCTTCGGGAACGCCTTCGGCGGCTTCGGGAGGGAGAGCCAGGGCAGATCGCCCGGCGCCGGCACATGGGGCGCGAAGGGCGAGGATCATGAGGCCGAGGTGAGCATTCCACTCGAGGACGCCTACCACGGCGGCAAGAAGACGGTCACCCTCGAGCAGCGAGAGGCCGACGCATCGGGTCGCGTGCATTCACGCACCCGGAACTACGAGGTGAAGATTCCGCCCGGCATAAATGACGGCGAGCGACTTCGCCTCAGCGGCCAGGGCGGCGCCGCAGCCGGCGGCGGGCGCAAAGGTGACCTCTATCTGCGGATGCGAATCGAGCCCCACCCTACCTTCAGGGTGAAGGGCCC
>CAYOFA010000267.1:1499-2918 GCA_964402885.1 uncultured Spirochaetaceae bacterium
TAGTGACCGGCTCGAGCCGCGGCATCGGACGGGAGACCGCCCGGGCCTTTGCAGCCGCCGGTGCCCACGTCGTGCTGAACGGCCGCAACCGCGAGCGCCTCGAGGAAGTACGACAGGAGCTCGAGTCGGCCGGATATGCGGTCTCGGCGTACGCCTGCGATGTGACGGTTGCCGAGGAGGCCCGGGGGCTCATAGAGCACGCGGCCGGCGTGCGCGGCCGCATAGATGTCCTCGTGAACAACGCCGGCATCTCCATGCGCGGCCCCTTCGCCGAGACCACCCCCGAGGTCATAGAAGAGGTCACGCGGGTGAACATTCTCGGCGCGGCCCTACCCACCCGATACGCCGTCCCCTACCTTCTCGAGGCGCGGGGATCGGTGGTGTTCATCTCCAGTCTCGCCGGCGTCCGCGGGTTTCCCGGCGTGGCGATGTACTCGGCGGCCAAGATGGCGCTCACCGGGCTCTCGCAGTCGCTCAGGGCCGAGCTCGAGCCGCAGGGCGTGCACGTCGGCCTCCTCTGGGTAAGCTTCACGGAAAACGACCCCGATAAGCAGATCTACGCCGCCGACGGGACACTCATGAGCATCCGGCGCTCCTGGAAGACCTCACAGGCGGAAGTTGCCGCCGCCGTGCTTGGCGTGGTCGCCCGGCGGCGACGCGAGCTCGTCATGACCCTGCAGGGGAAGCTCTTCGTGCTCCTGGCAAGGCTCGCGCCCCGGCTCGTCGATCGGATCATATCGCGCTCCCGCGGCGCGGTTCACAGCTACTCGCGATGATGCGCATCGGCACCTCGGGCTGGAACTACCCTCACTGGCGCGGCACATTCTACCCGGAGGACCTCGGGCCTGAGGCATGGCTCGAGTACTACCGGAAGCGCTTTGACACCGTGGAGCTCAACAAGAGCTTCTACAACCTGCCCGATCCCGAGCAGTTTGCCGCGTGGCGCGATGCCGTTCCGCAGGACTTTCTCTTTGCCGTGAAGGCGAGTCGCTACATCACCCACATGAAGAAACTGAAAGACCCCGCCGAGGCGCCCGCGCGCTTTCTCGAGCACGTGAAGGCCCTCGGCGACCGCCTTGGTCCTCTCCTCTTCCAGCTTCCCCCGCGCTGGCGCGCGAATCCCGGCCGCCTCGAGGCGTTCCTCGACGCTCTGCCCGCCGGATTCCGCTACGTGTTCGAGTTTCGCGACGAGTCCTGGATATCGGAGTCGGTGACACGGCTGCTTCGGTCCCGGGGCGCCGCGTTCTGTATCTACGAGCTCGCCGGATACCGCTCACCGACAGAGATCACGACGGATTTCACCTACGTGCGCCTCCACGGTCCCGGAGATGCCTACGAGGGAAGCTACGACGATGAGACGCTCTCGGGCTGGGCCCGGTGGGCAGGGGTTCGGGACGCCGAGGGGATCGACGTGTATAT
>CAYOFA010000268.1:0-2915 GCA_964402885.1 uncultured Spirochaetaceae bacterium
CGGATTTCATCGAGCCTTCCGCCGAGATCCGCGCCATGGCATTCGCCGTCGTGCCATCTCTGCATGAGGCGACAGTGGTGCTGGATACTTTGCTGGCATAGCCCTGCCTCGCGTCGCCGCTATTGATTCAGCCGCCACCCCGGAATATTATTGGCGTAGGTATGTCACATATGTTTCGACTCGCGGGAACCGTCTTTGCGGCCGTTTCCATTGTGCTTATCGGCGCCTGCAGTACCGGCACGCAGCCGTTCGTAGTGGGAGCGGTCAACCCTTCGAATCACGGGGGTGTGATCCTGGATCTGGTTACAGCTGAGCTTTCCGGGAACGGTGATACCGACGGCGCTTCGTATCGAGTTCGTTTCGACGGACAGACGCGGGATGCGGAGGCCCTCCGCGGCCAGGCCGAGGATCTCGTGGCGGCGGAAGTGGACGCACTGCTTGCCTTCACTCAGTTCGCCGTGGACATCGCGCTCGAGGCGCGTGGCGATGCCGACATACCTATCGTTGCCTGGACGCTCGATGAGCCGTCGGCGGTGAGGGTTGATCCGGAAACCGGCGTTTCAGCACTCTCGATGACCGGCGTACTACCGGGTTTTTCAGAAACCCCGGCCGAGGAAGAACGACTCGCGTGGATGAAGCGGCTTGTACCGGGCGTTAGAGCGGTGTATGTCCCCTACAATCCGAACGACATCGATCTGGTACAGGGCATGGAGCAGTTCCGTGATGTCGCCGATCGCGTCGGCATGGACTTGCTGCTCGAACCGGTGAGAACGCCGGAGGAGGCGGCAGCTGCGGCATCGTCGGTTCCAGACGCGGCGGACGGCGTGTTTCTGTTTGGCGATCGCGCCATCGGCAGCGCACGAGCAAGCTTCTACGAATATGCCAGGGAAAACGGTCTGCCGCTTTCGGGACCCAACATCAGCTCGGTGCGGGACGGGGCGTTATACGCCTATTCATTTACGAGCGAATCGGTCGCGCGAATCATGGCGCGACAGGTGCGATCGCTTCGTGATGGAACGCCGGTCGAACAGATGCCGTTCGAGGTTCCCGAGTTCACACTGGCGGTCAACCTCGAAACTGCCCGTGCAATAGATGTGGAGATTCCGGATGAAGTTCTGGCACAGGCCGGCGTCATTGTTCGATAGACGACACCGCTCGGTCCGTACACTCGTTCGCGATCTGTTCGTCGTTCTCGCGGCAGTCCCCATTGCGGTGATGGCCGTCTACCTCGTCTCCCAGACATACTTTCTGACCACACAGAGCGTTCTCAAACACCAGGAAACACTGGCGCGATTCGCAGGATCACTGCTAGAGTCGACGGTTGACAGGTACTTCACCGGTCTCGAACTCTTCAGTGACAACACCGCCCTCCATACTCAGCCACCTCCCGTGCAGGAACAAATACTACGCTCGCTGGTGAACACGGACAATGACGTGGATGAGGTCTCGCTTGTCGCCGCCGACGGTGCTGAACTCCAGCGTCTGTCCCGCCTGAGATCTCTCTCTGCACGTGAAGGCCGGCCCTGGGCGGAAGACGAGGTGTTCCGTACGTCCCTCGCGACCGGCACGGTTCGGGTCGGTAACTTCGGGATAAACCCGGTGACGCGTGAGCCCGTCATGGAGGTGGCGATCCCGGTCGGGGACAGCCGCACCGGTGATCCCCAGGCTGTGCTCCTGGCGACGATACGCATGAAGCTGCTATCCCGGACGCTTGCCTCGCTGCCGCTTGCCGAGAGCGAGGTTATCTACCTGGTCAATGATGAGGGGGATGTCGTTGCTCACGCCGATCCCTCGGTCGTACTTAGCCGCACCCGTCTCGAGTCGACTTCCAGCGAAGGCATCCGGCCCGGGATCGGAGGCACGCCCGTGGTTGCCCGGTCGGCTACTGTGCAACTGGGCGGAACAACCTTCGAGGGCGTAGCTGAGAAGACGCTGGCCGCTGCGTACGCGCCCCTGGTACTGGCCGGCGTCGCCGGTGTCATCATCATGACCCTTGTCATCGTGGGGATCGGTCGAGCCCGTACTGCTCTGGAGCGAGCGGTCGTCTACCCCATCGAATACCTGGCGCGCGCGACCGAGCAGGCACAAGGACAACACCTGGACCTCGAGCTCGATTCGGAGGCGGCGGGGGAGTCCCTTCGACTTGCTGAGGCACTTAACGACATGCACCGGCGCATAGCCGAAACTGTTGCGGGGCTCGAGCGCTCCAATCGTGAGAAGGACGTCCTGCTCAGAGAGGTTCACCATCGGGTGAAGAATAATCTGCAGATTATCCGCAGCATGTTGAGCCTGCAACGGAGCATGGGAGTCGAAAGCGCCTCGCCCGCTGAGGCACTTGCGAGTACCCACGACCGTGTGCTCGCGATGTCTCTCGTGCACGAGCAAGTCTATGCCTCCGAGGATGTCTCCCGGATTGCATTCGATTCGTACCTGAGCTCGCTCGTGTCCAACCTGACCTCCGTCTATGAGGTCGACCCGGCACGCATCACAATCGAGGTTTCAGCCGATCCTGTTCATCTCGATCTCAACACGGCTGTGCCCTGCGCGTTGGTTGCCAACGAGCTGATCTCCAACGCAATCAAGCACGCCTTTCCTGACGAGAAGAGCGGGCATATTCAAGTTATCCTTTCGAAGCAGGGAGACGCGGGATGCTCCCTCGAAGTACGGGACGACGGGGTTGGCATGCCGACCGAACAAGAGAACTCCACTGCTGCGTCGACACTCGGGTTCACCCTCGTTCGCGCTCTCACAGAGCAGCTTCAGGGGCGCTTCGAGGTCGAAGCAGACAACGGCGGGACGCGAGCGGTACTCTCTACCCACGCATCCCGTCCGCTGACTCAGACTTTCAACACCATATAGGAATCGGAGCATTGCGGTGAATCGTTTCATGCACATCGTGCGGGCCGCGCCTGCCG
>CAYOFA010000269.1:0-2851 GCA_964402885.1 uncultured Spirochaetaceae bacterium
CGGGTCGTGCACCTGACCCACACGCCGGCCGACACCGTGGAGGAGGTGGATGTCGGCCTTCTCGATGCCACGGCGGAGGTGGTCGCGGGGCTCGTGGCTGAGGAATAGCGGCGCCCTGCTCGCCGAGGCTGCATTGTCGACTGCGCCTGTCTCGGGTATCCTCCAGTCAACGATGGAACCGCCGCTTCTCGAGGGCCTCCGGGATAGCCCCGTCCGCTTTGCCGGGCACATTGGATTCTTCTCACAGCACTCAGTCGAAGATGTCTTCAGTCAGGGGGATTCCGTAGCTCTCCTCGGTCGAAGTGACGAACTCTGGGCGTATACCGTTTCAGACGACTCCGCCGAGCTCGCGCGCCTATTCGAGCGGCTGGTGAGAAAGGAAGGCGTTCGAGCGTTCGCCCTTCTGGAAGAGTGGATGCTACCACTTCTGCGCCCTCTCGGAGAAGCTACCAGTGAGCTTACCTGCGTCCGCTACTACTATCCCCCGGACCGACCGCTTCCGGCGCGTCCGGAGGGAATCATCACCGAGCCTCTAACCCTGGACGACGTCGACACCGTGTGCGCTGAGTCCGAATATCGAGCGTATATCTCTCCCGAGTATATCGCCGCCGCCATCACCGACGGCTACTCCGCGGGCATCCGGGAGAACGGCCGGCTGGTTGCGTGGGGAGCCACCCACGATGACCTCGCCATCGGGAATCTCCATGTTCTGCCTCAGTCGCGGCGCCGCGGGTACGCCGCCGCTATCGTGTCGGACCTTGTGGATGCGCTGATGACCGAAGGATTTCTCCCGGTGATGAACATCGAGCCTGACAACACCGGCTCCCGTGCCCTGGCGGAGAAACTCGGGTTTCTCTCTGATCGCGCTGTGACCTGGATCAAGCTGGCCCTGTAGGCGCTCGGAGCGCCGCGCACTGCCCCTCAGACAACTGACGCTGTCTGCTTCTCGCGGCTCACGCCACCCTCCGGTTGCGGCGCCGGCTCGAGCACAAACGACAGCACGAACGTGGTCGTCTCCTCGGTGAGGGCAAGGGAGATCGTGCCCTGCAGATCCTGAAGCATCGCACTAATAACCGTCATTCCGGTTCCGGCCTGGATGTCCTCGATGGACCTTACGTGGTCCGGCAAGGTTCCGTAGTCCGAATATCGAGCGGTTACGATGCCGTCGCCGGTCTCGAAGCGAATACTGATGCGCTGAGGCACGCCTCCTCGTGGGGTTGCATGCTTTATTGTGTTGGCGAGGAGTTCGCTGATTATCATACCGACTTTCGAGACTCTGCCGGCTTTCATGAAAAGTGCAGGAGCCTCGAGGTCAATCGAAAGGCCCCTGATTTTGTTCGCCGATGCCTGCACGAAGGAATCAGCGAGCGCGCGAAGGTAGGATTTAACGTCGATATCCGCGTGTTCTCCCGATTGGTAAAGCTGCTCGTGGACAAGCATGATGGCACGCAGGCGTGCACTGATGTCTTCGAGCGAGTCTTCACGCGACTTTCCCGACTCGCCCAGCTCGATCCCTATCATTGCGTCCAGGACCGCGAGGTTGTTCCTGACGCGATGGTTCATTTCTCGCACGAGGGCGACCTGTTGGGCATGAGCTTCCATCTGTTTGGTAAGATCATTGTGAGCGCCCAGCATCCGAATCGGGTTCCCAGCTTCATCTCGTATTGCTAAACCGCGGCAACGAACCCAGACGGTCGACCCGTTCTTGTGTTCGTACCGAACCACCTGATCGTAGGGATGCGAAGGATCCTCGAGGTGAAGCCTGAAGTTTTCGAGGGCGGTTTGCAGGTCGTCGGGGTGGATCATGTCCTGCCATTCCGAGGCCAGGTGCTCCTTTTCCGCCGGATCGTATCCGAATGTCCTCCAGAAACCCGGACTCAACCACTCTTTCGTGGGGTCCAGAATATCCCAGTACCAGATTCCGTCGAGAGAGCCCGCTTCGAGGAACTCGAAAACGTTGTGATCCGTCTGGATCAGCGAATAGAGCTCGTCCTTTAAGTACGTCCCGTCTGCCGCGCTCGCCACGGAAAACTCTGTGCGCTGACGAGCAGGACGATCGTTGACGTGTTCGAGACGCTGGTGAAGCTCAATCGCGGTAAGCAGTGCCTGCGCGAGCGCGAATCCTGTGGCGCCTTTCTCGAGGAATCCGTATGGAGAGACCTTACGTGCTTCGGCTACGGTGTGGGAATCCGCAGATGAAGACACGAAAACCACCGGCGTGTTGCACTCTCTCTGAAGGGTACGTGCCGTTTCGATCCCGTCCATCGCGGTTCCGGGATCGAGATCCAGGAGAATCACGTCGAAGGGCTCTCGTCGTACCCTCTCCAGCGCCGCCTCTCCATCGTGCGCGAGGTCAATGACAAACCCCTGCTCCTCGAGAAACTGCTTCTCGGCAGGAGCCACTAGGCGTTCATCCTCGACAATGATCACTCTGGACTTTTTATCCATAATAACTCCAATTTATACACTAGGTATCTCGCCGCGTCAACCTGTATCCGTGTCCACCGGAATGGAACCGGCGACGGCCGCAGACGGCGATACAACGCTATGAGCGGCTCATGGACCTGACGAGCTGGAATGTTATGCTGTCCGGAGTTCCGATTTCTCGACCTAGCAGCCTGTCGGACTTAGTACGCGAAAAGGATTGGCGCGGCGGCGGGAATTCTCATTGCTGAGCTGTTGCGATAGAATTCCCGTGTTATGGGCGAGCGCTTTGTGAACGTTGACCGAGATACCCCGATGATGTTACCGCCGGACCTGCGTGAGTGGGTGCCGAAAGACGACATGGTGCATTTCGTGCTCGAGGCGGTGGAGGCGATTCCACAGTCGAGTTTCGAGGTGAACTACCGTG
>CAYOFA010000270.1:0-2837 GCA_964402885.1 uncultured Spirochaetaceae bacterium
CGCTCGGTGAGCTCCCTGACCTCCGAGCCGGCATCCTCCGTCCCAGCGTCACCGCGGTAGAGGTCGGGGTCCTGCAGACGCTCGTGAAGCTGCGCCTGTTCGGCCTCGAGCTCGGCAATCCGGTCGGGGAGGGCCTCGAGCTCACGCTGTTCCCTGTAACTGAGCCGGCGAGGTTTCTCGGTTTTCGGCTTGCGCTTTGCGCCCGCGTCCGCGGCCTTCGCGCCGGAGCCACCCTCACTCCGACGGCCGCCGCCGGGTTTCCCGCTCCCGCCCGCGACCGCGCCCCCGGAGCGGAGGCGTGCCGCCTCCTCTTCGCGCCAGTCGGAGTAGCCGCCGGAGTACTCGATCACCCGGCCGTCCTCCGTTCCCGGCAGGACGAGGCACTCGGTGACCACGTTGTCGAGGAAATCGCGGTCGTGGCTGACGAGGATGATGGTGCCCTCATAGTCGATGAGAAGCTGCTCGAGGAGCTCGAGGGTTTCCACGTCGAGGTCGTTGGTCGGCTCATCGAGCACCAGCACATTGGACGGGCGGGCGAAAAGCTTGGCAAGGAGGAGGCGATTCGTCTCACCGCCTGAGATCCCCTTCGCGGGCTTTTTCATCTCCTCCGGCGTGAAGAGGAACTCCTTGAGGTAGCCGATGAGGTGTCGCTCCCGGCCGTGATAGCGCACCGAATCGTAGCCGCCGCCGACGTTGTCGTAGATCGATTTCTCCGGGTCGATGCCGGCTCGCATCTGATCGAAGTACACGACTTCGAGGCCGGTGCCGTGGCGAACCGTCCCGTGGTCGGGCTCGAGCTCGCCGAGAAGCAGTCTGACGAGGGTGGTCTTACCGCTGCCGTTAGGTCCGACGATTCCGAGCCGGTCACCGCGCTCGATGAGTGTGCTCAGGCCCGAGACGATGGGGGTCGTCCCGTAGCTGAAGGTGAGATCTTCGGTTTCGATGACGATGGTACCCGAGCGACGGGCGGTTTCGATGGACATCCGGGCGGTGCCCTGCCGCTCACGGCGCCTTCGGTGCTCCTCTCTCATCGCCTCGAGCCGACGGACGCGGCCCTCGTCGCGGGTGCGACGTGCCTTCACGCCCTTGTCGTACCACGCCTGCTCGGCGGCGAGTTTCTTGTCGAACTCCCGCCGCTCGGCCTCCTCCTGCTCGAGCTGGGCCTCCCGGCGCCGGACGAACTCGTCATAGTCGGTCTCTGCGAGGTAGAGGCGGCCGCGGTCGAGCTCGGCCACGCGGGTGGTGAATCGTCGCGCGAGCGCACGGTCGTGGGTGACCATGATAATTGCCCGCTTCTCCACGTCTGCGAGGCGCAGCAGGTAGTCCTCGAGCCACAGGACGGTGTCGATGTCGAGGTGATTGGTGGGCTCGTCGAGGAGGAGCGCGTCAGCGCCGGCCGCGAGCGTGCGTGCGAGAAGCACCCGCCGAATGACGCCGCCGGAGGCCGTCGCAACATCGGTTGCGGCATCCACGCCGAGGCGGGTGAGAAACTGCTCGGCCTCGAGCCGGCGGGCGGCGAGCGCCTCGGGGTCCGGCGCGTTTTCGTGGTCGTCGCCGGGAGCCGCGACACCGGCCGCGCCCTCGGTGTCGTCGGCTGCCACATCGATCGCCGTGCCGGAAAGCCCGCGCGGGATCTGCTGGGGGAGGTAGGCGAGGTGGGCGCCGCTCTGCAGGCTCACCCGGCCCTCATCGGGGATGAGCTCGCCCGATGCGATCCGAAGCAGCGTCGACTTCCCGGTGCCGTTTCGCCCCACGAGGGTGATGCGGTCGCCGGGCTCGACGTGCAGCGAGACGCCCTCGAGGAGCGCCTCACCTGCGATGTGGTAGTGAACGTCGTGTATGCCGAGGAGTGCCACCGGCGCACGGTAGCACGACCGGGGGGCGAGTTGCTACGCGGGACCCGGTGACGCTGACGCACAGGCGACGGAGCGGCCGCTTGCAGGGCTTGACCGACGCCCAGTCGCATTCCGCATTTTTCGATTGAAAATGCAGGACGATGTCACAAGAATCTAGTGTGGGCGGTTTCCCTGCTGGTAGTCTCTAGAGACTGCTCTGCCTGACCCACCGCACATCACGCATACCGAAACCGACGAACTCCGTGGTTTGGCCGTGTTGCGCTTTGATCACGGAGAAACTCTGGGAGGAGGTACATCGGAATGCGTATCTTGAAGTTAGCCGTGATTCCGGTTCTCGTCGGCGCGGTGGTACTATGCGTGAGCTCCTGCACGTTGCTCGGTCTCGAAGGGGACGACGGCAGCGGCGGTGGCGGCGGGTCGTGCGGCGGTACATACAACGAGCCCTCGGGCAGCCACGATACACCATCAACCGCAGTGGACTTCGGATTGGTGTGCTCACCAGGTTGCAGAGTCACGATCTACGGGTACGTTGACTCATATGATGAGGACGTCTACGCCGCCGACAGTGGAACCTGCAGCGGACTACGCGTCCAGATGACGTGGTCGCCCGTGGGGGATCTCGACGTTAATGTCTACGCGCCCGATGGCTCCTACGAGGGCTACTTCGAAGGGGACAACGATGCCGGCACCCTCGACGGGATACTGACATTCTCACCCGGTAGCGGCAAAGGTTATCTCGGCGTGGAATCCTATGACGGAACCGCGGCGAGCTACACCCTCGTGCTGACGGGACGGTAGGGTCTGGCTACGCGTCAGAGCGGTCGGCCGGTAGGCAGCCCTCCAGCCGACCGCAGCCTGCCGTTACCCTCACGAGCGGGCCATCATGTCCATGAGCCCGCCGCCGTTTTGCACGTTCGAGAATCCGACCTGCTGAAGCATGCGCACCGCATAGGCGCTCCGCGCACCGGAGGCGCAGTACAC
>CAYOFA010000271.1:0-2834 GCA_964402885.1 uncultured Spirochaetaceae bacterium
TGTCCATCGTCACGAAGGCCGGCCTCACGCCACTTCTCTACGCCGCCTACCACGGTGACGCTGTGACCGCCCGTGCGCTCCTCGATGCCGGGGAGCCTTTCGACGATCAGCCGGACCGACGAGGGTGGACCGCATTGATGCGGGCGGTCGACGGAGGCCACCGGAAGATCGTAGAGCTGCTCGTTCAGGCCGGGGCGGGGGAGTGAGGGGCGGTGCGGCGAGAAAGCGGAGAAGCTGCGGCGTGACTGCTCAGAACTGCGCATGAATGCATCACAAAGACTGATTATCTTGCACCTCTACTATGGGGCTTCTGTTCCTGATACAGTAGGCCTCGGGAATGAACGTATTATCGATCCAATGGATACAAGATAGATTGGAAACCGGGCGGTATCGGGTTAGCCGTGACGCAGACGATGAGCGCGGAGATCAGGCATGAACGATGTTTGCAGTTTCTGCGGAAACAAGCACTTCGTCGACAAGCGGGTACAGTACATCTACCGACACGACAACCGGTTCTTCGTTGTAAACGACGTTCCCTGCGAAGAATGCACCTCCTGCGGTGAACGCTACTACGACGGCCCGGTCTTAGAACGCATCGAGAACGAGTTCCAGAGAATCTACGGGGAAGGGAAGAAGCCCGCCGCAGAGATCTCTGTTTTTGTGGAAAGCTTCAAGGACGTGCCCGCGTAGCGAAGTCCCCCGGGGCCGCGAAAACCGTGAAAAACTCACATTTGACAACCGGCGTGCGCGGGGGTATCCTGCCATCGGGCGTACGGGAACAGCAGGTGATCAGACTTCAGCGCCGGGAGACCGGCCGGTGGGGATATGGAAGGTAAAAACGGCACAGGCGCAGGGTCGCCGGGGCAGGCGGCCCGCCGACATTTCGAGCTTATTGACGCGATGCTTCCTTCTCGAGGTGGAGTGCTCGTTCTCGGAGAAGCGGTCTCCGCGCGGATACAGGAGTTCCGCGAACGAGGGATCGAAACACGCGCCGCACTGCTCGAACCCGCTGGAGCTGCGAAACCCCCGGCGTCCGATGCATTCCCGGAGGCCGCCGAAGCCCCTGGCGGGACACCATCCCTTCCATCAATCGAGAGCTTCTCCGACTCGCTCACCTTCGACGCCGTTTCTGTCTCCGGCGGACTTGAGTACGTCCAGGACGCCGCGCTCCTCGAGGTCCTCTATCACCTGCGGCGCGTTGTCGCAGCGGCAGGCCTGCTTCTCATCACCGTTCCCGATCCCGCCGCCACCCTGGAGCTCACTGCGCCCGGGGTGCTTCGCTCACCGGAGCAGTACCGCTTCTTCCTCTCACGCCTCGGCCTCGATGTCGTCCACGAGGAGGCGGCCTATGCGGGAGAGCAGGGGCCGGCGGGGACCACCACGCTCCTCTTCCGAGCCACGGGCGGCGAGGGGCTGCGGCCGATCGAGACGCTTGAGTCCATTCTGGTGGAGGACCGCAAGGTCAACAGCTACAAATACGCTCTGCTTCGCGCGCTTGCCAACCTGGCGATCCACCGCTACAACGCCGTGGAGTGGTTGCCCGACGGTCGGGTCGCCCTGCCGTGGAAACTCATAGCCGATGAGTGGATTGCCTACTACTGGCCGATCGTGGAGGCCGATGTCGGCGCCGGGCCGGCCGTTCAGGGGCACGACGGCCCGCGCATCCTGCAGGGACAGAAGACGAGTGGCAGAAGCGACTTTGCCTTCAGGGACGATCTCACATCACTTGCCGCGCGTTTTGCCGCAGCCGGGGGTTATCCCGCCTTCAGCCGAAGCCGGGATGCGGCAGACCTTTCGGCCGAGGCCGATGGCCTCTACAGAAATAGCGTCAAGAAACTCAAAGCGGCCATCGGCCAGCCGGTTTATTACGCAGGAAATGCTCGCACCACGAAGGGGCTCTTCGAGATGAAGGCGCAACACGTGATGCTGCCCGGCGCGCTGTGGAGCGAGCTATCGGTCATGGGGCGATGGGTGATCGACTCGATCGTCCTTCGCTGGGCGGATTTCACCGCCGGGCTTCGCCACCAGACACCCGGTCTGACCCGCGAGGCGGTGCTCTCACTGCTGCTACCAACCGAAGATGCCGACCGGGATGTGTCCCTGGCGCAGAAAGCCTTCGCCGAGCAGCGCGCCGGCAGCTCCGACGGGAGGGTCGAGTGCGTGTGGAGCGGCGAGCGTGTTCGCAGCTTCGACGTCGACCACGCCATTCCGTTTTCGCTGTGGGGGAACAACGACCTCTGGAATCTGCTTCCCGCCTCCCCGGCGGTCAACAACGTAAAGCGCGCGAAGCTTCCCGAGCGCAGTCTCATCGAGCGCCGACGCGATGCCATCCTCGGCGCCTGGGAGGTTCTCTACGAGTCCGAGCGTGCGCTCTTTCTGGCCCACGCGGGAAGCTTCACCGGTCACGACCTGCATGACTTCGGCCGCCGGGAGCAGGATGTTCTCTTTTCGACCTTCAAGGACGCGGTTGAGTACACCGCGCGGAATCGGGTGGCGGAGAGGTGGGCGGGGTGAGACATGATTTGTCACGTATTTGGTTGCATCGTTGATGTTTGCACCTCACATGGTGTGATTGTTATGACGCAGGCGCCGACGGCGCTCGCTACGAGCGTTGACTTGAAATGAAGCCTGAAGAAAGGAAGGGGCAATGCAGGAGATCGAAGTTAAGGCAGTAAGAGGAAATGCGAAAATCAAGAACATCGAGTCAGACAGCGCCTTAACGCGCGTACTTCCCAAGAACTCGTTTGTCATTCGGAATCCCGACGGGGGAAATACTCACGGCGAGAAACTCGTAAGAACCCTCCGGGAGGACTGGGAGAAATACGAGAACAGAG
>CAYOFA010000272.1:0-2829 GCA_964402885.1 uncultured Spirochaetaceae bacterium
GGACACCGTCACGGTGGGCTGTGTCACGCGAAACCCCGAGCACGCCGATGAGTACGCGGCATTCGACCTCGTGGAGCGCATCTTCCTCGAGCACGACGGACGGCCGCACTGGGCCAAGCGTTTCAGAGCAAAGACGCCGGAGCTCGCGCCGCTGTACCCGAAATGGGGCGACTTCGTTGCGCTCAGACGCCGGATGGATCCCGAGGGCAAGTTCCTGAACCCCTACCTCGCTGAGATCTTCGAGTAGCGCGCCCTGCGGTACGCGCGGCCGGCCCGCCCTGCCGGCGTCGCCCCGGCGGTCTACTTTCGGAATCCCCGGACGTAGAAGAGGTTTCCGGCAAACTCCACCTCGACGACCTCGCCCTCATCGATGAGATCGCGAAGCTCCGTCTCCGACGCCTCGTCGCGCCGCAGAATCTCATCCACCGCCTCGCGGCGCATGGGATGAACGGCAGTGATGCCGAGCAGATCCTCCCGCGCGTCTCCGGAAGCCGCAAACTCGTTCCCCTCGTAGCCGATGAGGTTCTCCACCGAAAGCCCGCGTGAGGCGAATGCTCCGTAGGCCCGGGCGACGGCCCGCTCGGACGCAGGCTGTGCCCAGCTCTCGGCGGGCGGCCGTGTGGGTATCGAGATGTAGGAAACGTCGGGACCGAGCTCCGCGATGATCTCTGCGGCGGCCTCGACCTGCTCGGCGCCGTCGTTCACGCCGTCCACGAGCATCGTCTCGGTGGTCAGGGTACCGTCGAAGCCGTCGGCGAACGTCCGCAGTCCCGTCATCATAGCGTCGAAGTCCAGCCGGCGATGCGGTCGGTCAATGCGCTTCCAGGTGTGCTCATCCGGCGCATCCACCTTTACCGAGACCCAGTCCACGCCGGCCACCGCCGCACGCACGCTCTCATCCCCCATGAGGGAGCTGTTGGTAATGATGGCCACGGGAACGCCGAGCGTCGCCAGCCCCGCAACCAGCCGGTCGAGGTTGGTGTCGAGCGTCGGCTCGCCGTCGGGAACAACGGTGAGGTAGTCCACCCGGTCACCGCGGTCCTGCGCCGCGGAGAGATGCTCACCCGCCTCGGCAACCAGCGACTCAGGGTCGAAGAACTCGCGCCGCTGCGCGGTCATCTCGATCGCACGCCCGAGCTGACAGTAGACACAGGAGTAGGAGCACACCTTGGGCGGGATGTTGTTCACCCCGATACTGCGCCCGAGCCGGCGTGATGGAACGGGGCCGAAAACTCGTTGCATACTCTCAGTATACACCCGCGCCCGCTGTCGCGTCGCACGACTCCCACGGGAATCGGCGTAACCTCTTCCATCGTCACATGGGAGGACGAATTGCCAGGTTAGACCGGCACCGCAACCAGGTCCTCGGTGGGTTCCACGCACGCGGCCGAGGTGAGGAGATACCCGTCACTGTGGACGAGAAACGCAGTGCCGCAGAACCGGGCCTATTCCGCTGCCCGGTGCATGAGCATCATACAGCTGCCGGCAAAGCGTTGATGCACGGGTTGTACCATTAGTGCCCTCCTTGCCGTAGAAGAGCAACCCGATTCCCATCCCCGCACTGAAGAGCATGGCAAACCATGCCCGGCATCGGAAACAGGAGGGTGTCAACGGTGGCGTGTGCCGGTTCCCGATCTCCCTACTCTTCGAATTCGAGCACTGGCGGCTCGGCAGGGTTGTAGCCGTGCTCCTCGATATCGGACCCGTGGCGGACGAGAATAGTCGCACGGGCCCCGCCGTCGGGGACGCGATACTCCCTGGTTCCGAAGGCAACGACCACGCCCTTGTACATGGATTCCTCGGCGACGAGCATCGCGCCTCGGGTGACGGTGAGCTTCTCGCGAAGCTCGTGCATATCGTGCCGCAGCGACTTGATCTTCGCGGCAAGGTCGGTAGCGGTTTCCTCGAGCTGTGCGCGTGCCTGCAGGAGTCTGTCCCCGGCGCCACGCTGCCCGATCGCGTTCTCGATCTGCCGCAGTTGCAGTTGCACATTCTCGAGCTCCGACTGTGCCTCATCGAGGGCCCGCTTGGTGTCACGGAAGGAAACCAGGAGGCTCGGCGGAATCCCGACTGACACGTAGACGGGCCCTTCGGCGACGCTGCCGATCTGCTTGCACCAGACGCTCCCCCCGACGATCATGTTCGAACCGATGATCTCTGATCGTCGGCCGTTGAGCACGCAATGTCCCCAGGTGGAGACCCGGCTGTGGAGGATCCCCTCCTGCACCAGAAGATGGCCCCCGCACTGCACGGTCGAGCTCTCCACATACCTGGCAAACACGTTGCCGTCGCACTCGATGCTGCCCTCACCGTTTCCGTTGATGCCGGTCTTGAGCAGGATGTTGCCACCTGCGCGCAGAGTGGCCTTCCCGACGCCGGCTCCGACCTCGATGTCACCGGTTGCCTCCACGACGAAGCCGTCCGCCACGTGTTTCTGCACCACCACAGACCCTTCGTGGCGAATATGACCGGTTTCGTAGCTCACGTTATCCACGGTCACGACCGGCTCCACAACGATGAGTCCGTCTCGAAGCCGCACATTTCCGCTCTCTGCCGCGTAGACGGCCGTTGCGTCTTCACTGACCTCCGTCCCCGCCCCGCCGCGGAGCTCGACGGGTCTCGTCTCGGTCTCGGCGGCAACGACGGCGCCGGTCACCGTTTTCCCGTCTTCAGGCTCAACCGGCGGGGTGAGCTCGGCGAGAAGGTCACCCTGGTCGCGATTCTCGATGAACTTCAGCTCGCGCAGGTCTATACGGCCGAATTCGAGCTCGACGTAGGGCCTGCCCCGATTCGGATCAAAGTGATAGGTGATCTCCGCCGATCGGGCGT
>CAYOFA010000273.1:0-2820 GCA_964402885.1 uncultured Spirochaetaceae bacterium
CTTCATGGAGTTTTTCCGCCGATCTTCACCCCGTTCAAGGAAAACGGCGATGTTGATTACCGGTCGTTCGTGAGCAATATCGGGAAATGGAACGATACCGCGTTACGCGGCTACGTCGTGCTCGGCTCCAACGGAGAGACGGCATATCTGTCCGCGAAAGAGAAGCTCGAACTCGTCAGGCTGGCAGTCGAGCACAGAGCCGAAGGCAAAACGGTCATCGTGGGTACCGGGCTGGAATCTACCGGGGAAACCCTGCGTCTGACTGAGGACGTTGCGGCAATCGGTGCCGATGCAGCCCTCGTGCTGACTCCTTCGTTCTACCGGGCCAGAATGGATGACCGAGCTCTCATCGCTCACTATTCGACCATCGCGAGCAATGCCGGGATTCCGGTTCTGCTGTATAACGTCCCGAAGTTCACCGGCCTCAACGTCTCCGCCGACCTGGTCCGCGAGGTGAGCGCTCATCCAAACATCATGGGCATGAAGGATTCTTCCGGCAACGTAGCACAACTCGTTGAGTTCCAGTCGGTAGCAGGCCCGGAGTTCACGATCATGGTGGGCACCGCATCCGTGTGGTTTCCGGCCCTGTGCCTTGGTGTCAGGGGAGGAGTACTGGCCCTGGCCAACATCGCACCTGAGGGATGCGTCGAGATCCAGCGCATGTACGAGAGCGGGCAAACCGACGCGGCAGGAGAACTCTACAGAAGACTCTTCCCGGTGAACACCGCCATTACCGCCACCTACGGCCCGGCCGGATTGAAGTACGCCGCGGGTCTTCTCGGATATGCAGCGGGCACGGTGCGACAACCGCTCCTACCCCTCACCGATACCGAGAAAGACGAGCTGAGAGCCGTGCTGGCAGGAGCCGACCTGCTTACGTGATCGTGGCGTTCGCGGAGGGACACCCCGAAAGCAGGAACAGCGCCGCAATCCAGATTGACAGGGCACTCACCATCGTCTTGTACGTCATCCGAGCACCTCACTCCACCTCGGCTTCGATCACGAGGCGCGGCCTGTACTCCTCGGAATTGTGGTTTTTCGTATAGAAGACGAGGAAGCTCTTGTCCGAATCCTCCGTCGCACCCTCGGAGGCGTTTCTCAGGAGGACCCCTCTGTTTGCGGCCGGATCCGAAACCCACTGCTGCACGACGTCGACATCCAGGGCGGTCTGAATGGCATCACCGCTTCCGTAATCGGGGTTCGGAATACTCATGAGTCCGACCTGCCCCGAACAATCGCCGCCCGCCGCGTCCCAGGTGACCGATTCGGACGCATTCAGCCAGGTTGCCTCGGCTTCCGCCCACGCTCTGTTCGCTTCGAGTATGTCCACCGAAATCACGTACTCACTCGTCATTGCCACCACGTTGTTGAACACGAGCTGGAGGCTCGCGGAAACGACCTCCGCATCGTCGGGAAGTGACGACAGATCGAACCTCAGTAGCGTTCTGGTTGTCTCGTCGTTCCAGTAGCCGCACTCCGCATAGCTCGACAGGCCGTAGGTGTTCTCCTGGTTTACATCACTCATCATCGTGTCACATGTACCGCAATAGTCGTCGAGACCGTCCTGAAAGACGAACACCGGCGGCCCCTCCGCTTCTGCTTCTTGTTCCTCCCGTTCTGTGGCTGATGTATCGCCCATGATGCTGCAGCCTCCCAGCAGAACGATTAGCCCAGACACGGCCAAAGACAGCAGCCTCTTGTCCATCGTTCTCACCCCCACGAGCTTGCTTACCTAATATTGTACGCTATCGTGTGCCGGTATTGTGTGCGATTATGCGGTTGACCACGCCGTGGAGCGCGTCTATGGTCGAGACATTGTGGAGACCGATGTACGGCTCGCGGCAGTAGTAGTGGCGATCGCACTCTTCGTGCTCGCGGCGGTGGGGTACGTGCTTGCGTGCGAGCGCAGCGCCGGGCGGCTCATCCACGTTACAAAGCCGCTGATGATGCCGCTTCTCGCCGCAGCCTATCTGCTCGCCTCGCAGAGCCCGACCTACTGGATCGTAGCCGGGCTTCTGTTGGGAGCGGTGGGTGATACCGCCCTCATCGAGCCTGACCGCGGCAACCGGTTTCTCATCGGCCTCGGGGCATTCCTGCTCGGGCACCTCGCATACGTCGCCGGCCTGCTCGCCCCGGTCATCCGCGACGGCTCGCCCGAACCGTGGATGCTTCTCGCAGCAGCGGTCCTCGCTGTGGTGGGCCGTGTCGTGTACCGCCAGTTGCGTCCCGGCCTGGGCAGCATGAAGGGCCCGGTGCTCATCTACACAGCCGTGATCCTTGCGATGGCCCTGGCCGCCCTGCTTCGCGCCCCGGTCGTCTCCGGCCCTGCGTTCTGGCTACCGCTTTCGGGGGCCGTGTTCTTCGTTGTCTCCGACACGGCGCTGGCCTATCGCGCCTTCCGCAGTCCCTTCCCCTACGCCGGCCAGGTTGTCGCGGTCACCTATGTTCTCGCGCAGAGCCTGATTGTTGCCGGCGTTGCGCTGGGTGAGGGGTTGGCGCTACTCTGATTTTCGCCTGCGGGCGAGAACCTCACCGAGGCGTCGTCTGCCTTCTGGTGATGGCCGACGGATTCCACGGCACGCTAGAGCGTAGTGTCGAGCGTGAAGCCGAGCCAGGCCTGCACCGGGTCATCCGAGAACTGAGGTTTCGGATACAGGTCTATACCGGGCGAGACCTCGACGAAGATCTCGAGAAAATCGTCGAGTAGCAACAGCGAAAGCCCGACCGGAAGACGCAGTCCCCCCTCGAAATAATCCTCGGAGCCGGCTTCCGAATCCATGTAGAACTTCATGTACCCGCCGAAACCAAGCGAGAAGTGCA
>CAYOFA010000274.1:0-1304 GCA_964402885.1 uncultured Spirochaetaceae bacterium
CTTCCCGACGGCGTGGGGCAGGAGACGATCGACGACTTCTCCACGAACGATTTCCTGCCGGTAATCGAAGTCGTGCTCTACGGCGGCGGTGACTACGATGCGCTGAGCTCCGCGGCCGATGATCTCACCGACCGGCTCGAGGGCATCGAAGAGGTTTCCGGTGTCACGCAGGTCGGCGCGCGCGACCGCATGATCCTCGTCGATGCGGATCCGGTGCGGATGGAGTCCTACGGGGTGGACATCAACACCGTGGTCAACGCCGTCGGCGCGCAGAACGTGAATGTGCCGGCCGGCACGGTGACCGCGGAAGCGCAGGAGTACCTGCTTCGGACCGTCGGCGAAGTCGGTGATTACTCTGAGCTCGCCGACATCGTCGTGCGACGGGATGCGGGCACGGGTTCCGGCCTCATCACCGTGGGAGACGTCGCGACGGTGCGCCGTGCATTCGACCCCGACGGCGTGATTTCCCGCTACAACGGCGCGCGCGCCATCAGCCTGCAGGTTGCCAAGGTGCCCGGCGGCAGCTCGACCGACATCGTCAACGAGGCAAAGCAGCGCTCGACTGAGTTCGGGCAGACGCTTCCGGAAGGGATGCGGATCGAGTTCTTCAACGACTCCACCATCCAGATTCGTGACAGCCTGAACGTGCTCCTGACCAACGCCGTCTTCGGCCTGGTCCTGGTAGTCGCTCTGCTGCTCGTGTTCATCGGGTTTCGGAATGCGCTGATGACCGCGCTCGGCATACCCCTGAGCTTCGCCATCACCTTCGTGGTGCTCGAGGCGACGGGCAACACCCTCAACGGGAATACACTCTTCGGCCTGGTCCTGGTGCTCGGTCTCATCGTCGATCACGCCATCGTCATCGTCGAGAACAGTTACCGCCTGCAGCAGCAGGGCCTCAGCCGGCGGGAGGCGGCGGTCAAAGGCGTCGATCAGGTGATCGTTCCGGTAGTTGCTGCCACGGCGACCACGGTTGCCGCCTTTCTCCCGCTGACCTTCCTCCCCGGTATCATCGGAGAGTTTCTCGCCATCGTGCCGATCACCGTGTCGGTCGCCCTGATCGCCTCCAACATCGAGGCGGGTTTCTTTCTTCCCTCCCATTACGCCGACTGGCCCGGCGGGAATGCCACGGGCGGGAAAAAGCGCGACTGGTTCGAGGCGGTGAGAACGTTCTTTGTTCGCCTCATCCGACCGCTCTATCGCCACCGTGTCATCACCCTGGTCGCGATGGCCGCGATCATGTTCGGCGTCTTTGCGCTCGTTCCCCGCATTCAGACCAATCTCTTCGAGGCGGAGGATGCGTC
>CAYOFA010000274.1:1404-2793 GCA_964402885.1 uncultured Spirochaetaceae bacterium
CGTTCGATCGACGTCATCATGGCGGAAGTCCGTGCACAGACCGCCGACATCCCCGGCGCCGAGAACGTGCAATTTCGAAAGCAGCAGACCGGGCCGCCGACCGATCCGCCGGTGGTGTTCCGGATCTTCGGCGACGACTATGACAGTCTCGTGGCTGTCTCCGACGCAATCAAGGCCGAAATGCGGGAGTATCCGGAGCTCTTCAACATCACCGACAACCTCGAAGGCGGCACGCCGGAGCTGCGCGTCTCCCTCGACGAGCAGCTCGCCAGCCGCTACGGTCTCACACCGCAGTCCGTCGGTGGATTTCTGCGTGCGTCATTCGACGGTATCACCGCGACGACGGTGTTCGAGGAGAATCAGGAGACGGACGTGCTCGTGCGCTACGCGCGGCGGGGAGACACGACGGTGAACGAGCTCATGCAGCTGAAGATCCCCACCGGCCGCGGTGAGCTCGTGCCCTTCTCGGCGGTTGCCACCCTCGAGCAGGGACAGGCCTTCTCCTCGATACAGCGCCTCGACGGCGAGCGGGAGGTGCAGATCGAGTCGGAGGCGTACAGCCGGGCCAACGTGCCGACCATCAACAGCGAAGTCGAGCGGCTGTTCCGCAACGAGCTCTCCACGCGGTACCCGGGTGTGCGGCTCGAGGTGGGCGGGGAGTTCGCGGAGTTCCAGAACCTGCTCGTGGATATCCTGCGGGTGTTCCTCATCGGGATCTTCCTGATCTACCTGATCCTCGCCACACAGTTCAAGAGCTACACGCAGCCGATTCTGATCCTGTTCACCGTGCCCTTCGCGTTCGTAGGTGTCTTCCTGTACCTGCTGATATCGGGCACGCCGCTGTCGACGACCGTCATCTATGCGGGCATCGCGCTCATCGGTATCGCAGTGAACGACGCGATCGTGCTGATCAGCTTCGTGAACGAGCAACGCGCCGAGGGCGTGGACGCCGGGCCGGCGGTAATCGAGGCGGCAAAGACGAGGCTCCGCCCCACGCTTCTGACATCGCTTACGACGATCGCAGGGCTGCTTCCCACCGCAATCGGCCTCGGAGGCTACTCGGTGGTATGGGGGCCGATGGCCGCCACAATCACCTTCGGCCTGCTCTTCTCGACCATCACGACCCTCATCCTCATTCCCTGCATCTACGGCCTGTTCTACGACAATCGCTTTGCCCGCCGCCGCCGGGAGGCCGCTGCCGAGGGCTGACCGGGGCGTCAACCGAACCGATCGTCACTCGCCCGGTACGAGCTCGAGGCGCCGCACGTCGGTGGCCTCGAGTGCGTCCCGGGTGAAGTAGTGGGGGAGATAGTCGACCGCGGCCCAGTCATCGATCATGCTGTCGTAGTGGCGGTGAAAGGGGTGGCCGCTCTGCCCCGTGGTCTGTAC
>CAYOFA010000275.1:0-2780 GCA_964402885.1 uncultured Spirochaetaceae bacterium
GAGATTGCCCGCAAGGCGAAGCAGGCGGGTACGGTAGTCAGCTTCGATCTCAACTACCGCGCCTCCTTCTGGAAAGAGGAGCCCGACCGGTTGCGGAAGGTGTTCCACGAAATCGCAACGCTCTCAGACGTGCTCATCGGCAACGAGGAGGACTTCCAGCTGGCCCTCGGGCTCAAGGGGCCGGAGGCTGGCGGAAAGGACCTCGGCGCGAAGATCGATGGTTTCAAGGGCATGATCGAGGAGGCCCGCGGGGCATATCCCGATGCGAAGCTCTTCGGGACAACCCTGCGCGAAGTGGTGAATGCGAATGAGCACATGTGGGGTGCGATCATGCATGCGGCCGACGGCTGGCATATCATCGAGCCGCGCTCCATACAGGTCCTCGACCGGATCGGCGGCGGTGACGGCTTTGTGGGCGGCCTGCTCTACGGGCTCCTGCGGGGCTGGGACGCCGAGGAGTGCCTGCAGTTCGGCTGGGCGAGCGGTGCGCTCGCGGTCAGCATGGAGACGGACTACGGCCAGCCCGCCGACGAGGATCAGATCCGGAGCATCTGGCAGGGAGACGCCCGCGTGAAGCGCTGAGGCCCCGGACGCGGCGCAGGCCGGACGCGGCCGAGCCGAATGCCGCGGGCCGGCCCGCCGCGGGTCGGCGTCCTGCGGGCGCCGCGCCGCGGGCCGCTCGACCCCGCGAAATATAATAAAGTCTATTTCATCAAAAAACGCTTGCGCATTTCCCAAAAACAAGTATAAACTCTAATTAGTCTGGGAAGGGGCATTCGCCGCTCTGCGAATCGGTGCCGGAGACCGGGTCCGGAGCGAAAGGGGTATAGCATGCGTTGGAAAGACTTGAAACTGAGTGTGAAACTGTCGGTAGGGTTCGGTGTGGTCCTTGTGCTGCTCGCAGGGCTTGCCGTGTGGGCGGTGCAGGGCGTACAGGGCATCGTACGGAACGCCGAAGAGGTCATCGTCGGCAACGAGCTGCGCGGTGATATCGTTCAGCGAGAGGTCGATCACCTCAACTGGGCGAACGACGTCAACGCCCTCATCACCGACGATTCGGTGCACGAGCTCCACGTGGAAACCGACCCCACGCAGTGCGCCTTCGGCAAATGGTACTACAGCGACGAGCGCGTAGCGGCTGAGAGACTGGTCCCGGCGCTCGCGCCACTCCTGGCGGAGATCGAAGAGCCGCACGCCCACCTTCACGAGTCCGCGGTGAGCATCGGCGAAACCTACGTGGATGTGGATACTTCGCTCGGATCCTTCCTGAGGGAGAAACAGACCGATCATCTCGCGTGGAAGGGCGATGTCGCCCAGCTTCTCATCGACCCCGGTTACGCCGGTGATGACATCATCATAGACCACACACAGTGCAGCCTGGGCAAATGGCTCTACTCCGACGAAGTGGCGTCCCGCCGCGACGGGGATGGCGAGTTCAACGGAGCGATCGGCCCGATCTATGATCCCCATCAGGAATTGCATCAGACCGCCGCCGATGTGCGGGCTCTGCGCGACAGTGGCGATCTTGCGGCGGCACGTGCCCTGTACAACGAGGAGACCTCCGAATATGCCGAGGCGACGCTCGCGGCAATCGACGGGCTCATCGGGTGGCATGACGGGCAACTTGCACAACTGGACCGGGCCGCGGATATCTACGCACAGGACACAAAGACCTCTCTCGCCGGCGTGCAGTCCCTGCTCGGCGACATTGTCGAGACAGCCGAGGCCAACATCATGACCGATGAGGTGATGCTTGCTCTTGCCGACCGCACCCGACTGCTGGTCGTGGTGATCGGCGCGATCGCCGTTCTGATCGGTATTGCAATGACGCCGATCATTACCCGCAGCATCGTCAAGCCGATCCGCGGGGTGATGGAAACCGTTCACACGGTTGCCTCTGGCGACCTCTCCGCGCAGATCAATGTCGACCAGAAGGACGAGGTCGGCCAGCTTGCGCGATCCGTCGGCGAAATGCAGGACCGACTGATCGAGATCGTCGGAAGCGTCAAGACGGCGAGCGACAATGTTGCCTCCGGCAGCCAGCAGATGTCCTCGAGCGCACAGGAGATGTCCCAGGGCGCCACCGAGCAGGCTGCAAGCACCGAAGAGGTATCCTCGTCCATGGAAGAGATGGACTCCAATATCCAGCAGAACGCCGACAACTCGCAGGAGACGGAGAAGATAGCCCTCAAGGCGGCAAACGATGCCGAGCAGGGTGGCGTCGCTGTGAAGCAGACTGTCGAGGCGATGCGGAACATCGCGGAGAAGATCAACATAATCGAGGAGATCGCCCGCAATACCAACCTGCTGGCCCTCAACGCGGCCATCGAGGCGGCCCGGGCAGGTGAGCACGGCAAGGGGTTTGCGGTCGTTGCCTCCGAGGTGCGCAAGCTCGCGGAGCGTAGCCAGAAGGCTGCCGGCGAGATCAGTGAGCTTTCCACGAGCAGCGTCGATGTCGCGGAGGAAGCCGGGAAGCTCCTCGAGGCCCTCGTGCCCGACATCAAGCGGACCTCCGAGCTCGTGCAGGAGATAAGCGCCTCCAGCGCCGAGCAGCGCTCAGGCAGTCAGCAGGTCAACAAGGCGCTCGCCCAACTCGACCAGGTCGTCCAGCAGAACGCCTCCCAGGCGGAGGAGATGTCGAGTATGGCCGAGGAGCTCGCGGGCCAGGCAGATCAACTGCAGTCGACAATGTCGTACTTCAAGACAGGGAATGAAACGCCCCTGCTCACCGCCAATGGCGGGAACGGCCACGCCGGTGGCCGCCCCGCGCTGGGCGCACC
>CAYOFA010000276.1:0-1187 GCA_964402885.1 uncultured Spirochaetaceae bacterium
GGCGTCGCGCCCCGGCCGCAGGGTCATCGAGTACCTCCTCGGCATCCTGTCGCTGGGGGCGCTGGTGCTGCACACGATCTCCCGGCTCGCGCGTCGGCTGGTCTCGGGTGCGTGGGGGTTTCTCGGGGGCAGCGGGCGGGGCCGCGGCCCGGAGGGTGAGGCCGGGGACACCGGCGGGGCTCCGACCGGGGCCGGGGGTCGGACGGCCGCGTCGGAGACCCCGCCCCTCCGCCTCAGGCGGCAGCGGCACGTGATCCTTCGTAAGCTGGACGAGATAGCGGAGGCGGGCACAAAAAAGGGAGCACCCTTCGAGCCGTATCAGACGACCCGGGAGTACTCCCGAATGTTGCAGCTAAGCTATCCTGGTCTTGCCGGTGCGCTTCAGACGGTGGTCCGAACCGCCGAGAAGGCGCTGTATTCGAATCACCACCTGGCGCGGGGCGAATTACGCAACTTCGTCGAGGCCGCGCGCTCGGTCGTCCGGACGCTGCAGGACGCCGCGACAGGCTGAAAAGGGCCTGCCTCAGAGCTCCTTCATGCGATCGCGGATCCGGGCCGCTTCCTCGTAGTTCTCCTCATCGATGGCTTTCTGGAGCTCCTCTTCGAGCCTGTCGCGCTCGAGCTCCGTCTCCGAGGGGACCTCGGTTTCGGAATCTTCCTCGGTGATGAGGTTTATCGCCACACCCGCCTCGTCGACGATGGCCTCGGATATGAACAGCGGGCACCGCAGCCGCGCGGCAATTCCAAGGGCATCCGAGGGCCGAGAGTCGATGCTGAGCTTCTTCATTCCCTGCTTGAGCAGAATGCGCGCGTAGAACGTACCGTCCTTGAGATCGGTGACCTCGACGCGTTCCACCGTGACACTGATCTTCTCCATCACGGAGATGAACAGGTCGTGGGTGAGTGGGCGCGGCATCGGTACATTGCCCAACCCGATGAGAATCGACTGAGCCTCGAGCTGTCCGATGAAGATCGGAACGGCCCGTTCGGAGCCGAGCGGCTTGACCAGGACGGCGTTGCCCTTATCGGTGCGTGCAACAGTCCAAATTTCCGCTTCAACCAACATCAGCTCCACCTAACTAAAAAGTATACTACGAAAAACCCGGGTGGTTTTCAAACGACGGAGACGTCCGTCTGCCTCAATATACTATCGGGTGCCCGAATCGCCAAACGGGCGGGTCGCCGCC
>CAYOFA010000276.1:1287-2749 GCA_964402885.1 uncultured Spirochaetaceae bacterium
CGCGGGACGAGGGCCCTGCTGCTCTTCGACGTGACCGATACCGGCGTGGGAATGACCGAAGAGGAGCAGGCGATCATTTTCCATCCCTTCTCGCAGGTGGACTCGAGCTACGCCAAGAAATACAAGGGAACCGGCCTCGGGCTCGCACTGTCGAGGCGCCTGAGCGAGTCCATGGGAGGTGGCATCTGGTGCCGAAGCCGAAAGGGCGTGGGCAGCACCTTCTCATTCACCGTGTGGCTCGGCGTGGCCGAAACCCCGGCCGATCACGCGGACGTCGCCGCGGATCGCGGCACGGCCCGCCCGCTTTCGATCCTCGTCGCCGAGGACGATCGCATCAATCAGGTAGTCATCCGCAAGAACCTCGAGCGCGCCGGACACACCGTGCGCATTGTCGGCGACGGACGCGCCCTCCTCGACGTACTGCCCTCCGTCCGGCCCGATGTGGTGCTCATGGACGTGCAGATGCCGGGACTCGACGGGGTCGAAGCCACGCAGCGCATCCGGTCGGACATGCCACCCGAGGTGCGAGGCGTACCCGTCATTGCGCTGACCGCCTACGCCTCCGACGAGGACCATGATCGATTCATGAAGGCCGGCATGGATGCCCACGCGCTCAAGCCCGTGGACATGACTCGCCTCTTCGAGACCATCGGCGAGGTCATGGGTAACGCGCGTTAACGCGCCGCCCCGAAAACCTCACGGAAAGCCACAAAATACCACCGAAATATTGACTCAGGAAGGAAAGATCGATATTACTTATGGCGATGATCGGAGATCGGGACTACTTCAGCGGCGGAGACGTCATCTGGAACCTCCGAAGCGGCGACAAGTTCAACGCCATACGTGAAATCGTATTCACCGCTCCCACGTTTGCGCGCGTGGAGGGACTCGACCTCGACGCGTTTGCCGAGACCGTTATAGAGCGCGAGCACCTGCAGTCCACCGGGCTCGGCCACGGCGTGGCAGTTGCCCACGGCCGCACCGAGATGGTCTCGGAGCTGCGCATCGCCCTCGGGATCTCCCCGGAGGGCATTCCCTTCGAGGCCTACGACGGCCACCCCGTTCATCTGATCTTCGTGATTGCCAACCACCCCGCGCAGCAGACCGAGTATCTGCAGGTACTCTCCACCGTCGCAGCCATGGTGCGAAACGACAGCTTTCGCCACCAGGTTCTCGGCTGCTTCGGCCGCGACGAGGCCGAGAACCTCGTCGGCAGCCAGTTCACCCGCCTGCTCGAAACACGCTGGTCCCCGCGGGCGCCGCGGGTCAACTGAGCGGCCGGGCTACCTCGGCGACGGCGCCAACCCGGCCGCGCACGCGCGGGGGCAGCGTCACCCCGGCGGGGGCACCGCTAACGCGCGGCCGCGCTCTCAGCGCACGGCCGCCCCTGCATTAACCGGCTCGAGCGAATCGAACTCAATCGTCTGCAGCACGTCGTCGACGGTCTCGGCGCGGCGGATCT
>CAYOFA010000277.1:0-2669 GCA_964402885.1 uncultured Spirochaetaceae bacterium
TTACCTGTCGGTCTGCGGGATCTCGATCTCCACGCGCGTACCGGCGCCCGGCTCGCTCTCGATCCACATATGGCCGCCGAGTCGTCGGGTCACGTGAAACGCCTTGGTAAGCCCGAACCCGCCGCCGCGGGTGGGGCGGTCCTGCACATTCCTCCCGCGGTAACCGAAGTCGACGACATTCCGCAGCTCCTCGCCCGGGATGCCGCGGCCGCTGTCCTCGACGACGAAGCGCAGGCGGTCCGAGTTCTCGTCGAGGCCGGCCATGATGCGACCTCCGGGAGCGGTGTACTTGCGGGCGTTCGCGATGAGGTCACGCATGACATCCTGCAGTACTGCCGGGATGCGAATCACGTTTCCGCGGAGGCTCGTCATCTCGAGGTCGACGAAGTAGTCGCGCTCTTCATGCGTGGCGATGTTGTATACGATGCGATAACCGCCGTGGCTGTTCTGCTCGATGGCCGCGAAGACTTCGAGGAAGTTCCGTTTGAGCGCCTCGATGTCGTACTCCACCCACATGTCCGGATCCGCGGCGCGGTCGAGGAGTTCCTGTGCTCGAACTCGGAGCACGCGGAATATCTGGTCGAGACCGGCGAGCGACTGCTTGACGTCCTCCCGTTCGGCGGCCCCGGGCTGTGAGGCGAGCGCCTCTCCAATGAGGTCAATGAGCTCTCGGGCAAGCCTATCTGCGGCAGCCAGATGGTCGCCGGCGCGCTCTGAGTCCCGGAGATCATCGGCGATCCGAACCACGACATCCTGTGCCTGCTCGAGGGCCGGATGCGGGCCGACGATGTCCGAGAGATTGAGCAGTTCCATCATCACGGTGTTCATGACGTTCAGCACGCTGTGCATGGTTAACAACGACTGCTGCTCTTCGTTGAGCGGGAGATCCCCGGTCAGCTCCAGTCTCATGGTTCAGTTCTCCACTTCACGGCCTGTCATCTTCCCCTGCAGGGGGATGACGATCCGGGCTGCGGCGTCTGCAGCGGGAATCTCGACTTCGCCGGCAAGAGCCTGGACGATGCGCCGCACGAGCACGAGCCCGAGGGCGTCCGGTGTCCCGTGAGCGCTTTCCGCCTCTGCGCCCTTCCCCTCGAGGCGCAGGCGCACCACGGCGGTGCCGTGGTCCTCGTGTACACCGAGGGAGAGGGTTCCGTGTCGTTCAGAGGAGGCGTTCGTGCAGGAGTAGGCGAGAACGAGCTCATGGATGACGAGTGCCGTCTCGAGCACGAGGCCCCGCGGCACGTCGAACGACTCCGCCATCGTTCGCAGCCGCAGGTCGCGCTGCCCGCAATCATCGAGCGCCGTGCGCACCTCACCTTCCCAGAAGGAGAGGAGGGCCGCGATGTCGATTGCCGGCCGGTGCTTCCCGCGAACGAGAAACCGGTGTATCGCCACGAGGGCCCGGATGCGTGCCCTGATCTGCTGCAGCAGATCGGAGAGCGGCTGCCGGGACCCGGTGATGTCTCTCAGGCCGACGAGCCCGCGTACGATCTCCATATAGTTCGCGGCCCCGGCGTCTACTTCGTGAGAACCCGGGCCGCGAGTGCCGAGCCGGGCACCGATTGCTATCGAGAGCGACAGCAGGAGATCGACATCGGACCGTGTCCACACCTTTCGGCTTCGACAGTCGTCGAAGCCCACGAAGCCCCAGAGCTCACCATCGGCAAAAATGGGTATGACGAGGAGAGAGAGAATGTCCTGCATGGTGAGCAGCGGTTGCTCCTCGACGGGGAACTCTTCCACGAGCCCGAAGACCGGCTGATAGTCGCTGAGCAGGCGGATCCATCGTCCGTAGCCCGCCTCCTGCAGCGGAACGCCCTGGAGCTCGGGATTGTCGAGCTGCGGCTCAATGCCCTCGCGCACCCACTCGAAGCGATGGCTTGCGAGGTGGCTCCCGTCGGGCAGCGCGGTCACGTCGAAGACATAGGTGCGGTCCACATCCGAGGCGGAACCGACCCGCGCGAGTGCCTGAGAGATGTCCGCGGCGACGTCGGTTGAGCTGAACAGACGGGCGTGAGATTCGAGTACGGGATCGAGGAGACTGCGCATATCCACAAACAATGCCACGATAACGCCAGAATGTCCACATTATCCAGCGGATCAACTGCGCTTTTTGTCGAAAATGGGGTTCTCCTCCTGAAACAGCGCGGGCAGGATCGCGCGTCGCGGATTGTTCGGATCGACAAGGGCGGTGAGGTTCGTGCCGCGCTGCACGTCTTTCAGGGGATCGCGGCTGCGGAACGCCATTGAGGCCTCCTCGCGCTCACCGTTGTAGACGTAGGTGAACTCGATGCGGCCCTTGTTTCGTCGCATGATGATCTGGTTTATCGAGGCGGTCACCTCGACACCGCTCTCGGCCAGGGACATGATGGTTCCGAGCCGAAGCAGACCGCCGCCGACAAGTAGCACGGTTCCCGCGACCGCCGCGATCAGGTAGTTGCGGATATCATGGCCCCCGACGTTGCGGATGAACACCGCAGCCCAGAGGGCAAGCGGGGACAGCAGGAACAGGGTTGTCAGATAGTCTCGTTTGAGCACGAGCAGAATGTCGACTGCTCGCTCGGGCGAGTTGTCCTCCGGCATGGGTCTTGCCTCCGCGCTCATACTACGCCGTCTCACCGGTTTCTGTGAACCTGCCAAGATACTCTCGTACCTCCGTGGCGGTAGCA
>CAYOFA010000278.1:0-2669 GCA_964402885.1 uncultured Spirochaetaceae bacterium
CGCTGCTCGAAGAGATCACGTCCCGGACGCAGCGTTAGCACCTCGCGACGGCGCCCCGGTGCTCTCCCGTACCACGAGCCGCGTCTCGAGCACCGTGTTACCATCGACCTTCTCAGCGCCTATGAGCCGCATGAGGATCTCAGCGGCCCGCCGCCCCTTTTCCAGGCCGTACTGCGACACCGTAGTGAGCTGCGGGCGCACCAGCGTGGCCTCCGGGATGTCGTCGAAGCCGACCACGCTCACGTCCTCGGGCACGCGGCGCCCCGCCTCGCCCAGGTATTCGAGCACACCGAGGCCGATCACGTCGCTCATCGTGACAATCGCCGTGGGCTCATCGCCTGAGTCCAGAATGCGTTCCGCCGCCTCGCGCCCCCCGGCCATCGAGGACTCACACTCCCAGAAGCGCGCACTTGCCGCACTCCCCTGCGCACCGGCGGCGCCTTGCGCACCGGCGACACCGACCGAGCCCCCCCGCGCCTCGAGCGCCTCGTGATACCCGGCCATCCGCGCCGCGCGCACGGGCGAGACGCCGGTAAGCTGCGGCTCGTCGACGAAACACACCACCGCGATGCGTCGGTGCCCGAGATCGAGCACGTGATTCATCGCCACCGCGGCGGCCGCGCGGTCGTCTATACCGACCACGGGAAAGCCGCCGCCGTCCTGCCCGTCGATGGTCACGAACGGCAGGTGGCGCTGTCGGATCAGTTCCACGGTGTCGGTGCCGGGCTCGAGGCCGAGCGTAATGAGCCCGTCAACGGCGGCGCTTCGCACACCCTCCAGCAGGGACTCCTGCCGCGGCGGAATAAGGGTCAGCGAGTGATTCTCCCGCTCGCAGACCTCACCGATTCCCTGCACGACCTGCGAGAGGTGGGAGTTCTGGAAGGCCGTGGCCATGGTCTCCGGCAGCAGCAGCCCGATCGTCCCGTGGGTACCGAGGGTGAGGTTCCGCGCAACGGGGTCCGGAACATAGCCGAGCTCACCGGCAATGGCGAGGATCTTCTCCCGCGCCCGCTCGCTGATTCGCGACGGGTCGTTGAAGGCAAAGGAGACGCTTGTCTTTGAGTACCCGGCGATGCGTGCAATGTCGTTGATCGTAACTCGGGCCACAGGTCGAGCTCCTTTATTTGATCGAGCCGGCCACCATACCTTTTATGATTTTCTTCTGTGCGGCGAAGAAGAACACGATGACGGGAATCATGGCCATGAGGATCGCCGTCAGTATCAGGTCCCACTGCTTCACGTAGGCCCCGGCGAAGTTCGCGACCGCAAGCGGCAGTGTCTGTATCCGGTTCCCCTTGCCCAGCACCAGGAGCGGAAGCAGAAAGTCGTTCCATATCCAGATGCCGTGCAGAATCGCGATGGTCGCATGCACCGGCGTCAGAAGCGGGAAGATGATCCGGAAGAATACCTCGGGAAGGCTCGCCCCGTCGATGATGGAGGCCTCCTCGAGCTCGAAGGGTATCGCCTTGATGAAGCCGTGATACATGAACACCGACAGCGACAGCCCGAAGCCGAGATAGGCCAGCACAATCCCCAGGTAGGTCCGAAGCAGCCGAACACCGATCACCTCAAAGATGGTGCGGAACCAGGATATCAGCGGGAACATCACGATCTGAAACGGAATCACCATGGCCGCCACGAAGAGCAGAAAGAGAATCTGCGAGGTCCGGGTCTTCGTTCGCACGAGCACCCATCCGGCCATCGCCGGGAAAATCGTCACCGCCACCAGCGAAAACGCCGTAATCAGGACCGAGGAGAGAAACGACGAGGAGTAGCGGATGTTCTGACTCGTCCAGATGGTCTCCATGTTGACGAGAATCTGCCCCCAGTTCTCCGGCAGTCGCATCGGAAACTGCGTGACACTGAAGGCGTCTTTGGCGGAGTTGATGGTGACGATCACGAAGGGGTAGAGATAGGCGATGAGCAGGAAGACCATGATCGCCTCGAGGGCGTGGCGTCTCAGTACGCGAATCATAGCTCGAGCTCCTTGCGCTTGTTCATCGTCACCTGCACCAGGGCAAAGGCGACGAGCACGACGAAGAAGATGACCGCCCGCGCCTGTCCTGCCGCGAGGTCATTGCCCACGAACGCGGTGTTGTAGATGTTCATCGCGAGCAGCTCCGTCCCGAATATGGACTCCTCCATGAACTGTACGGCCGGACCGCCCGCTGTCAGCGAGAAGTTGACGTCGAACTGCTTGAAGGAGTTCACCAGGGTCAGGAACATGGTGATGGTGAACGCCTGCGCGATCATGGGTACGGTGATCTTCTGAAACTGCTGCCAGTCCGAGGCGCCGTCGATGCGGGCCGCCTCGTAGAGCTCCTCGGGCACTCCCTCTATCGCGGCAACGTAGATCATCATGATGTATCCGGCGTACTGCCAGCTGCCCACGATGACGAGGGCCATGATCGCCGTAGGCACCTTGCCCAGAATCAGATTCTCCGCCTCGGCCAGTCCCGAGAGAAGGCCGAGGCTCTGACCGATCGCCGGTATCGCATTATTGAAGATGAACTGCCACAGATACCCGAGAATCAGCCCGCCGATGAGATACGGAATGAAAAAACCCATGCGGTACACGTTTCGAAGCTTCAGCCGGCTCGTCACCGCAATGGCAAGGGCAATCGCTACTACGTTTATCACGATGACGTTCGCAATCGTATAGATCGTCG
>CAYOFA010000279.1:0-2666 GCA_964402885.1 uncultured Spirochaetaceae bacterium
CTACAACCCTGCCGAGCCGCCCCGTCTCGAATTCGAAGCGTAGGCGAGAGGGCCCCGGGGTCGCGAACACCCAACACCCCCGTTGACGCCCTCCTGCTCCCGCCGTAGGCTAGATGGCACTCAGGGAGGAGTCGATGGCAAACGGCAGCGAAGGATCCGAGTCAAAGACTGAGTCAGGTGCCGCGTCGCAGGTCGAGCCTGGGACGCAGGATGCGCGGGGCTGGCTGGCGGTAAACGTGCACCCCTACGTGTTTCCCATTTCCGCGCTCATTATCGTCGGCGTGGTCGCAGTCACGCTGGTGTTCCGCGAGAGCATGGACGAGGTGTTTTCGACGCTTCAGGTAGGCATTGCGACCAACGCGGGCTGGTTTCTCATCCTGACGATGAACATTGTGTTCATCTTCGTGTTTGCGCTCCTGATCGGCCGCTACGGCGATATTCGCATCGGCGGGCCCGATGCCGTCCCCGAGTTCTCGACGCTGGGCTGGTTCGCCATGCTCTTCAGTGCCGGGATGGGAATCGGGTTGCTCTTCTACGGCGTCGCAGAGCCCATGTTCCACTTCGTCGCCTCGCCGCTTGCCGAGCCGGGAACGGCCGAGGCGGCGCGTGTCGCCATGGATCTCACCTTTCTGCACTGGGGACTGCATCCCTGGGCCATCTACACCCTGGTGGGCCTCTCGCTTGCCTTCTTCTGCTTCAACAAGGGGCTTCCGCTCTCGATCCGCTCGGTGTTCTATCCGGTGCTCGGCGAACGGATCTATGGGGGCGTCGGAAACCTCATCGACATCCTTGCCACCGTTGCCACGCTTTTCGGCGTTGCCACGTCGCTCGGGCTCGGGGTGCAGCAGGTCAACGCCGGCCTCGATCATCTGCTCGGGATCGGGCAGTCACCGGTGATTCAGCTGCTGCTCATCGCCGGTATCACCTCGATCGCCACGTGGTCGGTTGTTGCCGGCCTCAACGCGGGGATCAGGCGTTTGTCGGAGATAAACCTCACGTTTGCGGCGCTTCTCATGCTTTTCGTGCTCATCCTCGGTCCCACGCTCTTCATCCTCAACGCTTTCGGTGAGAACATCGGATTCTATCTGCAGAATCTGCCGCAGCTTGCGACCTGGAACGAGACATACGAGAACAGCACCTGGCAGAACGGATGGACGGTCTTCTACTGGGGATGGTGGATCGCCTGGTCGCCGTTCGTCGGGATGTTCATTGCGCGCGTATCCTACGGCCGGACGCTCCGGCAGTTCGTTCTCGGCGTGCTCTTCGTGCCGACGATTCTGACGTTTCTGTGGATCACCATTTTCGGGAACACGGCGATAAACATCGAGCTACTCGGCTCAGGCGGGATAGCGCAGGCGGTGCAGGAGAACATTCCCGTATCGCTCTTCGTGCTGCTGGAGAACTTCCCGCTCGACGTCGTGACTTCTGCGCTCGCGGTGGTGGTCATCATAACCTTCTTCGTTACCTCATCCGACTCCGGCTCGATGGTGATCGATATCATTACGGCCGGCGGCGACCCCGATCCCCCGGTGCTCCAGCGGCTGTTCTGGGCCATTCTCGAGGGCGTGGTGGCTGCGGTCTTACTCCTCGGTGGCGGACTCGTCGCGCTGCAGACCGCCGCGATAACCACCGGTCTTCCCTTTGCCATTGTGCTGCTCTTCATGTGCTACAGCCTGTGGAAGGGGCTCTCCCAGTACACGGCGCCGCAGGGGTTCGTCCTGCCGCCCTACGAGCACGGGCGTCCGCTGCGCACGAGGGTCACCGAGCATACGCCCGCGACATTCGGAAAGCGAATTTCGCTCTTCGGCACGCGGAAGGCGCGCGGGGATCGCGGCGGAAGATCCGGACGCGGAAGCACGGGAGGCAGGCAATGATGCGGCCGACGACTGATCGTTATCGTTCGAGATACTCTTTGCGCCGGGCCGGTACCGGCACCGGCATCGCCGTTCTGGCCGTTTTGCTCGCCGCAGCCCTTGTCTCCTGCGGTGGCGCCGCCGACGGGGGCGGCGACTCCCGGGAAGCCGACAGAGACATCGGCGGCGCGGCCGCCGGCGAGCCGGGGGCGCCAGGACCGTCCATCACGCTGGCCTCTCCCGGGTGGTCGAGTGCGGTGGCGAGCTCCAATCTCGTGAAGGCGGTACTCGAGGAGCACCTCGGGTATCGCGTATCAATCCGCATCATGGAGGCCGACGAGATGTGGGCCGCCGTTGCTGCGGGCGAGGCGGATGCCGCGGTCTCGGCGTGGCTTCCCCTCACTCACGAGGTCTACGCCGAGGAGTTCGGTGATCAGGTGGTCGACCTCGGCGCCAACCTCGAGGGCGTCCGCACCGGGTTCGTGGTCCCGCGCGTCTCGGTGGGACGGCAGACCGATGCCACCGGGACGCAGGTGGAGCGATACATTCCCGTGACCTCCATTCCGGAGCTCGCCGAACACGCCGACGGCTTCAACGGCCGGATCGTCGGCATAGAGCCGACCGCGGGTATCATGCAGCGTGCGCGGGAGGCGCTACGGGTCTACGACCTCGAGGACGAGTTCCGCCTCGTGGAGGGGACGGAGGACGACATGATCGCGGAGCTCGAGCGGGCGATTCGCACCCAGAGCTGGATAGTCGTGACAGGATGGACGCCACACTGGGCCTTCGGGCAGTGGGAGCTCGAGTTCCTCG
>CAYOFA010000280.1:0-2659 GCA_964402885.1 uncultured Spirochaetaceae bacterium
TGTCAAGGGCCATCATATTCCCCACCCCCGGGGTCACGAAGATTCCCCACCTCCACCCGGGTCCTCGTTCGCCGTTTCGCCGGAGCCTTGGCTGAGTTCCCGAGCCCCCGGGACCCGTCCCATGACTTCCCTACGGTAGGAGCGACCGGAGGTGGCGATGATTTTGATTGCCGCCGAAACCATCCGGTCGAGGATCGCGCCGCCGACCACGGGGTCGGGGAAAGTGGCGTACCAGTCTTCCGGAGGACGGTTGGATGTGAGAATCGTGGAGGCCGTTGAGAGCCTGCCCTCGGCAAGTACGTAGAGCATCTCGGCCTCCTTCTGGTCGAGGGCCCGGAAGGCGAAGTCGTCGAGTACGAGCAGGTCGACCTTCATGGCGTAGCGCAGCTCCCGCTCGGCGCGTTCGGCGCTGTCGGCGCACAGGTCATGGAGCAACCGCTGCGTGGAGCGGAACAGAACCTGGTAGCCGCGACGACACGCCTCGTGACCGATCGCCTTGACCGCGTGGGTCTTGCCGATACCGGGAGGTCCTCCGATAACTACATTGCGCCGCTGTTCGATGAACCGGCAGGTGGCAAGGTCACGCAGCGTCGCCGGGGGCAGGGACTGCTCGTTGAAGCGGAAGTCGAATTGCTCGAAGGTCTGCTGTACGCCGAAGGCGGCGGCCTTCAGGCGCTTGGCGAGCATGTTGTTTTCGCGGCTCTGCATCTCGTCGTCGATGAGCAGCGAGAGAAACTCGAGGTAGCCGAGGCTCGCCTGCTGGGCTTCGGCCACGCGGAGATCGAGGGCGTGTAGCACGCCGGGCATCTTCAGACGCTTGAGCTGCTGCTCGAGTTGGGTGCGGGTTTCCATGGTCGTGTCTCCTTAGTTGAGGTAGTAGGTGATGTCGCGGATCATCTGCGTGCCACGCTCGGAGATCGAAAGCGATCGAGAGAACTGCTCGCTGCCCGCGGCGGTCTCGAACATGCGCTTGAGCGTCTTGGGAAGCTCTACCGAACGGCGGCGGGCACGTTCGCACACCTCATCGAAGTAGGGCTTGCCCCGGTGGGTCTCCATGACCGACAGCATCGCACGCGCCCGTCTGGCGTTCAAATATGCGTGGGGAGACAGCAGCGCGGAGATGAGCTCGCACGCCGCCTGCCCATAGGCAGCCGCCTGCTCGACGAGCCACGCCGGGTAGCCGCCGTCCATCATGTGCTGGACCTCCGCGGGAAAGTCCTCCGGATTCCAGTAGCGCTTCTGGCCCGCACGGACCACATACTGGCGAACGAGGCTCTCCTGGCTGTACAGACGCAGCACAGGTGCGCTATAGCAGGCCCACAGCGTCTGACCACGCCATTTCGGCGGCAGGGAGAAGTACATCTTGTTGAAGGTGACGAACTGGTCGCCGCGGTGCACGGTAACCCGCTTCCACAGCGGCACCACGAAGCGCTGCTCGGGTAAGCGCTTCAGAGCAGGGTGTTCGGTTTCGAACGCCTCGATCGGCGTGACGCCGGTCGTGCCGTGCTCGCGACCTCCGTACTCTTCGCGACACCACACGAGCGCGTGACGGTTGAGCTCAGCAAGCTCGGCGCTGGGATGCAGTTCGCGCAGCATGCGGAACAGCTGACGTGCGACCGGCACAAACCGTTCGATCTTCCCCTTGTCCGTCGGTGTGGCGACCCGACACGGATCGACGAAGGTCTGGTAGTGCGCCGCCGCGTCGGCGAACGCTCGGTTGATCTTTGGATCCCACAGGTCGGGCCTGACCACCCCGGCCTTGAGGTTGTCGATGGAGATGAGCTCGGTGACCCCGTCGTAGAACTCGACCATGTCCACGAAGCTGTCGGTGAACGAGCTCTGGTCCTGCGAGAAGACGAACTGCACGAACGGCAGCCGGCAGCTCGAGAGTATACCGCAGAACGCCCAGACCACGCGGTTGCGTTGCTCCAGCGGCACCGCCATGTGGCCGACCTTCCCGTAGTCGAGCTGGGTCTCGAGTCCCGGCGGCAGTTCGATGCGAATGATCTGTCGTCGTGGGCGCTCTCCGAGTCGGTTGTCGCGGGCAAAGCGCTTGAACGTCTCGTAGCTCACCTGGAGGTCATACTTCTGACGAACCACCAGGAACGCATTCTTCGCTACCAGTGGATCTTCGCTGCGCCCGATGAGCTGCTGTAACTCCTCCAGATGCGGCTCGAGCTTTTCCCGCATCGGCGCGCCACGCTCGCTCTTCTGAGGCAGCACCCCTGCGGTCCGCCGGCCGAACTCCTCACGCGAGATTGGATCGTCCTCAGCCCTGAGCCCGACCGCCTTCATCGCTGCGATGTACTCTCTGACCGTCTTGCGGTCCCGTTGTTCTGCAGCGGCCATGTGCGAGACCGTCTGTCCCGCGACCCACCGTCGGTAGATCTCCCAGAGATCTTGCGTGTCCATACGTCGGTACCCCATCCTTCGGCGTCTCCTTCTTCTGGAGACACCCTACGTCGTCTACGTCGGGGTGGGGAATCTATGTGACCCTGAAACCGGTCCTCCTGGGGAATCTACGTGACCCTGGGAGCACCTTTACTGAGGAATCTTCGTGACCCCAACCCGTCGCTGGGTGGGGATTCTATGTGGCCCCGGACACGGTGATCGGCGAAAAGCCGCCGAAAGAACCGTTGCTCGCAAGCTTGACGCCGAT
>CAYOFA010000281.1:0-2646 GCA_964402885.1 uncultured Spirochaetaceae bacterium
GCCGAGGAGTGCCGCAAGCACGGCGACCCTTCGGCGACGGCGGGCGCAGGCCCGTTCGCGGCTCCGGCCCGACCCCCGGGTCCCGGTCACGACCCCGATGCGAGGGCGGCGCGAACCTCCGCAACGAACTCGCCGATCGGTCGCTGCACGCTGAGGTCGGCCTCTCCGTCGAGTGGCGTCTCCGACAGGGTGACGATGAGGAGGGCCGCCCCGTTTCGCTTGGCAACCTCGGGAATGGCGGCGGCCGGATACACCACGAGGGTGGAGCCGAAAACCACCATACAGTCGCAGCTTCGGGCGAGCTCCTCGCCGCGCTCAATGGTTCGCGGATCGAGCTGCTGGCCGAACGAGATGGTATCCGGCTTGAGAAGCCCGCCGCACTCCGGGCAGCGCGGTCCGTCCCCGTCGAGGTCGAGCGACCGGAATACCTCATCGGAATCGACGCGATAGGAGCACGACAGGCATGTGGTTTCGAGGGTATTGCCGTGGAGATTGACCACGCTCTCTGGCGGAAGCCCGCTCTTCTCGTGCAGGCCGTCGATGTTCTGCGTGACCACGCCGAGGAGACTCCCGCCGCGATGCAGATCGACGAAGAACTCATGCCCCGGGTTGGGGCGGGCATCACGTATGGCCGGCCAGGTCTCCGCCTTCCGCTGCCAGTACAGACGCCGCTTGTCGGGATCGTGCACGAACTCGTCGAAGTACACCGGCTGGAAGCGATTCCAGATGCCGCCCTTACCCCGGTAATCGGGAATCCCCGACTCGGTGCTGATGCCGGCCCCCGTGAAGCCGGCCACGCGCTCGGAGCGTGAGACGATATCGACGAAACGATCAATTTCCGCATTCATTGTCTTCAACTCTCGCACGCATATGCTATCATAGCGCAGACTCCACATCCACCGGAGGGAACATGCTCATTGTGCTGCTGAGTGACTTCGGCGTGTCGGACTCGTACGTCGGTGTCATGAAGGGTGTCATGTCCGGCCTCGCGCCGAACATTCATCAAGTGGACCTCACTCACGACGTGCCGGCGTTCGATGTCCTTGCCGGCTCGTACCTGCTGTATTCGGCCTGGAACTACTTTCCAAAAGGCAGCGTATTCCTGGCAGTCGTCGATCCGGGCGTCGGCACCGCGCGCCGGGAACTGGTCGCATCAAGTGGGGGCAAGGTTCTCATTGCACCCGACAACGGGATCGTCTCCCTGCTCAAACGCATGAACCCGGATACCCGCTGTTTTCGCGCGCGGCAGGACCTCCTGGAGCAGATCCGGCTCGAGAAGCCGGCCTGGGCCAATACGTTCGACGGCCGCGATGTGTTCTCACCCCTTGCCGCCCTTGCCGGGGCCGAGGGCCTCGTACGGGTTCGCGGGGCCGAGGTGAAGGATCCGGTTCTCATCGATGACGTGCGGTCCGCTGCGGACACCTCCAACGCGACGCTCAGCGGCAAGATCATGCACATCGACCACTTCGGGAACTGCATCAGCTCCATCCATTACCAGGACGCCCGGGCGCTCTACGGCGGCGACGGCCCCGAGGACGCGACCTCCCGCGTTCGTCTCGGAAACGCACTGGAAGTCGCCGGCATCCGCTCGACATACTCGGATGTCGAGCCGGGGCAGGCGGTGGCCTACTGGGGAAGCGTCGGTTTCCTCGAAATCGCCGTACGAAACGGCCACGCGGGTTCGACCCTCGGCATCAACCGCGGTGATGCGGTGACCGTCAGTCCGCGACCGGACCGGGAGTGAAGGTTTTGGTGCGCAGCGCACCGAGGTAATGGTCGGCGAGGAAGCCCAGCGGTTTTGCGGCGATCTCGAACTTCTCCGAGAGCTCGGCCAGTACCGCACGTGCTTCCTCTGCTGCGGGATCCGGAAGGCGGGCGGCCTCCTTGTAGAAGTACTTGCCGCACTCGTGGTAGTCCTCTATCCGCTTCTTCTCGCGGTTTCGCACCAGGCGTCGGGTGTTCCCCTCCCCCGCCACCGTCGGCAACAGGTACTCGGGGAAAATGCTCACCGTGAACAGGCACAGATCGGCTATTCGCTTGTAGACGGCGTACCGCCGCGCCTCGTCGGCGACCTCCCCGAAGCGGATGAGGCTCTCCACGTCGAAATCGCTGAAGGAGTACCGGCGCCAGATTCCGGGCCGCACGGGAATGGTCACCGACACCGAGCGGACCTTCGAGAAGGAGGCGAGCATCCGCGAGAGGTACACCAGCACCGGCTTCTGCGCGAGCAGTTCGACGATGAGCTTCGTGTCGAAAATCACCATCATCCGGTTCGTGCTCTTCTCGAAGGTGAACGGGCGCGTTCGCAGGTCTTCGCGGGCACGGATCAGGAGCACCGCAAAGAGAAGTCGCGGGGTGAGGTCGAGGATAGGCTCGGGGTTTTCGAGAAGATGATCCGCGAGCGCGGCGTCGGCGACCATACCGTCGACGATATCCTCGTCGTCGCGGAGCATGGCAACGACGCGATCAACATCGGCCCGCTGCGGCATGAAGAAACCCGCCAGGAATCGGAGATCCTTCTCGTCGAACTCCCACCGAGGCTGCATGTCATCCCTCCGCACCAAATATGATCACAAGGCCGCCGGTTCGCCAACTGTTGACAGGAGGCGTGGCCGGTCCTACAATATAGATAAAATCCGTGGACAT
>CAYOFA010000282.1:0-1403 GCA_964402885.1 uncultured Spirochaetaceae bacterium
ACGGCCCGCGGGTCTTCCGGGGCGGATGGTCTGAGTCACAGGGCCCATTCTATGTGGTTCGCGGGCCGAGGGTCAAAGCATCAGCCGATACGGTCGACAATCAAGTGATGACCAACGCTACAACGCGCAATGCCACGCTTATGGCCCTGATCGCACTGGTTCTCGCCCTCGCGGCGCCCGCCGAGCTTTCGGCTCGGCAGTTCGTGAACGACGACTTCGGCTACTACGTCGACATCCCCGAGGGCTGGGAGATGATGGACGCCTCCGACATGTCGCACATCGCCTTCTCCGCCCCGGGCGGACAGGCAGTGTTTCAGGTGATGTCTTACGCCGCCGATCAGTTCGACACCGCCGGCGACATCGCGGACTTCGTGGAGGAGCGCTTCGGGACCCGCGGCGAAGGAACGGCCTTTCAGTTCTCCGGCCGCGACGCCATATTCGCGGAGCTCAGCTTCGACACGCAGAACTTCACCGTCCATGGCTACCACGTGATGGTGAACGGGCGCGGCGGAGACTACATCATGCAGGCCTTCGCAGTCGAGGACGTCTTCTCCGAGTATCAGGACCTGCTGCTCTCGGCCCTCGATTCGGTGAGCCTCGACGATGAGGGCTACCTCCACCCCGGTCCGGTCAGCCAGTACCAGTATCCCTTTCCGGCGCCGCAACCGCGGCCCGAGCGCACCGAAATCGGCGGTGAGACCATCACCTATACCTCGGATCCCAACGAGCGCGAGGCCACGCAGAGCCTCATCGAGCGCGAGGCCCGCATTCTTTCGCAGTATGCGGGGCAGGCTGCCGCGGCCGGGGGGCGATGGTCGGGCGGGAACGATGCGTGGGTCGAGGCCTGGCGACGGTTCTATCGCATGATCTACCGCGATAATTTCTTCCGGTTGAGCTCGATTGCGCGATCTGTGAAGCAGCACTTCGACGGCGCCGGCGTCGGCGAGGACGAGATCCCGGCGGAGCTCCTCTCCTGGCTCCAGGGCTTCGACTACACGAGGACCGGCTCGCTCTCCGACCTCCTATCACCTGTAACATGCTTTCTCGAGCGCGCCGGCGACTGCGACTCGCTGGGCCTCGCCTGGGTGATCCTGCTGCAGCACATGGGCTACGACGCCATTTTGATGGTATCGAGCGAGTACGGGCACGCGCTCGCCGGCGTGGATGTGGCGGGCGAGGGCGCGCGATTCGAGTTCGAAGGCACGCAGTACCTGCTTGCGGAGTTCACCGAGGAGGTCGACCTCGGCCTGATCCCCAGAGACATGGCCGACCCCTCGAAGTGGATTCCGGTGCGGTTGTAGGGGGCAAGGGGCGGGCGGCGCTGACGCGGAAGCGGGTCAGCCGAACACGCCGAACGCCGTGATCATACCGGCGAGCAGCGTGAAGAACACCGACATGAGCGA
>CAYOFA010000282.1:1503-2639 GCA_964402885.1 uncultured Spirochaetaceae bacterium
AAGCGCTTGTCGACGGCTTCGAAGCGTTTGTTCACGTCGTCAAAGCGCTTGTCGACGGCTTCGAAACGCTGGTCCATCTGCAGCTGCATGCTCTCGAACCGCTTGTCCATGGCCTCGAAGCGTTTCTCCATGGCTTCGAAACGGCGGTCCATCTGTGTCCGCATGGTCTCGAAGCGCTGGTCCATCTGCGTCTGCATCGCCTCGAAGCGCTGGTCCATCTGCCGCTGCGTGTCTTCGAAGCGAAGGTCCATGCGTTCGAAGCCTTCGCGCACGGACGTAAGGACCTCATCGAAGCGTGCGTCCTGCCGGTCGGCGATTGCTTTCGAAGCGAAGCGCTCGACCATCATGACCACGTAGCGATGCAGCGATTCGGGGTTCTTCACCTCGAACGCTTTTTCGAGCTCGGATTCGAGTATCTCGACGATGTCGCTCATGTCGTCGGCCATCTCCCTTAGTATATGAGTTCATCCTTCATATGGGTAGTACGGGCAAATTCGGGCTGCTGATTGAATACGCCGGAAGAAAGGTTGTAGTGCGTGAGCCGCGTTTGAACACCTGGCGCTGAGCATGTAGTATTGCTCCCATGACAGATCTCATCCGCATCATTATCGCGATACTGCTTCCGCCGCTCGGTGTATTCCTGACCGTCGGTATCCGGGGCGCCTTCTGGCTGAACATCCTGCTGACACTGCTCGGTTACATCCCGGGAATCGTGCACGCCGTGTGGATTATCGCGAAGAGGTAGATTGATCGGGGCGCGGATCCGCCCGGCTGAAAGCCGAGAGGCTCGACTCGCGCTGTGCCCGGGACGCCTACTCAGACGCCAGCACCGTCACCACCACCGAACGCTCGCGCCGCGGCCCGTCGAACTCGCAGAAGAAGATGCTCTGCCACGTCGAGAGGCCCGGGCGCCCGTCGATGACGGGGATCGTCTCGCTCGGGCCGACGAGCCCCGCCTTTAGGTGGCTGTCTGCGTTTCCGTCCTGCCTGTCGTGCTCCCACACACCCTGCGGCGCGAGTTGCCGCAGGAGCGTCACCACATCGTTCTGCACGCTCTCGTCCCAGTTCTCCTGGATCATGATGGCTGCGGTTGCGCCCTGAGCGTAGACCGCGCAGAGGCCCGTGCGAAAGCCGCT
>CAYOFA010000283.1:0-2620 GCA_964402885.1 uncultured Spirochaetaceae bacterium
TGGCCCGCTCAGAGTCACGTTCCCGATCGGAGCTTGTCCGGGAGGCCGCACGCCTGTACATCGAGCGAAAGAAACGAATGAGCTCGATCATCTCCTCCATGAGACAAGTAGCCGCAGAGCGCGGATTGAGCGAGAAGGACGTTGAAGAGGAGATTGCGGCACACCGATCGGAACAGTCGTAGGTGATGATCGCAACCCTCGACACGAACGTTCTTGTCTCAGGCACGCTTTTCGGCGGCATACCCGGCCGAATCGTGGATGCTGCCGTCGATCGACGGTTCACACTCGCCCTCTCACCGGCGATCCTCGCTGAATACGAGGGCGTTTTGCTTCGGGCGAAGTTCGGCCTCAATCGTGCCGCGGTCGAGGTGCTGGTTCGCGACATGGAAGCTCACGCGGTGCTCGAGGTGAAGGCCGATGTCATCGTCAGCGGCGACGCGCACCTGAAGGAGCTGCGGGAGACTGCGGGTATCCCGGTGGTTACGCCGGCGCGGTTCGTGGAGATGATTGGGTGAGCTTAGCTGCGCCGCAGACATGATCCAACTCTGGGGGATCTGCAGCAGGGGATGAGCCGGCGGCAGCGGAGACAGCGCATGATACGGGAAAGAGGGTTCGGCGGACGGCACACGTGCAGCCATATATGTACCAATCTAAGAGTTCTTGGTACCTATTTCAGGCATATGTACCATAATGCGCCGCTTTGAAGGTCGCTCTTGCTATTTAAAATATGGCGCGTATAATTGAATAGCTATGTCCGCTGATAAAGGTTCTTTCAATAGCGCGGAGCAGATCCACGGTCGCTTCGTCGAGACACCGATCGATGGGGAGACCGTCCGTGCGTATGTTCCGCCTCCACTCTCGCCGCAAATCGCGGCTGCGCTCGGCACCGACACATACGACCTCCTCGAGCAGGCCAACCGCGCTCTCGGCCGCCTCGACGGCGTCTCGCAGCTGCTCCCCGATCCGTCACTCGTCATCTATTTCTACGTGCGAAAGGAGGCGGTCCTGTCGTCGCAGATCGAGGGCACGCAGTCATCACTGTCGGACGTACTCCTGTTCGAGTCCGAGGAAACGCCAGGCGTGCCGCTCGAGGATGCTGAAGAGGTCACGAACTACGTCAAGGCAATGAATCACGGCCTGCGGCGCCTGCGCGAGGATGGATTCCCGCTCTCTCTTCGCCTCATCCGCGAGATCCACGAAATTCTCATGTCGGGCGCCCGCGGCGGAGATAAGGCGCCCGGTGAGTTCCGTCGCTCGCAGAACTGGATCGGCGGAACGAGACCGGGAACGGCGGCGTTCGTCCCTCCGCCTCCGCAGCTCCTTTCCGGAACGCTGGGCGCACTCGAAAAATTCATGCACAGAGCGGACGTGCCACTGCTCATCAAATCGGCCATGGTACATGCGCAGTTCGAGACGATTCATCCCTTCCTCGACGGAAACGGCCGGCTCGGAAGGCTTCTGATCACGTTTCTCCTGTGCTCGCAGGGTGCCCTTTCCGAGCCGCTTCTCTATCTCAGCCTCTACTTCAAAACCCATAAGCAGGCTTACTACGGGCATCTGCAGAACATCCGATTCTCCGACGGGTGGCGGAGCTGGCTCGTGTTCTTTCTCGAAGGCGTAAGAGTCACAGCACAGCAGGCCTTCGAAACGGCCCGGCGGCTTGTGCAACTGACCGACGAGGACAGAGCGAGCGTCGGCGCGATCGGCCGTCGAGCCGGATCGGCGGTTCAGGTCCACGACGTCCTGCGGCGTCGACCGATCGTTTCCGCCCGCGAGCTCGAGCGCCTGACCGGTCTCACCGCGCCGACCGTGAACGCCGTGATAGCGGAGCTGGAGAAACTGGGCATGCTCAAAGAAGTGACTGGCAAGAAGCGTGACCGGATCTATGCGTATCACCGATATCTTGGAGTTCTGAATGAGGGGCTGGGGTGATGGAGGAGAGGGAAGGAGCGTAACAGAGGTCCACGACGACGGCATCCCGACCTCAAGGTCAGCGGCCCAGAATGACGTCGATGCCCGTCAAGATGCTGCGAACATAGCGCGGCGGCAATGTGCCCGCGCGCTCAGTGAGGTGTCGCCTGTCTATGGTAACGACCTGCGAGACGTTAGCGACCGAGTCTTTGGGCAATCCAGTCACGGGCGCCGGCAGCAAGACGTTTCCGGGGGCACTTTCCCACCTCAAATTGCTCGTTAGCGCGACGCACAGGGAAGTTCTCAATCGGCTTTCATTCAGTGCATTGCCCTGGACAACCACCACGGGCCGCCGGAACCCCGGCTCCGAGCCAGTCGGCTCTCGCAACTCGGCCCACCAGACTTCACCTTGCGATATCACCATTCACTGTCTTCCAGCACGGCCCGAGAGGCAGCATCCACGAAATCATCGGACTCCTCGCCGACTTCCTCCACCGCTGCGTTCATGGCCTCGGTGGTGCGCTGAGGACTGTGACGGTCGAGATACTCGCGCAAGGCCTCAGCGAATACTCGACTTCGCGACGTATGAAGCCGCGCCGCGAGCACATCAGCCTCTTGAAACAGGTCATCCGGCAGGGAAACCGCAGTTTTCATACCGATAGTATAACCACAAGAGCACGTAGGATCAAACGCGAGCACAGCTACTGCA
>CAYOFA010000284.1:0-2577 GCA_964402885.1 uncultured Spirochaetaceae bacterium
GTCTGCCGGAGCTCTTTTACGTCGTTCTCATCGAGACCGGTGAGGGCATTCATCTCCTCCTCGCTCAACGCGACGAGGTCTTCGATGTACTCGAGGCCGTTCCCTTTGAGGGCGGTCACGAGCGAGTCGGTGATGCCGGGAAGCTCGGAAATACGGGTAATTTCCTCTTCTTCCTCTCCCGGGCCGATGCTCTCTCCGAAGAGCGCACTCACCGCCCGCTTGGTCTCCGCGGCTATGTCCATCTCTCCGAACTGTGCCTCCGTCTTCACGTCGATGTTCCAGTCGGCGAGACGGTTGGCCAGGCGGACGTTGAGGCCCTGTTTCCCGATCGCGAGGGACAGCTGGTTCTCGGGGACGACCGCGAGTGCCTGTCGCTTCGCCTCATCGAGGATGACGACGTGACTGACTTCGGCCGGTGAGAGGGCGTTCTTGATGAAGGTCCGGGGGTCGTTCTCGTACTTGAGAATATCAACCTTCTCGCCCTCGAGCTCTCGCACGATCGACTGGATACGCACACCCCGCAAGCCCACACAGGCGCCGACGGGATCCACGTCTTCACGGTTGGAGTACACCGCTATCTTCGTTCTGTAGCCGGGCTCCCGCACGAGCTTGAAAATGGAGACCGTCTGATCGTAGATCTCGGGAACCTCGAGTTCGAACACGCGCTTGACGAACTCGGTATGCGTTCTCGAGAGAATGATCTGCAGTCCGGTCGGTGACTTGTTCACCTCGTAGATCAGGGCCTTGATCCGGTCGTTGGGCCGGTAGGTTTCCCGTGGCGACTGATAGCGCTTCGGCATGAGACCCTCGGTCTTGCCGAGATCCACAAAGATGTTGCCGTTTCGCTCGCGCTGATAATAGCCGATGATCATCTCGCCGACTTTGTCGCTGAACTCGGAGTAGAGGGTGTCCTTCTGGATTTCCCGCAGCGTCTGCCGCGCCTTCTGCTTGGCGCTCTGCACCGCGACACGATCGAACTCCTGGGGATTTATCTCGATGAGAAGCTCGTCACCGACCTCGGCCTCGTCGTCGTACTCCTTGGCCTCGGCAAGCTCGATTTCGCTCACCGGGTCGTAGACCTCGTCCACGATCTCCTTCTGGGCGAAGAGGGTAACCTCCCCGTCCTCATCGGAGAACTGCACGACGGCATTGTCCGACGTCCCGAACTTCTTTTTGTATGCGGCGAGAAGAAACTCCTCGATCGTCTTCCGAATCAGGTCTTCGGAGATTCCCCGTTCCTGTACCAGGAGCCTGATTGCGTCACTCAATTCAGAAGCCATGGTTCCTACTCGACCTCCTGTGTATCGTCCAGCTTCGCTTTCTGGATCGCACTGATTGCTATCGTATGCTCGGTCCCGGCTCTACTCAGCGTTACCGACTCACCGGTATACGCGGAAATGATGCCTCCGACCCATTGTCCGTCCGCGGCCTGCAGCACGCGTGCTCCTTTCCCCACGAATACCGAAAACTCTTCCGGCGCCTTCAACACGCGATCGATACCGGGAGAGCTCACCTCGAGGTTGATATCCTGCTCGTCTTCGATGATCTGTATCCGGGGCAGGATGGTCGTGTGCACCTCGGCACAATCGTCGACGGTGATGCCCTCCGCACGGTGGAGCACCACATGGACCGCATAGCCGTCTTTCAGGCGTTTGGCCCGCATCTCTACAAGCTGATATCCGAGGCCCTCGATTACCGGTCTCAACTCATCGGCGAGGCGCTGCTCGGCAGGGGTCGTTTCAACTGCTTTCATTACCTACAAAAAGAGAGTCGCCGGAACGACTCTCTCTCCACCACTCGGCTGCATTCACGTGTATTCGGAGTTTAGCAATACTCAAGCGGAAGTGTCAATCTCGGACGGTGAGCCGAATATAACAACAGTATCAGTCGGCGGCAAGCGTGAGCGCCTCGATTCGGTCCGCTCCGGCCGTCCGAAGAACACGCGCACATTCGTTCACCGTCGCCCCCGTGGTAAAAACATCATCGAGCAGGACCACGTGATGGGGAACCGTCGCCCGACGGGCGAGCCCGACAGCGCCGACGAGGTTGCGGCTGCGTTCGTCGAAATCGAGCTTCTTCTGCTCTCTTCCCCGCGTTCGTGTCAGCGCAGGCAGGACGGGAATGCCGTGACTTCGTCTGAGCTCGGCTGCAAGACGCCGAACCTGATCGTAGCCTCTCCGCCGCCGCCCGCGCCGACTTGCAGGTACGGGCACCACCACCGCAGTCCGCGGAATGAGGGGGACGAGATAGCTGCACAACAGCCCCGCAAGTCGCATCCGGCCGCCGAACTTGTACGCAATGATGACCTGCTTTGCCACCCCGCTGTACGCAAACACGGACCGGTGGCGGTCATAGTGCAACTCGCGGGAGCGGCAGCGCATACAACGCTCGTGCTCGGAGACGAGCGGTACGCCGCAGACCGCGCACAGGAGGCCGCCAAGGGGCCGCAGCGACGAGCGACACCGCTCACACAGTGGCAGGGCTCCCGGGGCCGCCATGCCGCAGGCGACACAGTGCTGGGGGAATACCATGTCGAGCACCGGTGCCGCGACGGCGGCCACGTGGGCGCCCGGGGGG
>CAYOFA010000285.1:0-2510 GCA_964402885.1 uncultured Spirochaetaceae bacterium
GCCGGAGCGGGTCATCGACGCGGCCGGAAAGCTGCTGCTCCCCGGCCTGGTGTGTAGCCACACGCATCTCTACTCGGCCTTTGCCCGCGGGATCATGGCGGATATCGGCCCGATGCCGGACTTCGTCTCCATCCTGAAGCAGCTGTGGTGGCGCGTGGATCAGGCGGTCGACGAGGACATTCTCTATTACTCGGCCCTGACCGCCGCCCTCGACGCGATTCGCACGGGCACGACGGCGATCATCGACCACCACGCCTCGCCGAACATGATCGAAGGCTCACTCGCCACGATAAAGCGGGCCTTCGAAGAGGCGGGGATCCGCGGTGCCACCTGCTACGAGGTCACCGACCGTCACGGCAGAGAAGGCATGCGCGCAGGCGTAGAGGAGAACACGGCCTTTGCCGGGCTGCTCGACACCGAGGCTGCCGAGGGGCGCGCGACGGGCCTTGTCGCCTCCCACATCGGCGGGCACGCGCCGTGCACCCTCCCCGACGAGGGGCTCGCGCTCATTGCCGGGGCCTGCTCGGAGACCGGGCGCGGCTTCCACGTGCACGTGGCGGAGGACCGCTGGGATGTCTCGCACTCGCATTACCACTACGGCACCGACATCATCCCCAGGCTCGACGCCTACGGCCTCCTCGACGAGAAGACGCTGCTCATCCACGGGGTGCACCTGAGCCCCGCGGAGGTCGATATGGTAAACGAGCGCGATGCGTTTCTCATCCACAACGTCCGATCGAACATGAACAACGGCGTCGGATACAACCACAATCTGCCGCGCGTGCGGAACCTTGCCCTCGGTACCGACGGCATCGGTGCGGACATGTTCACAGAGACCCGCACCGCCTTCTTCAAGCACCGCGACGAGGGCGGACCCTGGGGCCCGGACGGGTTTCTCGCCGCCCTTGCGGCGGGCAACCGGGTGCTCGAGCGCTCATTCGGCCGGCCCTTCGGTCGTCTGGAACCGGGACATGCCGCCGACCTGGTCCTGGCCGACTATCCCTCGCCCACGCCGCTCCGTGGCGAGAACCTCGCAGGCCACCTTGCCTTCGCCATGGGACCGGATATCGTAGAGACGGTCATGGTCGGCGGGCGCCTGGTCATGGAAGACCGCTGCTTCACATGGGACGTTTCGTCCGCATATACCGAGGCCCGTGGGCAGGCCCGGCGGCTGTGGGAACGGGTGAACGATATCAAAGCCTGAGCGGAGTGACAGCAGTAACATGGAGAGAACATGAGCACGGACAACACGAGTACAACGAAGCAGATACTGGAGAAGGCGGCCGCCTACCGGGAGGAGACGGCGCGGATTCTCAGCGAGCTGGTTCAGATCAAGTCCTACAGCGGCGAGGAGAAGGACGTCTGCCTGCGGCTCGAGCAGATGTGCCGGGACTACGGCTTCGACGAGGTCCGAATCGACGGGCTCGGTAGCGTGGTAGCCCGTATCGGATCGGGGCCGAAGTCCATCGCCTTCGACGCCCACGTGGATACCGTGGAGGTCGGGGACCCGTCGCAGTGGGAGAAGGATCCCTTCTCCGGCGAGATCGCAGACGGTCTGGTACACGGCCGGGGTGCCGCGGATCAGAAGGGCGGCGCGGCGGCGATGCTTACCGCCGGGCGCATCCTCCGTGAGCTCGGCTACGACGGTGAGTACACGGTGTACTTCACCTTCACCGTCATGGAGGAGGACTGCGACGGCATGTGCTGGAAGTACCTCATAGAAGAGGAGAACCTCCGACCGGACTTCATCGTCTCCACCGAGCCCTCCTCATGCCGGATCCACCGGGGACAGCGGGGGCGCATGGAGATGGTGGCCCGTCTGCAGGGTGTCTCCGCCCACGGCTCGGCCCCCGAGCGCGGCGTGAACGCCGCCTACAAGGCCTCCCGTGCCGCCCTGGCCCTGGAGCAGCTGAACGAGGACCTCGAGCCGGACGAGGACAACTTCCTCGGCAAGGGGACCATCGTGGTCAGCCAGGTCGATGCCCGGGGCCCCTCGCAGTGCGCGGTTCCCGATCAGGCGATGCTCTACCTCGACCGGCGTCTGACCTGGGGAGAGGACAGGGAGCTCGCCATCTCGCAGGTCAAGCGCTACGTCGCCGAGGCCACAGGAGAGGAGGAGTCGGCGGTTTCGGTGACCATGCCCACCTACGAGAAGCGGGGTTGGAAGGACGCCGATTACGGACAGGAGCTGTATTTCCCCACCTGGAAGGTCCCCGAGGAGCACGAGCTCGTGCAGGCGGGGGCGCGGGCCTACCGGACGCTGTGGGGCGCGGAGCCGGTGATCGACAAGTGGACCTTCTCCACCAATCTGGTCGCCGCAACCGGGCTGCATCGGATTCCGGGGATCGGATTCGGCCCCGGCGACGAGGATCAGGCCCACGCGCCCAACGAGGTGACCCGGGTGGCGGACTTAGAGATATGCAGCGCCTTCTACGCCATGCTTCCCTACGTGCTTGCGGAAGCAGGCGCCGCCGGGTCGACGGAGGCCGGAGCCTGACGATGCAGTTCTC
>CAYOFA010000286.1:0-2451 GCA_964402885.1 uncultured Spirochaetaceae bacterium
GGACTATGAAACGCATTGCAGAACGGACATTGCTTACAGCCGCCCCGCTGCTTCTCACCCTCGCAGCACTCGCAGCCTTCCCGGCTCTCTCGCTTCCCCAGCCCGTCGATTCGTTCACGCGCGTGGTGAATCCCGCGGCCCTCGCGGTTGCGGGTGTTGCCGCCGCGTGGATCGGGCTGCTTCTCACGCCCGGGCACAAGCGCCTCCCCTTCTTTGCCGCGGCGGCGCTCGGTGGTCTCACGGTACTGTGGACCGTCGGGGCACCGGTCCTCGGGGTGGACACGTCGGCCCTCGAGCTCCACGACGGGATCGGAGTTCTCGCGGGCCTTGCTCTGCTCGTGGTCGCGCGCGTTGTCTCGAAGCTCGCCCGTCTGAACGCACGGCGGTTCCTGCTCACACTCGCGGCCGCGGTCGCGGCTGTCGCCTTCATATTGCCTCTCTCGCCGGCGGTCGCGGCGATTGAAGAGAAGCCGCTGACATATCAGGGCGAGCTCAACGCACTGTTCTCACTCCTCGAGTCGGACGGCGGTGACTACGAAGAAGAGGTGGAGCCATACATCGAAGAAATCGCGCGCGATGAGGAGCTCGCATGGGAGGAGCAACGCGAGCGCGTGAAGGAGCTCAACGAACGCATTGCGGAGCTCGAAGCCGACCGCGGGCGCTTTGAAGCCACGCGCGAGAAAAACGCCGAGTACAGGGAACGCATCACCCGGCTGCAGCGCCGTATCGATGAGCTCAACCGGCGCGCGCCGGAGGCGGATGATCTCGAGAAGGTCGCCACCTACCGGGAGGCGGTACGACCTTCGGTTCCGCTCGTGCGGGACTTCGCCGTTGAGCTTGCCGGTCAGGCCCCGGGCCCCTATCACCGGAGCCCGGCCATGGAGATGCCCGGCGCGACGGGAATCCGTCAGGTACTCGCCGTTCACCGCTATGCGTCGGCGCAGTGGAGGTACGTGAATGATCCGGTGGTTGCGAGAAGCGACTACTACTCACCGGCCGACAGGACCATCGCCGCCGGTTTCGCCGGCGACTGCGACGACTTTGCCGTGCTTCTCGCCTCAGCGGTCGAGGCGATCGGCGGGCGCGCCCGGATCATGCATGGACGCTGTGAGAGCGGCGGCCACGCGTGGGCCGAGGCCTACGTCGGCGACCGCTCGGCATGGAGGACCGCACAGAAGGTACTGGAACACGCCTATCCCGGACGCCGCATCGAGTACTTCACCCCGCGGAACGCAAGCGACTACTGGCTGAGCCTGGACTGGCAGGTGGGCACTTACTCCTGCGGCGAGCAGGCATCCGTTCAGTACGTGTCCCCGTAGGAGGAGATAATCGTGCTTACTGCAACCAAGAGTTTCTTGAACGTGCTTTTTCTGTTGTTCTCGGCCGCCGGATTCGCGGTGGTGTTTTACAATGATCGGCTTCCCGAGGACTACGCATTCCTCGCACCGATGGTACTGGTCGCCGTCTACGGCCTCGTGGTGTCGCGGTCGTTGCGGGACTGTTACGACGCGAGCCTCGCCGATCATCACACCGACTCGATCTACTTCCTCGGTTTCCTCTACACCCTGGTCTCGCTGGTTGTGCTCTTCTACGAGCTGCGCGGCGGAGTGACGGCCGACGCGCCGGCGGCCGGTGAGCTCATCCTCTCCGAAGCGCTCTACTACATCGGGATCTCGGTGAGCACCTCGCTTGCAGGCGTCCTCTTTCGAAACATGGCGCGGGGAGCATATCTCAAGCACCATCCGGATGAGGGTGATGAGCTCGAGCGCACCTACAAGCTCCTCGCCGCCACCGCAGAGCGCTTCGCCACCGATTCGCGCGCGAGCTTCGACAACCTCGAGGTCTTTCTCAAAGAGCGCGCTGAGACAACGAAAGCCTTCGAGGACGCTGAGAAGCGCTACCTCTCCTCCCTCGAGACCTTCATCGCTACGACCGAGTCGTTCAATCGGGGACTCCAGTCCGCGCAGGCCGAGCTCGCCGGGCGCGTGTCGGAGCTCGGGAACACGACAGAGGACTACCGACAGGGACTCTCTCGCCTGGCCACGATGACAGGCGACATCGAAGAGACCACCCGCCGGGTGACCACTCGTGCAGACGAGCTGCCGCTCGAGACAACGAGCGCAGAGCTCGAGCGCCTTCGAGGCGGCGTGAGAGACCTCAACCTCGTCCTCGATTCGCTCATCTCGATCCTGGATACGAAAGTGGAGAAGGTCGGATGAGACGCAGGCAGCGGGGCTCGGGGGCCCTCTTTCACAGCCTCTCTGAGTTCGCCTACATCATGCTTTTTCTGAGCCTCGGCGCTGCCGCGGCGCTCTTTGCGCAGAACCACGCGCTCGAAACCCGCGCCGAAGAGTACGCCGCGGAGAACGAACGGCTCACCGCGGAAGTGGCGTTTCTCACCGAGATACTCGAGGAGAAACGTCACGGTGTCGTGCCCTGCTGGCGGCGCCC
>CAYOFA010000287.1:0-2417 GCA_964402885.1 uncultured Spirochaetaceae bacterium
GGGGCGAGCTCACGCGCGGCGCCCTCGGTGAGATTCTTCACCGCCGACTTGGCCGCGTTGTAGGCCCAGACCCCCGAGAGGGGAACGAAGGAGGTCATGGAGGCGAGGTTGATGATGGACGCCTTGACCTCGCGCTCCTTCCAGCGAGCCGCAAAGACCTTGCCGGGGATGACCAGTCCGGCAAGGAGGTTCATCTCGACCACCTGAGAAAACGTTTCGGTATCGATATCGGTGAAATCACTTTTCCCCTTGTTGCCCCCGACGCCGTTTACGAGGAGATTCGGCATACCCATTGCCGCTTCCGTTCGGGAGAGCGCCTCGCGCACCGCCGCCTCGTCCGCCGTGTCGACGGTCTCTCCGAATACGCGGCCTGCCGCGCCGGTTTCGGACTCCAGGGCATCCACGGCATCGCTCACCGGATGGTGGGTACCGCGGCCCCACACACTCACCCGCGCGCCCGCACGAAGCATGACCCGAGCCATGGCGCTCGGAAGCACGCCCGCCCCGCCGGTCACCACGGCATTCACGTTCTCCAGCGAAAACATCTCTTCTACGTAACTCATTCAGGAGCCTCCTTGTGTCGATGCCGCCCCGCTCCGGATGCCTCCCCGGCGTGAAGCACTTCCACGCCGAGGGCGTCGAGCTCGGGGATCTCTCCGGCGGTAGTGTCCGTGACGACGAGGTCGACCTCATCGGCGCGGGCGAATACCGCAAATGCGGTCCGACCGAACTTGGTACGGTCAACGACGATGACTGTGCGGTCGGCACGGCGTATTACCTGTCTTTTCAGCTCCGACTCAATGGTGTTCTGCGAGGAAAACACACCGTCCGTCGAGAACCCGCTCGTCCCCAGAAATGCCGTGCTGATATGCATGCCCTCGAGTGCCGAAACCGCGAGCGGACCTATGAAGCTTCCCGCTTCCTTTCGGTAGCTGCCACCCACCGAAAAGAGCGCCACACTCGGTGCATCGACGAGCACCGTAACGGCGTCGATCGAGTTCGTGACCACCCGCAGGGTCCGATCGGCCAGATTCCCCGCGAGCAAAGCGCATGTCGAGCCGGAATCGATGTAAACGGTCTCACCCTCCTCGACGAGCTTCGCGGCGGCCCTCGCAATGAGCGCCTTTCCCTCGACATTCTCCCGGCGACGAGCCACCAGCGCCTGCCGGTGCTCGCGATCCTCTGCGAGGGCGGCCCCGCCGTGCGTGCGGGTGAGCAGCCCCATGTCCTCGAGGAGCGCGAGGTCCTTACGGATCGTCACCTCCGAGACGGAAAGGCGGGAGGTGAGCTCTCCCACCGAAATCCTCTTTCGGGCCTGCAGAATGCGCAGTATGTCGTCGTGCCGCGGATTTCGCATGGGTCTTTCGTATTATTTCGAAGATCAGTCTAAAACGAAAGAACCGCAGGGTCAATGCACCATGATACACTTCAGATGCTACAATCACCCGTTCACCTCAGGGAGAGCATACGATGACAACAGAAGAGCGAATTATCACGATCGACACCCCGCGGGGGCCGATGAACGTATGGACGCAGCGTAACGGGGCTCACCCCAGCAGGCGACTCCTTCTTCTCCACGGCGGTCCGGGCGCCAATCACAACTACTTCAAGAGCTTCGAAGATTACGTCGGAGAGGACGAGATCGAGTTCATCTACTACGATCAGCTCGGCTCCACGAACTCCGACAACCCGGCGGACCGATCGTTCTGGACGATTCCACGCTTCGTCGACGAGGTAGATCAGGTCCGCCGTGCGTTGGATCTGGGCCCTGACAACTTCTTCCTCCTGGGACACTCCTGGGGCGGAATCCTTGCGATGGAGTACGCGCTTGCACACCAGGATGCACTCAAAGGCCTCATCATCTCCAACATGATGGCCAGTTGCCCCGCCTACAAGCGCTATGCAGACGAGGTCCTCGGCCCGCAGATGGACCCGGCCGTACTCAATCGCGTGAAGGAACTGGAGGCGGCAGGAGAGTACGAGAGCGAAGAGTACATGAACCTCCTCATCCCGCATCACTACGAGGCCCATGTACTGCGGAAGCCTGCCGAGCAGTGGCCCCAGGCCGTGCACGACGCCTTCGACGGAATCAACCAGGATCTCTACGTCTACATGCAGGGGCCAAGCGAGTTCGGAATCGCCGGAACGCTCGCTGAGTGGGACCGCTTCGAGGACCTTCGGTCCATTACCCTGCCCACCCTGGTGATCGGTGCAGACCACGACACGATGGATCCCGAACACATGCGCGCCATGGCAGAACGGCTCCCCCGAGGTCAGTTTCTCCGCTGTCCGGAAGGTAGCCATATGGCGATGTGGGATGATCCGGAGGTGTACCACCGGGGCATCGTGCAGTTCATTGGAAGTATATAGCAGCGTGTGGGTACAATCAGCAGAAGAGAATCGGGCGTAAGGAGTTG
>CAYOFA010000288.1:0-2411 GCA_964402885.1 uncultured Spirochaetaceae bacterium
GCGTCGAGCGTGCTGCCGATGTCGAGGAAGCAATCGACGAGCTCGGGATCGAAGAGCGATCCGGCGTGCTTGCGGATGTAGACCTGCGCGGCCCTCGTGTCCCAGGCGTCTTTGTACTCGCGCTTCGAGATAAGGGCGTCGTAGACATCGGCGACAGCAACGATTCGTGCCGAGAGCGGAATCTCCTTTCCCCGCTTGCCGCGGCCGAAGGCGGTCACCGGGGCATAGATGTCCTTGATGTGCCCGGGGTAGCCGCTGCCGTCCCAGCGCTCATGGTGGTTGAGCGTCACCTCGAAGGCGATCCGGTCCCAGCCTGATTCCTTGTTGCGGAACAGGCGCGCGCCGTAGATGGTGTGTTTGTACATCTCGAGCTTTTCCTGCTCGTTGAACTCGCCCTTCTTCTGCAGAATCCGGTCGGTGAGAGCCGCTTTCCCAACATCGTGCAGGATCGCGGCGGTGCGGAACATATCCTTCTTGACCATCCGCTGGTTGAGCGGTACGCCGTGGCGCTTTGCCCAGGCGTCGTAGAGCTCGAGAGAGTAGTCGCCGACGCGCCTGGCGTGCTGCATCGACTCGTGCGGATCGCGAATCTCGGCCATCTCCACCATGCGCATGATGGTCTGGCGGGCGAGGTCGGCCTTCTCGGTGGCTTCCGCAGCGTGCTGCGCGAAGTACGAGATAAACACCCGATCATCAGTCGAAAACGGCACGACGTTTCCCTGCTCGTTCATCTTGTTTATGAGCTGAAGGACGCCTACGATCTCATGATCGCTGCGCTCGAGAGGCACGACCAGTATCGAGGTGGTCTTGTACGATGTCTTCTTGTCGTAGGCCGGGTTGAACGAGTAGGAGACATTGGAGTGAATATCGTAGACATCATCGATGATGAGCGGCTCGCCCGTCGCGGCGCAGTAGCCTGCGAGGGAGCCCTTGTCCACGGGGATGCTGTTCTCCGAGTACACGTACTTGTCCGGGGCCTCTCCTTCGGGGAAGAGCGTGTCGTTTTCGATGTAGTTGAAGTAGAGACGGTCTCCCTGGCGGAGGTAGAGCGTGCCGGCGTCTGCGCCCACGAACGTCCGTGCCTCATGGAGAACGCTTTCGAGCAGAAGATGCAGGTCGCTGATCTTGTTGATGCGTTTGATGGTGTCGAGGAGATACCGTGCGCTGTACTTCGCTGCCAAGGCGGCGCTCCCAATAGAGGATGACTGACTTATCAGTATATCCCAGTAACTCGTGAATTGCAAAAGAGAACCGGAGAGCCGTTGATCGCCTTCCCGCGGCACTCGTTACATGAGTACCTTATCAAAACAGTCGGATCAAGTGGAGGTTGAGATGAGAACGTTCCGGAATCGAGGAGGTAACACATTGTCTCTGGTGATGCTCGTCGGCGTTGCGGTTCTGCTTTCCGCGTGCGTGGGCCCGGATTCCGTTGCTGCAAGCGAGGGTGTTGCGGTGGACCGCGTCGAGAGCGAGCAGGCGACTTTTCGCGTCGTGCAGGTGGCCTCGGGGCTCGAGCGGCCATGGGGCATGGCCTTCCTTCCGGACGGTCAGTTGCTCGTTACCGAGCGTGTAGGCGGTCTCCTCATCGTCGACGGAGACGGATCAAAGCGTGAGGTTCGCGGTCTGCCGGCCATTGCGGTGGCCGGCCAGGGCGGTCTTCTCGACGTGATTCTCGACCCCGATTATGAAACTTCGCGTCTCATCTATCTCTCCTACGTCTACCGTGACGACGGCAGCATGGGAACCGCGGTTGCACGTGCCACGCTTTCGGGTACGCAACTCCAGGATGTCGAGACGATATTCGAGATGAGCCCGGGAGGCTCGACAACGCGCCATTTCGGATCACGCTTCGCCTTTCTTCCGGACGGCACGCTTCTCTTTACGATAGGAGATCGCGGCGAGCGCTCGCGGGCGCAGGACCTCGGCGACCATGCGGGGAAGACGCTCCGGATCAACACCGACGGAAGTGTCCCGGAGGATAATCCCTTCGTCGATGATCCCGACGCCCCGGAGGCCCGTGCCGAGGTCTACACCTACGGAAACCGGAATGCGCAGGGAATGACCGTTCATCCGCAGACGGGGGCCGTGTGGCAACACGAGCACGGCCCGAAGGGGGGCGACGAGATAAACATCGTTGAGGCAGGCGCGAACTACGGGTGGCCACTGGTGAGCTATGGTGATGAGTACTCGGGCGGCTCCATCGGTGGCACTACCATGGAGGGTGTCGAGGATCCGCTCATCCACTGGACGCCGTCCATCGCGCCCTCCGGCATGGACTTCTACGAGGGCAGCAGCTTCCCCGAGTGGCAGGGCGACCTCTTCGTCGGCGCGCTTGCCGGTCGGCATATGCGACGCGTCGAGGTGAGCGGCGAGCGCGTTGTCGGCCAGGAGCGGCTCCTCGACGGCGTCCT
>CAYOFA010000289.1:0-2411 GCA_964402885.1 uncultured Spirochaetaceae bacterium
CAGCCGCGAGCAGGGTGAAGCCGGCGAAAGAAAGGCGCGAGCGCTTCAGGTCGTTGATGACGAAGGCGTTTCGCGCCGCCGAGCTCACGGCCGGCAGAAGGCGCACGATCTCATCATCGTCGAGATGATGCAGAAAGTGGTTGGCAAAGATGTAGTCCACGGGCCCGAGGCGCGAGAGGTCCTCCGCGGCCGCCTCGACGACCTCCAGGCCGTCGTTTCCCGCAACCCGCCTGCGGGCGTAGGCGGCGATTCGGGGATCGGCGTCGAGGCAGATGACGCGCGGGCGCTGCCCACGGCGCCGAGCCGCCTCCACCAGCCACTCGCCGATATCACAGGCGCCGGCGCCGATATCGACCACGGTGTACTCGGCGAGCGCCCGGCGCTCCGCATCGTCGAGAATGTATCGGGATATGAGCGTTCGTGATCGGCTCACGAGGCGGTTTATCGCACCGAACTGCTCCACCGTGGCAAGAAGCAGGCCCTCGTCGGCGGCGGGGTCGTCCATGAGCTCCTTGTCCCCCGACCGCGCGGCCCAGCCGCCCTTCACGGCGCTTCCTTTTCCATGTGGGCCGCTTCCAGCGTGAGGCCCGGGCCGAAAGCGGTGGCGAAAATGTGGCCGGTGCGCGAGCCCTCGAGGATGCGTTTGAGGATGAACATGATCGTCGCAGAGCTCATGTTGCCGTATTCTCTGAGCACATCATAGGAAACCGCGAAGTCCTCGGGATCGAGGTCGAGGGTGGCTGCCGTCTTGTCGAGAATGGCCCTGCCGCCGGGATGAAGCGCCCAGATGTCGACGGCCTCCCGTGAGAGCCCGGAGCTCTCCATGGCCGCGTCGATGAGGGAGGCGATGTTTCGCTTGATGATGCGGGGCACGTATACCGAGAGCTTCATGTCGAAGCCGGTCTGCCCGATGCTCCACGCCATGTCGTCCTCGCTCTCCGGAGCGGTTCGCGTGGCAAAGTGGCGAAAGGCGATACTCGGCCCGGCCGAATCGGCGGGGTCCGCCGATACGAGCGCGGCGGAGACTCCGTCGGAAAAGAGGGCGTTCGCCACGATAACATCAACATCCTCCTTCTGCTGCAGATGCAGCGAGCACAGCTCCACATTGACGATGAGCACCTTCGCCTTCGAGTCCGCGCGGCAGATGGAGTCGGCAAGCTTCATCGCCGGAAAGGCGGCGTAGCAGCCCATGAAACCGAGGTGAAATCTGTGCGTTTCGGGAGGCAGGGGAAGCTCTTTCGCAAGGTAGAAGTCGAAGCCGGGCGCCGAGAACCCGGTGCAGCTCACCGTGATGAGATGGGTGATGTGCTCCCGGACTCCGGGAAACCGCTCGAGAAGCGACCGCGTGGCCTGAAGCGAAAGCCGTTGAGCCTCGGGAATGAAGAGATCGTTCCGCTGCTTCGTCGTCGGCTCGGGCTTGAGGTCCGCAGTCTTCGGATAGAAGGTGTACTCCGACGGGTCCTTTCCGTAGTCCCCGATGACCGTGTGGCGCTTCTCGATCGCCGAGGCGGGGTAGATCCGATCGATCATCTTCTGGGCTCCGGGCTTTCCTTCGTAGAGTCTGCGCATGAAGGTATGAGCGAACTCCTGGCTGTAGGAATGCTCCGGTACTGCTGTTTCGATGCCATGAATCATCACTGCTGTTGACCTATCCATACCCACACAGTACGGTTTAGCGGCGGGCGCGACAACAAGAATAGTCGAGGTGATGTGGAACGCAGGTTCGATGAGCGGCTCGAGAACTACGATCTCGCGGATGCACAAAGCAAGCTGGAGTACAACCGCCGCCTCTTCGCGGTCGTCGCCGGCCGCTACGATGCGGTAACCACCGTTCTCTCCTTCGGCCGCGACCGCAGCTGGAAGCGATACCTCGTGGGCTCTCTTCCCGAACGCGGCGTGCACGAGGCCCTCGACATCGCCTGCGGCACCGGGGATCTCACCCTCGCCGTGGCGGACCGGTATCCCGGCGCCAGCGTGGTCGGGGCTGATCTCGCCGAGGAGATGCTCGCCCGCGCCCGGCGGAACCGACGTCGCCGGGCGGCCGCCCGGCCCGATCACTCCGCATCCGTGAGTTCTGAGACCGTCCGATTCGAGACAGGCGACATGTCCGATCTGACCTACGAGGACGGCCGATTCGATCTCGTGACCGCCGGCTACGCGTTCAGGAACGCCCCGGACCTCTCAGCGGCTCTGCGCTCGGTCTTCCGGGTGCTCCGCCCCCGTGGCACCCTTGCAATCCTCGATTTCTCCCACGCCGCGCGGCCTGCCGTCGCCTCGCTGCAGATAGGACTCCTGCGCTTCTGGGGACGTTTGTGGGGAAAGCTCCTCCACGACAACCCCGAGGTCTACGGGTACATCGCGGAAAGCCTGCGGCGCTTCCCGTCGCTGCCCGCACTCGAGGAGCAACTGCG
>CAYOFA010000290.1:0-2400 GCA_964402885.1 uncultured Spirochaetaceae bacterium
ATCGAGGACGTCGACGGCGCGCCCGCCGTCACTGTCGAGGGCCGCGTCGACGGTGCATGGGCTGAGGGCGAGTGGACGGTGACCCGGGCCACCGGTTCGCGCGCGCTCCGCGGCACCTTCGAGGCCGACTACTTCGACCCCGCCGAGGTGGTTCCGGGCGAGAATCCGTTCGTAGGCGCCTGGAACGATTTCGAGGACGGCGGCGTTACCACGCTGATATTCGATGACGAATTCCGCTTCACCGGCTCGGAGGCGGACCTCGAGTTCGCCGGGCAGTACGCCTTCGACACCGAGCGGAGGCTCGTGGGAGTCTACGAGGCCGACGCGAACTCGGTGCACATGGAGAAGCTCAGCTATCGGTTCGAGGGGCCTGACACGGTGGTGCTCAACGGCAGCGTGTACCGACGGCAGTAGTAGACCATCAGAAGCTACGCAGACCGTCAGAGAACACGCCGCGCTCGGCAATCTCTTCGTTGTATGCTGAGATCGCCCCCTGGTTCTCCTCGAGCCACCGGCGTTCGGCTTCCTCCGCGAGTTTCCGGCGGATCGCTTCTTCGAGAAGAGGAGAGAGCTTGATCCCGTGACCTCGCGCCTGTTCGAGGAGCTCGCCGTCTATGCTCACGTTCGTCCTCTGTTTTGTGCGTGCCGCCATGTACATATCTATATGCGCTTCGGCGGCGGGTGTCAAAGCCGTGGCGCCGCCCGGCCCCGGCGGCGAACGCTACCGGATCTCGGCGAGAATCCGCGACGCCGGGTAGGTCTCTTCGATGAGATCGAGACGCTCGAGGGCGCGGATGGACGCCTGGTAGCGCCCGCGGTCGAAGCTTCCGTAGGGCCGATCGTCGTCGCCCGTCTCGAAGAGCTCCGAGGTCGCCGCAAGCGAGCGGCGGATGAACTCGATCCGGGTGTCCTCCACATCGCCGAGATACGGGAGGGAGAGCTCGAGGGCCTCTTCCTTGTTCTCCACCGTGTAGGCCACCGCTTTTCGCATGGCACGGACGAAGCGCTCCATGACGTCGCGGCGCTCCTCGATGATGTCCTCCGAGGAAATGATCGAGGCACCGACGATCTGCGAGAAATCGCGGACCTCCCACTCGACGATGTCGTAGCCGTCGAGTCGCAACTGTATGGGCTCGTTGTTGAGGAAGGTGACCACCGCATCGGCGCGGTTGTTCACAAGAGACTGCACCTGGGTGTAGCCGATGCGCTGCACCGTCACCGAGTCCTGGAGCCCGTACTCGCGAAGGAAGGCCTGCATGCCGATGTGGCTCGTGCCGTAGGTCTCCGGCACGCCGATGGTCTTTCCGCGCAGATCCGACGGGGAGTCGATCTCGTCGGCCATCGCCACGATGGACACCGGGTAGTCCTGGTAGTACTGGAAGACGGCCTTGAGCCCCAGCCCCTGCGTTCCGCCGACGATGAGCTGGTCTGAGTCCGACAGCCCGACGTCGATCCTGCCCAGTGACAGAAGACTGAAGATGTCGACGCCGAACCCGTACTCGATCTCCAGCTCCAGGTCCTCCTCGGCGAAGAATCCCTTCTCCATGCCGACGTAGAGCGGAGCGAACTGAATGTTGGGAATGTAGCCGATGGCCATCTCGACGGTATCCTGGGCCGCTGCGGGAAGTGCCGCGGCCAGCGTGAAAACAACTGCAACTATTGTGTTGCGCATCCTGTTCCGTATCATCCTGTAACCTCTCTGCTATTGTGATTATTTGGTCTCATTCACCGGTCTGTTGCGTGTCACGAGCCAGTACACGAAACTTGCCGTTCCGTAGTAGGTGAGCCCGAGAATTGCGAGCCAGATCAGCCCGACGAACATCAGCTCTATGTCGAAGCCGGCCTTTGCCCGGCTTACCAGCGCACCGAGTCCCTCGCTCCCGGAGACGAACTCGCCCACCACCGCCCCGATGACCGACAGGGTGATCGACACCTTCACGCCGTTGAACACCATGGGAAGCGCGGCGGGCAGCTCGAAGAGGGTGAAAGCCTTCACGCGGCCGGGGCCGTAGAAGCGCTTGAGGTTCGCGAGGCGCTCATCGGCGAAGCGAATGGCGGCGATGTTGTTGATGAGCATCGGGAAGAAGATGACGATGATCGACGTCACGATCTTCGGTGCCAGTCCGAAGCCGAACCACAGAACGAGAAACGGGGCGAGGGCAACCGAGGGAATGGTGTTGGCGACGACGAGCCCCGGCATGAGAAGCCGGGAGAGCCGTCTCGACTTTGCGATTCCGTAGCCCAGAACCATGGTGATCGCGAAGGCAATGGCGAACCCGGCCAGGGACTCGGTGACGGTCACCCGAATGTCGCGCATGACTGTGGGGCTTCCGAAGGTGCCGAAAAACCGCGATACGATATCCGCCGGGTGGGGCAGGAGGATATCGGGGATGGGCAGAA
>CAYOFA010000291.1:0-2384 GCA_964402885.1 uncultured Spirochaetaceae bacterium
TCGGTGTGCGTGGTGCCGCGATGGCGACCATCCTCGCGCAGTTCACCTCGTTTCTGTTTGCCATGGGGTTCTACCTGACGGGGCGGAGCGCGGTGCCTGTTCGACTGCGCCACATCCGACTGCAGTGGGACGTGATCCCGGAGGTCACCGCCATCGGTCTTGCCGCCTTCGTCCGACAGTTCGGGCAGAGCTTCTTCATCATCATCGTGAACAACGCCCTGCGCGCCTTCGGCGATGAGCTCGCGATCAGCGCCTTCGGCGTCATAAACAAGCTTCTGCTGTTTGCCCTGATGCCGCTCGTCGGTGTGGCCCAGGGTTTCCAGCCGATTGCCGGCTACAACTACGGCGCACGGAACATGTCGCGGGTGCGCGCTGCGGTGAGGATTGCGAATGTCGTGGCGATCTCGGTTGCCATGTTCTACTTCGCCCTCGTCATGCTCTTCCCGCAGACCATCTTCGGCATCTTCACCCAGGACCCGGAGCTCATCGAGGTGGGAAGCCGGGCGATGCGCATCGTGCTCATCGCCATTCCGCTGCTCGGCATGCAGATCATCGGCGCGGTGTTCTTCCAGGCCGTGGGCAAGGCCGGCCCCGCGCTCGTGCTCAGCATGTCGCGCCAGATCATCCTCCTCATCCCGCTCGTGCTTATTCTGCCGCGCTTCTTCGGGGTTACCGGTGTGTGGGCGTCCTTTCCGGCGGCCGATCTGGTTGCGACAGCCATCACGATCGTGTGGTTGCGCGTCGAGATGCGGAAGCTGCACATCGTCGGGTGTGAGGAAGAGCCGGAGATGCACCAAGGCTGCGTGGAGCCCGAGGATGCCGCAGAGGTTTCGGGGCCATCCCGCCGCCGCGACCCGGACCCGGCGACACGCTGAACCCGCGTCTGCGAGTGGTCGGGCGGCCCATTTACATCGGGCGAAAATTATCGTATGATTAGAGCATACAGAACGCGTTTCTTCGAGGGAGGGCTTCGGCCCGACCGGCGGTAATAGTCCGCAACCCCGTGGCTGGGTGGAGATGGTGCAATTCCATCACCGACAGTGCAAGTCTGGATAGGAGAAGGAACAACCGTGGCGCCGGATAGCGCAGAGCGCGGGAGAACTCCCGCCTGCCGTCCGAATCCCACGTGGCCTGCCGGCCCTCAGAGTGACGCGTGTAGAAGGAATGCGACGCGTCATGGGCCAGGCAGAAGCGACAACATCCGTCCCCATCATACAGGCACGCAATCTCTCCTTCAGCTATCCGGGTGGACCGCGCATCCTCGAGGACCTCTCCTTCTCCGTTGCGCGCGGGAGCTTCGTAACCTTCATCGGACCATCGGGTTCGGGCAAGACCACCCTCCTTCACATCCTCGGGCGGATGTACCGCCGCTACGAGGGCCGGCTCGAGATCGATTCTCAGCACCTGTCCTTCGTCTTTCAGGACGACTCGCTTCTCGAGTGGAAGAACGCTCTGCAGAACGTGCTTCTGCCATTCGAAATATCTGGCTTTCCCTCCGACGCCCGGGAGCGGGGCCGGCGGATGCTCGAGCTCGTCGGCCTCGGCGGCTACGAGTCCTACTACCCCGGTGAGCTCTCCGGTGGCATGAAGAAGCGCGTCGAGCTTGCCCGCGCTCTCGTCACCGAGCCCGACCTGCTGATCCTCGACGAGCCCTTCTCCTCCCTCGATCTGCTCACACGCGAGCGGCTCAATGTGTTGCTCAGAACCATCCACCGGCGCACGCAGAGCAGCGTGGTTCTCGTGACCCATTCGGTGGAGGAGGCCTGCTATCTCTCCGAGGAGATCATGGTCCTCTCCTCGGTTCCGGCGCAGATCGTTGCCGTCGAGGAGATCGACCGGCGGCGTGAGGAGACCGTAACCACCGACGGCTGCGATGAACCCGCTGAGGTCAGAACCTCTGCCGGGACCTCGGCGGTGGTAACCGGACACGGCGGTATGCAGGCCCCGGGCGCCGGCCCGGGGGATGGCGCGGATGAGGCCGAGGAGGAGGTTTTCGTCCTCTCGGAAGCGGAGTATCGCGCAAACCGCGACTTGCGCAACACCGCGCGTTCCCTCTGGCGACAGGCGCCAAACGGAAACGGCGTCCGCGGCGCGCACGCAGCGATTTCCGGAGCCGGGGCGGCCGCCGCGGTGGACGCCGGCTCAGGCGACGGCGCCGGCGGGGTCGAGGCCCGGCCGCGTGGCAGGGCAGGGGTCGGTGCGGCACGGCCGAGCGTCGGGCGCCGCCGCCCGCTGCACGGACCGAGCGCGACTTCGGTGTGGCGAAACGTCGGCATCTTCGTCTCCGAGCTTGCGGTGGCCTACGTGCTGCTTGCCGCGCTCAAAGGTTTTCTGCCCATCCCCGATATCCTCCTGCCCCACCCGGCGGATATCGTATCGCGGTT
>CAYOFA010000292.1:0-2366 GCA_964402885.1 uncultured Spirochaetaceae bacterium
AACTACGACAGGAACTACGAGGCGCAGGCGCGCAGTCTCGGCGCGCGCCCGCTGCAGGTGCTGCGCCACATCACGTTGCCGAGTGTGTTTCCCGGCGTCATGATCGGTTCGCTCTTCGTTTTTCTGGTATCCTGGAGTCAGTACGTGCTCACCCTGATGGTGGGAGGCGGCCGCGTCGTGACGCTGCCGATCCTGCTGTTCTCCTTCGCAACGTCGGGGGATCACGCGGTGACCGCCGCTCTTGCCATCATCTTCGTGCTTCCGGCGATTCTCATTCTCGCGGTCACCGCTCGCTACCTCACGGGGCGCTCCGCCGCACTCAGTGGACTGGGGAAGGTATGACCGAGGTCTCGCTCGAGCATCTGACCAGGCGCTTTCCGGGCGCCGACCATCCGGCCGTGGACGACGTTTCCGTCTCCGCTCCGGCGGGCGGCCTTCTGTGCCTGCTCGGGCCGTCCGGCTGCGGAAAGACCACCACCCTCAAGATGATCGCTGGGCTCGAAACGCCCGACCGCGGCCGGATCTGCTTCGGTTCGCGCGACGTCACCGCCGTGCGTCCCGAGCGCCGGGACGCCGTGCTGGTGTTTCAGAACTATCTGCTCTTTCCGTTCATGAACGTGGAGGAGAACGTCGGGTTCGGGCTGCGGATGCGTGGCATGCAGTCCACCGAGATACACAACAGGGTCGATCGCATGCTCGAGACCGTCCGTCTCGACGGACTCGGTCACCGCAGGCCCGAGGAGCTTTCCGGCGGGCAGAAGCAGCGGGTGGCACTTGCGCGGGCGCTCGTCCTCGAGCCGAGCGTATTACTGCTCGATGAGCCCTTCTCGAACCTCGACGCCCATCTTCGCGATGAGATGCGTGACCTCATCCTCCAGCTCAAGGAACAGATGAGCCTCACCATCGTGTTTGTGACCCATGATCAGGAGGAGGCGGTGCTGCTTGCCGACCGCATCGCCCTCATGTTCGACGGCCGCATCCGGCAGGTCGGAGGAGCGGTGGACTTCTTCGAGCGCCCGGCAACCCGCCAGATCGCGGCCTTTTTCGGAAACCGCAATGTGCTGCGTGGCCGCAAGCGGGGCAACCGTGTCGAGACCGCTGTCGGCGAGTTCGCGGCTGCACATGCCGACAGTGTCGTCGAGGACGGGCCGGTGGACCTGCTCGTGAGGCCGGAGTTCGTGGAGGCGCGCCCGGAGACTGCGACGGGAGGCGACACCCAGGGGGCCGGCGGCTCCCGGGGTGGCGGCGCCGCCACAGCCGCCGCGGTCGCCGCCGGAGCGGCGACCGACAATCTCGTCGCCGTGGAGGTCAAGCGCTGCACCTACATGGGAACGCACGTGCGATACCGGGTGACACTCGATTCCACCGAGTGGGACGTCCACGCGCCGGGACCCGCGGGGCCGCCGGCACCCGGGACTTCCGGCGGCGCCGGAAGTCCGAAGCCCGCGGAGCCGGGAACGCGGATGATGGTGCGCCTGCCGCCGGAGCGCATCTGGCTCGTGCCGGCCGAGGAATAGGGCCCGCGCGTGGCCTGCGATGCGCGATTCGGTACGCCGCGAGCCGGGCCCCTCACTCTTCGTAGTCCACCCATCGCCCGTCCTCCAGCAGCTGAAACGGCCGAAAGCGGCGCTTGTAGCTCATCTTGTGGCAGCCGGGCACGTAGAAGCCCAGGTAGAGCCAGCTCTTGCCCATCGCCGCCGCTGTTTCGATCTCCTTCATGGCCGAGAAGGTGCCGAGGCTGCGGGCGGACTCGGCCGGATCGAAGACGAAGTAAACACTGGAGAGACCGTTAGGAACGACATCGACCCAGCCGATGCCGATGAGGCGCTCACCGACCGAATACCACATCATGCGGGTATCGATGGGGGAGTCGAAGAGAAAGCTGCGGAAGCCCGAGCGCGATGCGGTCTCATCCTCGCCATGCCGGGTGGTGTTGTAGAGGCGGTAGAGCTCGTAGGCCTCCGCCTCGTCCTCGAGGGGACTCATGCGCACCTCGACATCGCTGTTCTTCCTCAGGATCCGCCGCTGGGACTTGGTGGGGGAGAAGTCATACGTCGGCACCCGAATGGGGATGCAGAGATTGCAGCCGGGACAGTGATTCTGGTAGAAGGCGGTGCCGCTTCGGCGCCAGCCCTGTGATATCATCGACTCGTAGAGGCTCTCGGAGAGGCTTCCTGCCTGGAAGGTATGGGTGACCCAGGTGCGATCGGGGAGGTAGGGGCAATCACCGTGATTGATGCGGAAAAGCTGGACACGCATCGCAATTGAGGCCGTATCCTAGAGAAAGGCACCCGCGCTGTCAATCTTCATAAGGTATCAAGCAGCCTGTTGGCCCGCCTCGGCCAGATCGGCCACCGCGTAGGCCG
>CAYOFA010000293.1:0-2354 GCA_964402885.1 uncultured Spirochaetaceae bacterium
GGCCTGAAATCATCGCGCATCGGGCCCCGGCTTGCCGCCCTCAGGTATTCCATCAGTCCCGACGTCCCGATGGCGGCATCATCGCGGCCGCCCGCTCCCCGGGAACCGTCGTCGTCGGGGGCGGCGCCGAGGACGGTGGAGAGCCGGTCGACGGCGGATGGCGTGAGGTCGTAGCTCCGCGCGATGTGCCGGAGGGTATCGGGCCCCGTCGGGACCGGCAAGTCGGCGAGGCGATTGGTGAGCATGCGTTCTCGCGTTTCCACGTCGGGGTGGGGGAAGCGATAGACATGTGTGAAGCGGCGCAGCACTGATGCGGGCACCTGCCCGGCGCTGTTCGTGACCCAGATGCTTGGTACGGACAGTTCGTCGAGCAGCGAGTTGATTTCCGCCTTATCGAAGCTCCCACTTTGCCCCGGAAGTGCGAAGATCCCGGTCGCACTTCGAATCACGGCGTCGGCCTCGTCCACGACGAGGATTTCATCATCTGTAACGAAGTTCTGTGCCATCCCGATCATGACCAGGCGATCGCGTCCCGTGCGCATGTGGGCGAGGGACACGGCCGAGGTGTCGGTGCTGACCTCCCGCACGCGGCGCCCCATGGATTCGGCAAGCGCGTGTGCAAACTCAGTCTTTCCGATTCCCGGCTCTCCCACGATCAGGACGGAGCCCCCCGCCGAGAGGGCCGCCGACATGTAGCGACGCTCAGCGTGTGGAACGGCGAAGTCCTCCATCGCGAAGCGCGCGGTCCGCTCTGCGGCAAAGACCTCCGCGGCGAGATCGTCCACGGTATCGGAGACGAAGGAATAGGTGACCGGGGCGGTGAGCTCGATGTCTGTGACGTCTTCGCGCTTTCGGTGCCGTTCGATGAGCCCGAGGCGGGAAAGCCGCCCGCCGGAGCGGGTTCTTCGACTGAACTCCACGACGCCGACGCCACACATCCCGGCGAGAATGTGCAGCAGTGCGCGATCGGAATGCGGGCCGAGCGCATTGGACATTTCGCTGTCTTTGTCGATGATGTGGAGCACAACAAGAATGCGCGCGTCTGTTGCATCGAGGTCGAACTGTGCGGCAAGCTCATCTGCAACCGGCGGCAGGGGCAACAGGTCGATATCGCCGAGCTCCCGCCCGAGCTCCGCCCGCAGAAACTGCGCCGCCCGATGCATGTGTCGCCCCTTGGTGACGGCGAAGCAGTCCTCGATGGCGGCGACAAGCACGTCGAGCTTTGCCGTTCCCTGCCGCGCGACCTCGATCGCATCTTCAAGGTCGGCCTTCAGCTGGGAGTCGTCGACGGCGTCCGGGAGCAGCTGCTCCCGGATGAGTCCCACAAGGGCCCGGCCGTTCGAGACTGCCATCAGGGCGCTCATCATGTCGTCGCTCGTTGGAAGCTCCGAGCTGCAGAACCACGCGAACGCCTTGTGAACAACCGCCCACTCTCCGTCCCATCTGCGGGTGAGAACATTCGTGCGGTATCGTCTTCCTCTCATAGTCTCATGTATAGCCGAAGGTACGGGACATGACGTGTCCCGCAGTACTCATCCGAAACAGAACCTTCGTAGAATGTCGGTGTTTCTTCGCCGGTACGCGACGGCAACGTGGACACTGGACACATATAAAGGAGTAAGTTATACTCATACATATGAGTATACGACTTCAGGTTCTTCTTGATGAAGAAGAGCTCGAAGAGATCAAGCAGCGCGCCCGGGAGGAACATATGAGTGTCTCTGCGTGGGTGCGTCGGGCGCTCGATCACGAAATGCGGGAGCGTCCGAGCACCGCCGTTCGCAAGAAGCTGGAGCTTCTCCACGCAGCCAGTCGTAACGACTATCCTGCAGGAGACTATGCGGAGATGGCCGCGGATATCTCGCGGAGCTATCTGGCCGATATCGAGTCCCATCGCATCTCCGAAAGCGAGCACGACGAGTAGGAGCGGGCGATGGTGTTCATCGATTCCAATGTTCCGATGTATCTCATCGGTGCCGAGCACCCCAACAAGTCCGCGGCAATCTCGCTGCTCGAGCGGCTCATTCGTGACGAAGTCAGGCTCGTAAGCGACGCCGAGGTCCTGCAGGAGATCCTGCATCGCTACGTGGCAATCAACCGACAGGACGCCGTACAGCCTGCCTTCGACGCGGTACTCGGTCTGGTCGATGAGGTGTTTGCGGTTGAGTCGGGCGACCTGGTACGGGCGAAGGATGTCCTCCTGTCAACCGGGGGTATCTCCGCGCGAGATGCTGTGCATGCGTCTGTCATGCTTAACAGGGGGGTCGACCGAATCTTCAGTTTCGACGCCGGGTTTGACGAGCTTCCGTTCATCACCCGTTTGACGTGACGCCGGCGTCGCCGCCGGCGGTATC
>CAYOFA010000294.1:0-2344 GCA_964402885.1 uncultured Spirochaetaceae bacterium
CATAGTAATCCGCGGTCAGCCCCACGGCGGTGAGAAGCTCCTCGACCTCGGCCCGGACCGTGGACCGGCTGCGGCGCTCGAGGGACAACTTGTGAATCGTCCTGCCGATGGTCTGTCCGACGGTGCGATACGGATTGAGGGAGTCATCAGGATTCTGGAACACGGTTCTGAGGTTCCGCAGCGTCTCGCGGTCACGTTTCCGGAGCTCGAGGCTGACAGGCTGGTCGCTGAGCCTCAACTCACCCTCGTCGGCTTCGATGAGCGCGAGAATGGATCGCGCAAGGGTGGTCTTTCCGCTGCCGCTCTCGCCGACGAGGCCGAACGTCGATCGCTCGTTGACTTCGACCGAGACGCCACGCAGGGCCTGTACGCCCGGAGAGCGCCGACCGGTCAGACGATCGAGCGCCCGCCTCTCGCCGAACCGCTTGCTCATGCCGTGAGCGCTCAGCACGAGGGACCGGCTCGGCCCCGCGGCACGTTCGGTCCGTTCCGACGTCTCGAATGGCGTGATCTCTCCCGCGGCTATCTCGCGCCAGCGCCAGCAGCGGACTGAACGCCCCTCACCTGCATCTTCCAGCGGAGGTTTGCTTCGCCTGCACGTCTCGGTTGCAAGGGGGCAGCGGTCGGCAAAAACACAGGCGGGGCTCCGGGCGCCGAGGCCCGGCGCCACGCCCTCGATGTTGGTCAGCCGGGCCGTGCTGCCGCCGGTCGAGGAGGGGAGGCAGGCAAGCAGCCCGGCGGTATATGGGTGGCGCGGTCCGGCGAAGAGCTCATCCACCGGGGCGCTCTCCATCACCTCTCCCGCATACAGGACCGTCACGTAATCACAGAGCTGCGCGACGGTTCCGAGATCGTGGGACACGTACAGTGCCGCGGCCTCTTCCTCCTTTATGAGATCGCGAAGGAGATCGAGGATGACGGCCTGGGTGGTCACGTCGAGGGCGGTCGTGGGCTCGTCGAGCACGACGAGGCGGGGGCGGGTGCTGAGCGCCATCGCGATCATGACGCGCTGCACCATGCCGCCTGAAAGCTGGTGGGGATAGCGTGATAGCACCTGCCCGGGATCCGCTATCTGTACGTGCTGCAGCGCCTCCTCGGCCTGCCTGTGTGCCTCCGCGGCGCCTATTCCGAGGTGACGCTTCGTGACCTCGGTCATCTGCTGTGATATCCGCAGCGAGGGGTTCAGCGAGTCCATGGTGTTCTGCGGCACCAGCGATATCTGGTTTCCCCAGACCTCCCGTATCGCACTGTCGCTGACCGTGCGCAGATCCCGATCGTCGAAGATGATACGCCCGTCGGATATCCGCGCATTCCGCGCCAGATAGTGGATCATGGCCATGGCGACGGTGGACTTGCCGCTGCCGCTCTCACCGACGAGGCCGTGAATCTGCAGCGGGTTAATGCGAAGATCCACGCTCTCCACGGCGCTCAGCCACTCGCGTCCGATCCGGTACTCGATGGAGAGGTCTTCGACCCTGATTACCGGTTCCGTCATACGTGCTACTCCTCGTTCCGCAGAAGACGACGTACGCCGTCGGACATGAGATTGAAACTGATGATGAGAACCGCGATGCCGAGAACGGGATACCATAGCTCCCAGGGCGCCTCGCTTATCTGGGTTCGGGCATCCAGCACCATTCGCCCCCACTCGGGAGAGGGTGGCTGCACCCCGAGGCCCAGAAACCCGAGGGAGGTCACGAGGATGATGGCGTAGGACAGCCGCAGGGAGGCCTCCACCACCAGGGCCGGGAGCACGGTCGGCAGAATCTGGCGGAAGAGGATGTGCATCGTACCCTCTCCGCGCAGCTTCGCCTCTTCGATGTAGCCCCGGTCGCGCACCGATAGTGTCGAACTCCGGGCAATCCGGGAGATGATCGGCACGTAGATCAACACGATGACCGTCGTGAGGCTGATGTTGCTCGGTCCGAGAACGGCGATGAGGCCGCTCTGCGAGGCGGAGAGCAGCGGCACGATCGTGGAGATCATAACGAGGGCGAGGACCATTGCCGGGATGGAGATCAGGCTGTCGAGAATGCGCGATATGATGTCGTCGACGAGCCCGCCCACATAGCCGATGAAGAGCCCGAGTGACGAGCCGATGATCACCGAAATGATCGTGGCGACCAGGGGAAGGCCGATGGTCTCCCGCGCGCCCCAGAGCATGCGGCTGAAGATGTCGCGACCCCGCTGATCGGTACCGAGCAGGAAATCCGCGGACGGTGGCCGGCTGGTGAGGGCCCGGCGACTCTCCCCGCCGATATCGGTGCCGCGGATTATCTGGTCGTAGGAATACGGTGCAAGCAACGGGCCGAAAAGCGTGAGCAGCACGAATATGACCACGCCC
>CAYOFA010000295.1:0-2328 GCA_964402885.1 uncultured Spirochaetaceae bacterium
TCCGGTACCGCACAGGCGCTCGGGCCCGCAGGCGCCTCGCCGCTTCTCATCGCTATCGTACGTGTCGGGCTCGGTGGTGCGGTCATGCTTGCAGCCGCCGCCGCGCGGGGTGAGTTTGCCCGGCCGCGACGGTTTCTCAACCCCGTGTTTCTGGTCGCGGGCGTGGCACAGGCGGCGTTCAACTTCAGCTACTTCACCGGCCTGCGGATGGCCGGCGTCGCCATCGGTACCATGATTGCCATCGGGAGCGTGCCGATCTTCTCCGGCCTGCTCGGCATTCTCTTCAATCGTGAGCCGGCCGGCATCCGGTGGTACGGCGCCACGGCCATGGCTGTCGTCGGCGTCGGGCTGCTCTTCGGCGGCTGCGGCGCCGCATCGGTTGACCCGCTGGGAGTGCTGTTCTCCCTTCTCGCCGGATTCTCGTATTCGTTTTTCACCTTCATCTCAGGGAGACTGGTGCGACGCTTCACGCCGGATGCGCTCATCAGCGTGTCTTTCGTTCTGGCCACCTGTATGCTCGTACCCTTCGCCCTCTCCGTGCCGCTCGACTGGGTGAGCGCGCCTTCCGGCGTCGGGCTCATTGCCTACATGGGCCTCGTGTCTTCGGCGCTCGCATACATGCTCTACGGACGTGGCTTGCGAACGGTGATGATCTCGCGAGTCGGGACGCTCACGCTGGCCGAGCCGCTGACCGGAAGCCTCCTCGGCGTTTTCCTGCTGCGCGAGGCGGTGAGCGCCACGATCGTCGGCGGGATGATACTGATCTTTCTCGCGCAGGCGGTGATCGTGGCGGGTACGGCCCGGAGGCATCACGGGTGAGTACGCGGAAGCCTGCGAACACATTGCCGATCTGTGCACAGTGGAGGGAGCGATCTTGAGGATTATACATGTGATTTTCGTACGGGCTGCGGTGTCCGGGCTTGCGCTGGTGGTGCTCCTCGCGTCCTGCGCCGGGATTGCCGACCACGACGGGGGCGGAACGGACGCTCTGCTCTTCGAGCGCAAGCAGAAGACCTACGACCTCGAGCTCGAGCGGGTCTACGGTGCGGTCCGTGCCTATCTCGTTTCGGAGGGCGGCAGTATCACTTCGGGCTCGCGGGATGACCTCTCGCTCAAGGCGGTGGTTCCCGGGGCCGCGGTTTCCGGGTCCGCAGTTCCCGGCGAATTGCGATATGAGGTCGGTTTCGAGCGCGTGGTGGAAGGCGTTACTGTCCGTGTCCAGGTCTACGAAGCTGAGGCCGGGGCGCCCGTGGAACGGGCCGGCCTCTACAAGCGCTTTTTCGCCGGGGTCGAGCGGAACCTCTGAGGACGCGGCTCAGAAGAAACGCACGAGATCCTCGCTGCGATGCCGGCCCATCTCGCGCCGGAGAACGGTCGTGTCGAAGGGAGCCCCGTGAGCGGGGTAGATCCGCCGGGCGCCCGCGTCGAGAACTCTTCTCCAGGAAGCATAGAGCTCCTCCATGTTCTCGTTGAAGAGTGTTGCGTGGTGGGCTCCGGCCCAGTTGAGGAAGTTCGCCGCGAGATCTCCGCAGAACAGGCGCCCGTCGTCGAGTAGAAGAGAGATAGAGTCGGAGGTGTGGCCCGGCGTATGGAGCACGACGCCGTCCAGACCGATGTCTTGCGGCAGCCGCAGCGAGCTGCCTTCGAAGATGACGTCGTGGTCGCGGAGCTCGAAAGGGTCGAATGTCAAGTCCCACTCCGGTGTGAGCATCTGCTTCAGGCGGAACAGTGCATAGATCCGCCTGTTCAGCAGCCCGCCTCCGTTGCTCGTATCGTTGCGGCCCTGCCGTAGCAGGTCTCTGCTGCGTTCGTGCGCAATGATGCGAATATCCGGATTGTCGCGGCTGAGGGCGTTGAGATAGCCGGCGTGATCATCATGGTGATGGGTCAGCAGAAGGTAGCGGACGTTCGCGGGCGCTATGCCATGCTTCTCGAGAAACCGCCGATAGGAGTCATAGTCAGCGGCGTATCCGGTGTCGACCTGCAGGAATCCGTTCGCACCCTCGAGAAGATAGGAGGTGGTCTGATCCTGTTTCAGTCTGATGGGTTCGTTTGTCATATCCTCTGTGATCGCCTCGTGTGATCGGCCACCCAGCCCCCGTTGACACGAGGCTCGCCTTCGGGAAACCTTACACCGTAGGTCGTAATTTTGCCCTGTTTCCGACATATGCTGAGGAGCATCTCATTGAGTACTGAATATCATAGTCATACCTTCGGGCAGGAGCTCAAGAGGCCCGGAGAGATACGGACGTGGATCGTCATTGCTCTCACCGGTAGCATGATGGTCATCGAAGTCGTCGGCGGTCTGGTCTTCGGCTCCATGGCGCT
>CAYOFA010000296.1:0-2303 GCA_964402885.1 uncultured Spirochaetaceae bacterium
GTAATTACAGTGATTACATGAAAGCCAAAGTGATCCGCGTCGGAAACTCCCGCGGCGTCCGCATCCCGAAGGCGCTGCTCGATCTCTACGGCGTCAACGAGGGCGACACCCTCGAGCTCGAGGAGCACCGGGAGGGTATTCTGCTTCGCCGCGCGGGCGGCGCCGAGGAGCCGATCAGCTACGGCGAGTCCTATCGGGAGATGGCCGCCGAGGCAGCGGAGCGCGCTGAGTGGGAGGAATGGGACGACACCGCAGGAGACGGCCTCGATGATTGAGCGTTACACCGCCTATTGGGTCGATCTCGACCCCACCCGGGGCAGCGAGCTCAGCAAGCGCCGACCTGCGGTTGTGATAAGCGACGATGAGATGAACGCGAGCCTCAGAACCGTTGTCGTATGTCCGCTCACGACGAGACTTCATCCACGCTGGCCGAGCCGCATTCGCACCGAGGTCGCAGGGCAGACCGCCGAGATCGCCTGTGACCAGATCCGAACCGTCTCCCGCAGCCGGCTCGGTGAGCGCATCGGCCCGATCGACGACTCCGCGGCCGCCGCCGTGCGACACGTCATCACGGAGATGTACGGGGTGCTGTCGGTGCGGACGGAGTGACGAGCGGACTGTGAGGATAAGGTGACTCATCGATTTGACATTTGTCACGTGACACATTACACTTAGAAGGTTGAATTGGTTGATTAGGACGTTCGCGGACAAACATACGGAGCGATTCTACCGAACAGGAGTATCTCGTCGGGTGCCGGCGAGTATCGTGCGAAGGGCTTTGATCAAGTTGGCATACGTGGACGTGGCCTCAGAAGTCGAGGACTTGCGTGTCCCTCCAGGGAATCGGCTTCATCAATTAAGAGGCTCGCGCGCGGGTCAGTACTCGATTGCCATAAACGACCGGTGGCGCATATGCTTCAGCTTCGAAGACGGCGATGCCTGGGACGTCGAAATCACGGACTATCACTGAGAGCAGCGCAATGAGCATCCCCAACAGGCGCAATCGAACCGTCAGACCGATTCATCCCGGAGAGATGATCCGCGAGGATTTTCTTCCCGAATACCGTCTTACGATCGCCGAGCTCGCAAAGAAACTCGGTGTATCGCGGCAAAGCGTAAATGAGCTGGTGCGGGAACGCCGGGCCGTGAGCCCGGAAATGGCATTGCGCCTCTCACGGTTCTTCGGAAACTCCGCCGAGTTCTGGTTGAATGCGCAACGTGAGGTGGACCTGTGGGACGCGGCGAGAAAGGTCAGCAAAGACCTCGAGAGGATCAGCCCGGCGCGTACCTCGTAGCGCGCCGGGCTACGGCCGGCAGCCTACACCGGCCCCCTACGCCCGCCGCCCTTCGCGGTCCCCGAGATGGGTGTAGAGAAAGCGCTTTATCTTTCGCGTCGGCGTCTTCTCGAAGGGCTCCCACTCGAGCACCATGCGGCTGAGGCGTGCGTGGCGGCTGACCCGGGCATTCACTGCCTTTCTGAGGCTCTCGAGGATCTCGTCGGCGCGCTCCTGTACGCTCGCGATCTGAGCGGCATGCTCGCCGAGGCGCTCCTTGAGGGCCTCGATGTCGACGTGCACCCGCGCGAGGAGCTGGCCCTGCCACTCGAAGACGATGGATTCCACCACGAGCTCGTGCTCGTTTATCACGTTCTCGAGGTCGCCGGGATAGATGTTCTCGCCGCTCGGGCCGAGGATCATGTTCTTGAGCCGTCCCCGGATGTAGATATAGCCGTCGCGGTCCTCGGAGGCGAGGTCCCCGGTTCTGAGCCATCCGTCCTCTGTCAGGATCTCCTTCGTGGCTTCCTCGTTGCGGTAGTAGCCCTGCATGACGTTCGGGCCGCGCACGAGCACCTCACCCTCTTCGCCGTCGCCGGCGTTGTGATCAATCCGTATCTCCACATTCTCGATGGCCGGGCCGGTGGAGCGAAACCTGGTGTCCGCGGCGTCGGTGCCGGCGATGAGCGGAGCGGTCTCGGTGAGTCCGTAGCCGATGGCGTAAGGAAACTTCGCCTCCCGCAGGAAGCGCTCGGTGTCGGGGGTAAGCGGCGCGCCGCCGATTCCGTAGAAGCGCAGCGCCCCGCCGAATGCCTCGTATGCTTTCTTGCCGGCGGCGCGGTGGACGAACTTCCGAAGCGGGGCGATGTGCTTGAGCGCACGCGTGATCGCGTTCTTGGCGAAGACGGGCTTCACCCGCGACTGATAGAGCTTCTCCATGATGAGCGGCACGGTGAGCATCATGGTGGGGTGCACCTCTGCCAGCGCGGGCAGGAGCGCGGTAAGCGTCGGCGGCTTTCCGAGGTAGGT
>CAYOFA010000297.1:0-2271 GCA_964402885.1 uncultured Spirochaetaceae bacterium
ACGCTTTCCGTTCGCTCGCCGGGCGCGGGCGTCAGTCGCTGAGGCGGGCTTTGAACTCCTGGAGCTCCGCGCGCAGATCGGGAAGGTAGAAGCCCCCGACGTGTTTGAATGCGGGGGTGCCGCGATAGTAGACGATGATGGTGGGGACCTCGTAGACGAGGAACTCACTTGCCGCAGTCGGATGGCGCTCCATGCTTACGTGATAGCCGGGCACGCGCGGAAACCGTCGCAGCAGACGGCGTACTCGCGGATAGATGTCGACCGATTCCGGGGAATCCTGCCGGGTGAAGAGGATGGCCAGGGCTTCGTGCGTTGAAATTGCCTGTTCGAGTTCTGATACCTGCTGGATCTCGGTCATGAGCTCAGTCTACGGCCCCTGCGGTAGGCATACAACCCGGGGCGGCCCGGCGGAGGCCACAACCGCTTACTGACCGAAGCGCATTGCGGCGCCGGGATTGCGTTTGAGAAACTCGATCACGTCATCGCGCGGCACGAACAGCAGATCGATCGGGTCGTCGTGGTGGTACGTGTATGCCGAGGGCTCGTCGCGTTGAATCGCGCGCATGCTCCCCGCAACATCGCCGCGGCGGAGGCTCGCGACGGCGTTCTCACCGCGCATCACGGTTACTGAGCCGGCGCTTATCAGGTAGATGCCGTCGGCATGCTCGCCCTCGGTGATGAGATCGCCTCCTCCATCGCGCCGCGTCTTCACGAGCACGGACTCCAGCCACATCCGCTGATAATCGGTGAGAGAGGCAAGCTGGTTGCTCGAGACGAGGGTGTTCCAGGTTTCCTCGCTCCGGTTGGTTATGAGGCGTCGCAGCACCCGCTCGAACTCGGTGCCGGCTATGAAGTTGATGAACTTGCTCTTGGGGATCGCGTAGAGCTCCACATCAGTTTCGGCAATGATGTCCGCGGTCCGGGCGGTTCCGGCAAGCAGTGCCACCTCGCCGAAGTACTCGTAGGCTCCGAGGTACTTGCCGCGCACAAGCTGTTCCATGTGAACGCGCGCAGTGCCGGTACGGATGATGAAGAACTCGTTCCCCCGTGTCCCCTTCTCGATGATCTTTTCTCCCTGCTCGTAGGTGCGGTGCTCAACGATGCTGAGGAACTCCTGCACCTTGTAGACCGGCAGCACATGAAAGAAGTCGAGATGCTTGAGCACATCGAGGATGTGGTACGCGGCCTCATGGGGCGACTTCTCGGTCTCGAAGTAGAGGGTGTTCTCTATGCCGAATGTGGCGAGCGTGAGCTGTGTTTCGTCCTCGGGAGGGAAGTCCTTCTGCGCGATGTGGTAGACCACGGTGCGCCGCTGTACGTCTTCCGCCAGCGAGTTGAGATATGCGATGGGGGTATGGAGGGGTGCGATGCCCGCCTCGTGATATATCACGTCACTGTCCCAGGGGAAGTTCGAAAGCTGCTCGAAGCGGCGCTCGGACATGTAGCCGTTTTCGTACATGTCCCGCTGCACGTCGGGATCAGCCTGATGATCGGAGGAGTAGACGAAGGTCTTGTCCTGAAAGGCCAGACGGAATCCCATGGTCGGGATCGAATGCAACGTGTAGAAGATGTGGAACTCTCCCCCGTGCAGATAGAAGGAGCGGCCGATATACACCGGGTGATACGTGAACAGACGACGCAGGTATTCCACCGACTCGCCGGAGAAGGCCGCGTACTTCGTGAGGAAGCTCTGCATGATAGTGGGTGTCGTGTAGATGGTGACACGCGACTCCTCGAGAATCTTCTGGAACGTGCCGGCGTCGTGGTCCGCGTGGCAGTGGGTGAGGATGATGCTGTCTATGAACTTCGGATTCACGTTCGACTGTTCGAGCCACTCGGTTGAGTTCACCGGCGGGTCAACCATGATACCGTTGCCGTGAAGCCAGATGATGAAGCCGGAGGTGTTGTCGTTCGGATCGAAGCCGTGGCTCGGCCCGAGGCAGGTGACGGCGAACCGCGGCGGCACGAACGGCTCGGAGAGACGCTGTCCGATATCGTAGGTCGGGCGATACTGCACGGTGTCTGGAACCTCGGCGGCGAGCTCCTCATCGACGTAGACCTCGAATACACCACGCTCGGTCTGCTGAATCGAGACCCGCCCGTAGTGAAGCGTGCCGCCATCATCGAAGCGCCGAATGGCAAGCAGATCGGAAAGCGTGAGTCCCCGACGGAAGTAGGCGACCTCGCCGGAGACATCCGGCACGAAGGCGTCATCCGCGGCCGGATATGCGTCGCTTTCGAGGTTCAGGCTTCGCGGGCCGAACACCGCCT
>CAYOFA010000298.1:0-2242 GCA_964402885.1 uncultured Spirochaetaceae bacterium
CCACGGCGAGAGGGGCCCGAGCTGGAAGTCGACCTCTGCAACATTCTCACCCTGGAAATAGAAATAGGTAAGCACGCCGGTTCCCACGAGCGTCAATGCGGCGGAGGTGAACACGGCGGTGTTGAGCTGACGGTGCGGCTTGGCGGTGGAATTCTTCTGCAGCACCAGTACCAGAATGCCGATGATCGATCCGAAAATGCCGATACCGGCGAAGATCATCGGAAAATCGATCATCTTCTGAACCAGGCCCGAGGAAAGCTCTCGCGTGGTATCGAGCCGCAGATGGAACATGTAGGCGGCAAGCACCACGGCCGAGATCAGTGAGCCGACGTAACTCTCCAGAAGGTCCGCGCCGAGACCGGCGACGTCACCCACGTTGTCACCAACGTTATCGGCGATGGTGGCCGGGTTACGGGGATCATCCTCCGGGATATGGGCCTCGGTCTTACCGACGAGATCGGCTCCCATGTCGGCCGCCTTCGTATAGATACCGCCCCCGACCCGGTCGAACATGGCGATGATCGAACAGCCGAGCGCGTACCCCGAGACCGACATGGTGAACGGGATGAAGTTCACGCCCAGCCAGTTCACCTCGACGGTCAGGCGGGACGCATCGGTCTGACCGAGCAGAACTCCGAAGACGAAGTACACCAGGACCAGCCCCAGCAGCGAGAAGCCGCCGACGCTGAGCCCCATCACGCTCCCGCCGCGAAACGCGACTCGCAGCGTGCTGCCGAGATCCTTCGACTCGCGGGCACGGTTCGAAACCCGCACGTTCGCGAGGGTGGCAATCTTCATACCGATCCACCCGGCGGTCGCGCTCATGATTGCCCCCAGTATGAAGGCCACTCCGGTGTACCAGGCGACAAGAAGCCCGAGGCCGACGGCGATGAACACAGCAATGGAAAAAATCAGCTTGTACTCGTGCTTGATGAACGCGTCGGCACCTTCCTGAATGGCACCGGCGATCTCCTGCATGATCGGGGTGCCGGTGTCGAGGCGCTTCACGCCGACGAAGTTTATGCCGGCGAACGCGAGTGCAGCCATCACGGCGATTACGACAAAACCTAACATGTTCTCCTTACCTCTCTTGTGGCGGTTGGGTCATGAACACGTGAAATTGACGAAAGCGTAGCATTTTTCTTATTCTCCTTTCAACTCGAAAGGTAACATAGTTGAATACACACACTGTAGAGAGCATCGACTGGACACACTGGAAGCCTACCGACCGCGCGGTCATAGTATTCGTGCGACAGGCTCCGCACATCCTCCTTATCCGAAAGAAGCGCGGCCTCGGGTCCGGCAAGATTAACGGACCCGGCGGGCGAGTGGAACCGGGAGAAACCTACCTCGAGGCCGCTGTGCGTGAAACGCAGGAAGAGGTCGGCATCACCCCCCACGATCTACGCCGGGTGGCGGACCTCTCCTTCATATTCGCTGACGGGTACTCGCTCTACGGCGAGGTGTTTCTCGGAGACAGCTACAGCGGGCAACTCGTGGAAACCGACGAGGCCGATCCCTTCTGGTGCCACCTCGATGAGGTGCCCTACGCCGAAATGTGGGAGGATGACCGACTCTGGCTGCCTCACGTTCTCGGGGGCGCCTATGTGAGCGGGAGGTTCCTGTTCGACGGGGAGACCATGCTCAGTCAGGCCGTGTCGATTCTGCCCGCACCAGGGTCGGCTTCTGCGGCGAGCGCGAGCACGAACGCATAATCAGACAGCCGGTTGAGGACCGGCAGAACGGCCTCCAGCCTCGCATCCCGGTACTTGTTGTGTGCCGTCACACAGCTTCGTTCGGCTCTCCGACAGATGCCGCGGGCACAATGAATCTCCGCCGATAGGCGCGTACCGCCCGGCATGACGAAGTGGTCGGGTATCCGTATGCGGCTCATGAGCTCAGCCTGGGCATGCTCGATCTCCGATACCGCGTTTTCCGGCACCTGCGGATCACTTCCCGCCCGACCTCCGCTCCGGCATCCGGCCACAGCAGCCAACACACGAGACACCAGCGTCTGCATCCACTCGATCCGTCGCCGGATATCCTCCGCCCGGGCGCCGCCGGGAAGCGCCCCGGCTGCGGCCGTGCTGCGCGCGAGTCCGAGCGCCGCGGAAAACTCGTCGAGGTCGCCGAGGACCTGGAACAGAATGTCGTCTTTGGGCAGGTCGGAGAGGCCGGGAAGCGAGCTCGTTCCGTCGTCGCCGGCGCGTGTGGTGATGCGATCGAAGCCAGCCATTGCTAG
>CAYOFA010000299.1:0-2202 GCA_964402885.1 uncultured Spirochaetaceae bacterium
CTCGGGCTACTCCGCTTTCAGCTACCTCAATCGCCTGCCGGTCGACATCATCAAGATAGACCCCTCATTCGTGGCGCGCGCCGGGGAGTCCGAGGGTGATGAGCGAACGCTTCGCACGCTCGTTGGCCTTGCCCACGATCTCGGCATGGTCGTGGTCGTGGAGGGTATCGAGACCGCCGAGCAGGTGTCTCTGGCCCGCAGCATGGGCCCCGTGCGGATGCAGGGCTACTACTTTGCCCGACCTATGCCGGGTGAGCGAATACTCGACTGGGCGCGGGAAGCCGGCTGCATCGAGGCTTGACGGCAGCATATACCGTTCGGTATACTATACGTGATGGGAAACCGGACGCAGATCATGGACGCGGCGCTCGAGCTCTTCGCGGCCCGCGGGTATGATTCGGTGGGGGTGCAGGAGATCTGCACGCGCGCCGGGGTCACGAAGCCCACACTCTATCACTACTTCTCCAACAAGCGCGGATTGATCGATGCGGTGCTCTCGGACTCCGTCGACGAGCTCGAAACCCGCCTCGAGCCGGCGCTCTCCTACGACGGTGACATGCCGGCCACCCTCGAGAGCATCATCGAGGTGTTTCTGAGCTTCGCGGAGGAGCGCCCGCGCTTCACGCGGCTCCTGCTCTCGCTTCAGTACGCGCCGGAGCAGAGTGAGGCGCGGGAGGCGGTGCGGCCGTACTACGACCAGCTTCTCGAGCGACTCAAGGCCCTGTTCCTCGAGGCCGCCGAGGACCACGGGAACATGCGCGGTCGCGAGGAGCCCTACGCGGTGTCCTTTCTCGGCACCGTGTTCACCTACATTTTTCTGCTGCTCGAGGGCAGGATCAGCCGGGACGAGTCACTGGCCTTCCGGGTGATGCATCAGTTCTCGCACGGAATCTACTCGTGAGTTGTCTGAACAAGGAAAGGGGACGCTATATATGAAACACTGGTGGCAGGACGCATTCTTCTATCACATCTATCCGCTGGGCTTCTGCGGCGCGGAGGCTGAGAACCCCGCTCCGGGGCAGGGGATGGGGCCGGGCGCCGACGCGGGCGGCGGCGGAAACCCCGGTGCGGGCGGCGGTGACGCGGGCGGCGGCGCCGGCGACCCCGGCGCGCCCGACCGCCTCGCGCGGATCGGCGACGTCCTCGGCGATGTCGCGGCAACCGGCTGTAACGCCATCTACCTCGGCCCCGTGCTCGAGTCGAGCGCTCACGGCTACGACACCGCCGACTACTATCACACCGACCGCCGCCTCGGAGACGATGCGGCCCTCCGACGCCTGGTGGAGCGCATCCACGATGCCCGGATGCACGTCATCCTCGACGGCGTCTTCCATCACGTGGGACGTGACTTCTGGGCCTTCCGCAAACTGCGGGAGGAGGGTGAGCAGTCGGCCTACCGCAGCTGGTTCCGGGGCGTGGATTTCTCAGGCGATAACCGCTTCGGCGACGGCTTCGTCTACGACGGCTGGGAGGGAAACGAGGACCTCGTCGCGCTCGACCTGACCAACCCCGACGTCGTCGATCACCTCCTCGGGGCAGTGGAGTGGATGATGCGGGATCTCGGCATTGACGGCCTTCGCCTCGATGTGGCCTACCTGCTGAACGCCGACTTCATGCGCGCCCTGCGCGAGCGCACCGACGCGGTGGCGGCAGACCTCGGCGGGGAGGAGTTCTGGCTGATGGGGGAGGCGATCCACGGCGACTACACCGAGCTCGTCGCGCCCGACCGCCTGCACAGCGCCACCAACTACGAGTGCTACAAGGGGCTGTGGTCCTCACACAACGACGGCAACTTCTTCGAGATCGCGCACTCGCTCTCGCGGCAGTTCGCCCCCGGGGGCATCTACGAAGGCATGCTCCTCTACAACTTCGCCGACAACCACGACGTCGACCGGGTGGCCTCGGTGCTCACCGAGCCCGGCCACCTCTATTCGCTCTACGCCCTGCTCATGACCATGCCCGGCATTCCATCGGTGTACTACGGTAGCGAATTCGGCCAGACCGGCGCCCGCCGCGGTGGCAGCGACCGCGACCTCCGTCCCCGCTGGGAGGACATCGACAGATCCGACCCCGGCCTCCGAGACCACCTCGCCGGGCTCCAGGCCCTGCGCCTCGCGCATCCCGCGCTCCGCACCGGCGGCTACCGCCAGCTCCACGTCGACCACACGACCCTGGTGTTCGAGCGGACCGCGCCGGCGGGCG
>CAYOFA010000300.1:0-2082 GCA_964402885.1 uncultured Spirochaetaceae bacterium
TCGCCCATCCTACAGCTCGTAGAGCATTCCTGCAGAACGATACAAATGGCTCGCGAGCCACTTTGACGGATTCATGTGGCGGTGGCTCTTCATGCGCATGGGTGAGTTAACGAGCAGCGCTCCGGACTGATGAAGATCCGGGGAGGCGAGGCTCATCCGTGCGACGACGATGCCGTCGCGATAGTTGTGGTGTACGTAGTCGACGCTGCCGTCTGCGTAGGTGCGGATAACGACACCGGCGTGGGTCAGAGCATCATTCCACGCCCCGTCACCGTTGCGGTCGTAGGTGTTGTCCCAGAAGATTACATCCCCGGGGTTCGGCGAGTCTCCGGTGTACACGAGATCGTGGGCGGCGGCGAGCTTGAAAAGGCGAGCCACCCCGTTTCCCGTGTAGGCGCTGAACTCCGCCTCGAGATCGATGCCCGCTCCGTAGTAGGCTGCGAGGATGGTCCCCGTACAGTCGTAGCGGAACCGACGACCGTTTATCCGAAGGCTCCGTGCGCCGACGAGGCTCCTCGCGCTCTCTACCACTCGCTGCTGCACGGAGGAGAGATCATCACTGCGCACCTCGTGCGCGTGCGGGTGCGCCGCGGCAGCGCCCGTCGAACCCGCGTCGACGGAACCTCCGCCGGACGGCCGGGTGACGATGGATGCGCACCCCGCGAGCAGGAGTACGCCCGCGGTGGCGGCAAGCATGAGTCGCAGGAAGGTTCCGGTTCGGCGGCGTCGGTCGCCGTCGCCGGCGGGCGCGAAGTCGTGCATCGTCTGTCGAATGTAGCGTAAATCGATGAGAAAATCTAAGCCCGGCCGCGGTCACCGCCCTGGCCCGCTGCCCCGCCGCCGCCGCCGCTGCCCCGGCGCCCGCTACGTCGCGCGGTTTCGGGGCAGCCAGCGTACCGCGTAATCGACGCAGGCGCGCTGAGGAAAGAGGAGGGCGGTCGCTCCTCCGACTCTGCCTTCCCGAATCTCGGACGTGGCGTGCTTCCGAAAGCTCCGGCCGAGCTCGACGAAGTCGTCGCTGTCTATGTTGACGTCACGAAACTGTTTCCAGCGGCGATGCCCCTCGATTTCGAGCGGAGCGTAGCGCCACACGATCTCCTTGCGGCCGTACTGCGCCCGGTACTCGGCGAGGTGGAAGGATGTGTTGGACTCGAAGCCGCAGCCGAGAAGCAGCACCCACCCGTCGAGGTCATAGATGCGACGAAGTGGAGATCCCTCCCCGAGCCCGAAGTCGAGCTCGTGGTCGGAGCAGATCTCTATGGCACGCTCGCCCCGGGCGGCGAAGCTGTCGTGGGGATGGAGGCTTCGAACGACGCCGGGCTGCGTTCTGAAGCACTCGGGGATGACGCCCATACCCCGGGACGGTGTCATGTCGGGATGAAAGGCAGGCATTTCCCGCCGGATGGTCTCCCACCACGCCTTCGGCACCGGCGGGTGCTCCCACTCTGCGGGGTCTGACAAATCTCCGGATTGAGTGGGCATGATGATGGTGCCGTACTCGCGCACGGCGGCTTCGAGCGCGAGTACGACCGTCACCGCGCCGCTTATCGTCCAGCCGAGGGCGCTAAGTGAGGAGTGAACGAGAAGCACCATGCCGGGCTCAACCCCCAGCGCCGAAAGGTCTCGGGACAGAGACTCCACCGTGTTCGGTTCCGGCGTGCGCTCGATGACCTCTCGCTCGCTCATGCCGGTCCCCGTCTGTGGTCGACGCCGACGATGAACACCTCGAAGGAATCACTTCTGGATGCCTTCGGTCGCTGGATGCGAGCGCTTCGGAAGCGCTCCCGGGCCGACTCAAGAAGCGACTTCTCGTCACCGCCCTGGAAGAGCTTTGCCACCATGTGTCCGCCCGGCGCGAGGAGCTCATCCGCGAGCTCCAGGACGATCTCGACGAGCTCCGCCGAGCGTGCGCTGTCGACGGTCCGGTTGCCGCTCGTCGAGGGAGCCGCATCGGAGAGAATGACGTCGAACGGACCGAGCTCGCGCAACTCATCACGCACCGCCCCGTCAGTGACGTCCCCCTCGACGGTGCGAAGCGAGTCGGAGGGCGGGAGCTCGACGGGTTTCAGATCCACCGCCACC
>CAYOFA010000301.1:0-2078 GCA_964402885.1 uncultured Spirochaetaceae bacterium
CGGACCTCGAAGGACATGTTCTACCTCGACTGGCTCTACGAGCTCAACGACAAGTATGAGCGCTTCCACTTCGTTCCCGCGCTCTCCGAACCGGAGGAAGGCGCAGAGTGGCGCGGCGCTACCGGTCTCATCACCGAGGTGCTCGACGAGTACCTCAAGAACACGATCCCCGTGGAGGAGCAGAAGGAAGGCTATCTCTGCGGGAGCCCGGGCATGCTTGACGCCTGTATGGAAGTCATGCGCGCCAACGATATGGAAGAAGAGAAAATCTATTTCGACAAATTCGCGTAAGGGGCAAGGTGACGAGCTATGAAGATGTCTCCGGAGTACACGAAGGCGCAGGCGAACATGCAACCGGGCGAGATCACCCAGGACGGGTTTCTCGGAGAAGACGAGCGACCGCTCGTCGATATCATCGCCGCCGACGAGCAGGAGATGGCCCACCAGGGCATCACCTTCGAGGCCGCGGCGGCACGCATGCGCTACCTCATGGAGGAGGGCCGCAAAGGCCTCGAGGAGCCGGTAACGGTGGACGGCACCTGGATCGTGCGTGTCAGCGAGGCCCGGGGTTTCCTCGCCTCACCGTTCGAGGACGGCATTTTCCGCAAGGTGAACTGCCAGGTGCAGCGCGCGCCCGGCGGTGAGCCCGCCGGCGACGAGATTCTCTTTTCGGAGCTATCCCTCCATCTTTTCGAGAAGTATCACTTCCTCGAAGGGCGAGGCTCGTCCTTCCGAAACGAGCCCGCACAACTGAAAAAAGTCTTGAAACTCTAATTTCAGTGTTGACGTAAACTCCTCCACCGGTTATCCTGACTTAGTAAGAGGCCGGCGACCCGGCCTCGGATAATCGGTGGATATATGCAGAACGAACGTATACTTGTCGTTGAGGACGAAAAGATCATCTCTCTCGATCTTCAACGACGCCTTGAAAAGTTCGGCTACCAGGTAGTCGGGCTTTCCGCCACCGGCACGGACGCGGTGGAGAAAGCCCGCTCTCTTCTCCCCGACATCATCCTCATGGATATCATGCTCGGCGGCGATATCGACGGTATCGATGCCGCCCGGCAGATCAAGGAAGAGCTCGCCATCCCGGTGATCTTCCTCACCGCCTTCGCGGATGAGAAGACGCTGGCGCGGGCCAAAGAGGCCGAGCCCTACGGCTACGTTCTCAAGCCTTTCAAGGAGCGCGAGCTCTACACCACCATCGACATCGCTCTCTACAAGAGCAACATCCACAAGAAGCTCCAGAGTCAGGAACGCTGGTTCTCGGGCATCCTGCACAGCGTCGGCGACGCCATCATCGCCACCGACGATCATAACAACATCCAGTTCATGAACCCGGTGGCGGAAACACTGACGGGATGGCATGAAGACGAGGCAAAGGATCTGCCTCTCAGTGATGTATTCCAGCTCTTCGACAACCACACGGAGCTGCGGATGCAGGTGACCGGAGAAGACCCGAAAAGCGGGAACGAGGCAACCCTCTTCTTCGAGAACGTGTACCTGAAGAACAAACAGGGCGCGCAGATCCACGTCGACGGCACTGTCGCCGCAATTCGCAGCAGCGCGGCCTTCGAGGGCCTTACCATCGCCTTCCGTGACCTCACTGATATCAAGAAGATGTCGGATACCATCGTCTACCAGGCAAGCCATGACTCGCTGACGGGTCTCGTGAACCGCACCGAGTTCATCGCCCAATTGCAGGAGCTCATCCCGAAGGTCAAGAGCGGGACCCGCAGCCACGCCATCCTTCTGATCGACCTCGATCAGTTCAAGGTGATAAACGACGTGTGCGGACACTTCGCCGGGGACGAGCTGCTGCGGCAGGTATCGAACGATATCGTCGACGAGCTCCCCGAAGGGAGCATTGCGAGCCGAATGGGCGGCGACGAGTTCGCCGCCGTGTTACTCGATACCAACATCGACCGTGCGGTGGAGGTGGCCCGCAACGTTCACGACGTCGTGCAGCGCCGCTTCATCTGGCAGAAGAACACCTTCAATATCACCGCGAGCCTCGCCGTGGTTCCCCTCGAGCAGGAGAACACCGACGTGTACGGCGTGCTCGCCGCGGCCGACGA
>CAYOFA010000302.1:0-2063 GCA_964402885.1 uncultured Spirochaetaceae bacterium
GCCTACGGGCATGTGAACAACTCGGTCTTCTTCACCTATCTCGAGGAGGCCCGCATCGAGCTCATCCGTGAGCATTTTCGGGTGGAGATGAGTGAGGAAACGGTCTTCCTCGTAGCACGAGCTGCCTGCAGCTACAAGCTGCCGGTCGAGTACGGCACCGATCTCTTCGTCACGATGACCGTGCGTGAGATGCGGCGGGCGAGCTTCGTGATCGATTACGTCATAGCCGACGCAGGCGGCGCCACCTACGCGACAGCCGAGACGACTCTCGTAGCCTTCGACCCGGTCTCCCGCAGTGTCACCTCCCTTCCGTCCTGGCTCGATTCGGCCGTCGAGGCGGCCGCAGAGAAGTGGGGCGGCGAGGCGCGCTCGTGAGTAATGCAGAAGCATAGCGAAAGCATCCCCTGACGGCGGTCTTGCCGGGGAGCCGGATCGTATTGACTTTTTTGACTTAATAAAGGTATATTGGTATTCTGCAGGTTATATCGCGCAGTCGAGGAGTACGAGAGTTGACTTCAGAAGTAGTTGACCGAACAGCACGAGTGGCCGTTTCAAATTCACCCAACCTTGTACGGGTTCCCATTACCTCGAGTTCGAAGCCCGAGATACCGGCCGATTTTGAACGGAAGTGGCAGGAGATCGTTACGCTTGCGGCACGAATCATCAAGGTTCCCGCCGGCCTTATCATGCGCCTCCACGAGGGAGAAATCGAAGTCTTTGCGTCGAGTGCGACCGACGGCAATCCCTACGAGGAGGCGGAGCGAGCGAAACTGGGCTACGGTCTGTACTGCGAAACTGTTGTCGGGAGACGGGAAGAACTCCTTGTTCCCCATGCCCTGGAAGATCCGGTCTGGGAAAAGAATCCGGATGTGGAATTGAACATGTTTTCCTATCTTGGTGTCCCGATCCGATGGCCCGACGGGGAGGTTTTCGGAACATTCTGCGTCCTCGATCGAACGCGCAATGAGTACGACGAGGATCAGAGACACCTCGTACGGCGGCTTGCAGAGCTCGTGGAGAGTGATCTCAACAACCTCGTTGGTATGAGCGAGCGTCTTGCCGAAGCGGAGCTCCAGGCAAAGGAAATCCGTCACCGTATAACGAACCAGTTCAATTTCCTGATCAGCTACATCGACCTTCACTCGAACTTCAGTGCTGCATCAGTCGATCACCTCTCTGTCGTGCGGGCTGTCCGGGGCCGAATAGAAACGCTTGCGAAGCTTCATCACCGATTGTCCGGTCTCAACTCGGGGGCAAAGGCACCGCTATTGAGCTATCTCAGCGAGGTCGCTACGTTGCTCGTCGCGAATGCGCCAGTCGAAATAGGCGTTACTATCCGTGGCGACGAGGTCTATCTCGACGAGAATACTCTTGTGCCCGTAGCATCCATCCTGAATGAGCTCGTCACCAACTCGATAAAGCACGCATTCGATGGGGTAGCCGAACCGGCAGTGGCGATCGCCGTTCACGAGCAGGCGGGCAGGGTCTGCATCGAGTACAGCGACAATGGTGCCGAATCAACGCGATCAGGAGAGGAGGGCGGCGGGCTCGGATCTCTAATCGTGGAGGGGCTTGCCGCTCAGCTCTCGGCGGACGTCGACCAGGCGGGGTTCGTCTACCGCATCTGCATTCCGACCGGCGGGCACGGGGATTAAGACGGCAACGCCCCCGGCATCATTCTCTACCGATGGCCCGTTCCTGTCTCTTCGAGATACCGGTTTATCGCGCTGTCATCGACAAATCCCAGCTCGATGGCGATTTGCCCGAAAAGCTTCTCCGGAGCCTTCTCCTGTTCGGCGAGAACCTCCTGGACCTGTTCCGTTGTCATCGCACCTATTGATACGAGGAACTCGCCGACGCGGAGCGCGGCATTCGTTCCATCATCGAGTTCTTCGATAGCCATTGGTCATCGTTCTCCTTGTTCTGACGATGGGGCGGCGCCGCACCGGATCAGGACTCCGAGCAGCCACCCCCGTCGAGATAGTGCGTTACGAGCGAGAGGAAGAGCTCCCCGTACTGCTCGAGTTTGCGCTCGCCGACGCCGTGGCAGCGAAGCAGTGCCG
>CAYOFA010000303.1:0-2057 GCA_964402885.1 uncultured Spirochaetaceae bacterium
TTGCTCTACCAGCTGAGCTAGCGGCCCGGTGATTGTAGATATAGCAATGCCGCATTGCCCGTGTCAAGCTGAAGCCGGACGCCACGCCGCGGTGGCACCACCGCCGGGCCTCGTCACGGTTCCCTACCAGGCGAAGCGAAAGCCGGCCGCTACGTTGTAGACCGAGCGAAAGCCGGGCTCGGTGGAGAGTTCCGAGCCGTAGACGGCGAGATCGAATTCCATCACCTGAAAGTCGATGCCGAGCCCGGCCGCTGGCAGACCGCGCGAAAGTCCGGCACGAAGGTCGAGGACCCGCAGAAGGGTGATTTCGGTGCCGAGGCCAAACTTCAGCACGATATTCTCCGCCTGTTCCGGCGCAATCCAGAAGTCGAAAATGTCGCGATAGTCGAAGAGCAGTTTGAGGTCGCTGATATGGCGGGATACCGACGGCCCGAGATCGGGACGATACATCATCCCGAATGATATGTTCTGGGGGATACGCGCTCGCACGCGATCAACCGGAGGCTCATTGTCGAGGAAAGCAGAGAGCGAGGCGTACTCGTTCACCACCGCCGGTGCGAGCAGGTTCTGTACGGTCAGCCCGAGCGTCAGCGGCGTGACGGGAACATACCTCAACCCGAGGTCCACGCCCATGCCTGTGGTCAGATCGAAGGGCTCGTCCATGATGGCGCCGGGACCGAGAGAGCCAAGGGTATCGGGTAGCTCGAGCACGCTCGTGGTAAGGCCGGAGCGGCCGGTAAAGAATCCTTTCAGCAGAAATCCGACATCGAGTCCGCTCTCCGGCTCATCACCGAAGGGGATGTTCAGGCTGAATCCGCCGGCAAGCACGAGGCGCTGATAGATGTTTATGCCGAGGGTCGAGGTGCCGATGGATTCGATCGACATCCCGTTGTTGTTCGAAACCAGAAACCCGAGTCCGTCCCCGACGAAACCGTAGGAAAGCGGACCAATGAGCGAGACGTCGGTGTAGAGATTCGAGAAGAGCTCGGCAACCTCCGGCGACGTGAGAACATCATCAATATTCTCCTGCGACCCCTCGACGATGAGGTTGGCGATGGTGAACGCGGGCCCGCGGACGCGCAGCCCCAGCTCTGCGGCCTGAAAGGTCGGCTCTGCCGTGCGGAAACCGGCCGGATTCGAGAAGAACGTCGAAAGGTCGCCGGAAAGCGCGGCGTGGGTGCCTCCCATGGAGCTCACCCGCGGAGAGGGAATGGAAACCGTTTCTTCCGGGAGCAGCCTGGCTTCCGCGGTAGCAGACACCGGCGCACCGCACAACAGGACAGCCACAGCCAGGACAGTGAGTACGCTGATTGATGTGCCACGGCGGCGGCTGCGGTTCACTTGGTCTCCTTCATCGCCTTCCCTATAGGCCTTCGTACATCGCCTTGAGATCCCCCAGCAATGCCGACTCCTCACCCCGCGACTGCAGGTCGGTGATGGCGGCGTCGACGAACGCCAGCTCCTCACTGGTGTTCGTCGTGTTCAGGCCACCGACACCTCCCTGGGTATCGGCCTCCTTCATGAGAAGCCCGGCCGCAACGAAAACGTACTGCTCCTCGCTCACCTCTCCACCGTTCGCCTGTATCTGGGAAAGCTGGGCCTCGGCTTCATCGATATAGGTGTAGTCCACGTCGCCGAGCACGTCATTGAGCGCGTTCTCCAGATCGGTCTGGCTGGAAAAATCTCCGTTTATCGCTGCGTCCGCAAGCTCCGGCACGGTGTCCGTCAGCCCCGAGGCGCCGATTGCAAGCTCGGCGGCCAGGCTGTTGAGATCGGCATCCTTGTTGTTGCGGTCGTCCAGTGAATCAGAGAGCGCGTCATAGGCGTCGGCCATGGCATCCGTGTCGCCGGAGTTCAGGGCACTCTCGGCGTAGGCAACCTGCTGCTCGAACGGGAGATTCGAGGGGTCGCGCTGCAACCCCGAAAAGAGATTGCTGGTGAAAAACTGCTCGCAACCTGCAAGCAGCAGTAGTGTCACCGTACCCAGCAGAAGGGTCTTTGCACGAGACATACGCTAGTCCTATCGACACGAAGTGCCGCAGATATGAGTGAGAGGC
>CAYOFA010000304.1:0-2043 GCA_964402885.1 uncultured Spirochaetaceae bacterium
GGCGCCGACATGATACAGGTTTCGGTTATCTCGATCTTCACATTTCGCGGATCCGCGCCGGTACGCTCGAGCGCCCGCCCGATCATGTCCACCAGGTCTTTCTGCTCGAACTGCCGCGGGGAGAGGTTGATGGAGACGTAGAGGTCCGGGTAGCCGCCGTCATTCCAGGCCTTCACGTCCCGGAATGCGGTCTCGAGCACCCAGTTGCCGAGGGGCACTATGAGGCCCGTTTCCTCGGCGATGGGGATGAAGCGTCCCGGCGACACTGCGCCCTTGGTGGGGTGATTCCACCTCATCAGTGCCTCGACGCCCTTCATTCGGCCGTCGGTGTCGACCAGGGGCTGGTAATGGAGCCCGAACTCACCCCGCTCGAGTCCCGAGCGGATGCCCTGCTCGAGCTCCCACTGCTCCACCGCCTTTGCGTTGAGGTCGGCGCTGTAGAAGGCGAACTGGCTCTTCCCGGCCTCCTTGGCGCTGTACATCGCAAGGTCGGCAGCCTTCGTGAGCTCCTCCACCGTCGACCCGTGGCTGGGAGTCAGCGCGATGCCGATGCTCACTCCTACCGCGACATCGGAGCTGCTATCTGCAGTCTGCGAGAGCTCGTACGGACGGCGGACCGCGGCCAGCAGCTTGTTCGCCACGAGGGCCGCATCCCGCGGGTGATGGATGTAGCTGAGGACGACCACGAACTCATCCCCGCCGAAGCGGTAGACCGAGTCCGACTCACGCAGCGAATCTCTCAGCCGCACAGCGGTCTCGACGAGCAGATTGTCCCCGGCCTCATGGCCGAGGGTGTCGTTGACCTGCTTGAAGCCGTCGAGATCGAGAAACATGACTGCTGCGTAGCCGGTTGCCGCAATCTTGAGATTGTGCAGCACGTCCCGCATATCCGCGTTGAACAGGTCGCGATTTCCGAGCCCCGTCAGCTGATCATGGTAGGCAAGGTGCCGCAGGCGCCGCTCCGCATTCTTTCGGCGGGTGATATCCCTGATGATGCAGGTGAGAGTGCGACCACGGTACTCCTTCGAGTTTCCGAAGGAGACCTCCATCGGTGCGATCCCCCGGTGCTTGTGCTTGCCGAGGAGCTCGATCGTGTTGTGGAGTCCCAGTCTGTTACGATCCTGATCATCTACGATGAAGTACTTGCGGAAGGCCTTCTCGTTTCGCTGATACTCACCCGGCGGGAAGAGCATGCGGAACGGCTCGCCGCGCACCTCTTCGGGCTCGTAGCCGAACGTCGACTTGACGGCCGCGTTGGCATAGACGATGGTGAAGCTCTCGTCGAGTCGGACGATGGCCTCCGTGATCGTCTCCGAAAGCGCATCGTAGTTGTCCTTGCTTTCCCGCAGTTCCTCGAGCAGGCTCCGGTGCACCGACAGATCGCGCATGACGACGACAATGCGGGTCGCTTCCTCCTCGTGATAGGTACTCAATAAGGCTTCCACGGAGAGGTAGCTGCCGTCCTCGTGGCGGGCGCGAAACAGCACGATATCGTCCGGTGTCGCCACGCGGGGTACCGTGCTCGTTGCGGCGACCTCCCTCATGTGGGAGAGCAAGGGCCGGCGATAGCCTTCCTGAACAAGATCTATGAACGAGGTCCCGACGACGTCGGAGTGCGAGTACCCGAATGCGACGGAAAACGAGGCATTCGCATACAGCACGCGGCCGTCGTGGTCGAGCTCCACCGCGATATCGGGGGTGGTGTCGAGAAGCTCCCGGACTTCATCGCTGTCGAGCCCGAGGTCGGGCCGGGTATGCTGACCCTTTACGATCTGCTGGAGCAGCCGCTCGAAGAGAGATTCGGAGAGCGGAAGACTGACGGAGGCGTCGGCCTCAGCGCCGCCGGATTCCTCGGGCACTTCCTCGAGTTGGAGCACCTCGGCAGGACTCTCGTCCGCAGGGCATCCATCCGCCGCGCCTCCGGCGTTTCCATCAGCCTCGCGCCCGGCTTTCAGTTTGGAGAGGGCATCCATCACCTGGTCCACGCGGGACGAAAGGCGCTCGACATTATTGTGAAGCTCGTCGTGCTGCATCGGCGTGTCA
>CAYOFA010000305.1:0-2013 GCA_964402885.1 uncultured Spirochaetaceae bacterium
TCAACGAGCGACCGGGTGGTAACGCCGTCGGCGTAGAGATCTCCGCGACGGACCGCCCGGATTGCCTCGAGAAGCGACCCGGTGGCAGAGGCCTTGTTGACGTACGCATCGGCGCCGGCCTTGAAAGCCCCGTGGATGTAGGAGGCCTCCGAGTGAACGCTCAGCGCGATAATGGCGCACGGCTCGGACTTTTCCCTGCACGCCTCCATGATATCGGTGCCCCGCCCGTCGGGGAGCACCAGATCAATAACGGCCACATCGGGGCAGTGCTCCTCGATATACGAAAGAGCGCCCGTTGCGGTGTCGAAGCTCGCCTCCACCGTAAACTCCTCTCGGCCCTCGAAGAGCATGCGAAGACCCTCCTGAAACATGTGATGATCATCGACAAGCATCACCGATGTTCGTTTGACCGAGGCTACTGAAGCATCAGGCGTGTACTGCATGTTCCGTTCCTTTGTACTGCTGAGGTATTCTTAATTCCTGTTTGGACCACCGCCGTGCGCGGCTGAATCGGCTCGGTCTCTGCTGAACGCTCACTGTCGCACCGAGCATGCGTGCGCGCTCTCGCACCTCTTCCATGGCGATGTCGAACGAGGCGAACCTGCCCGCTCTCGGAAACCGCCCTCCATTATCATACACCAGGAGCGACCGCTTTTCAGCGCCACCGACCTCGCCGACAGCTATTCGGTCCGCACCGGCATGAGTGATCAGTATGTCGAGCATTCGCCGCAGAAGGCTCACCGTGGCAGCAATCGTATCGGCCGACAGTACGGCACCGTCGGTGTCAGTCGGGGCGCTGAAGGAGACATCTACCCCCTCGCGCATGCTCACCTCGTGGCAGGTTCTTTCGAGCGCTTCGCGAAGGTCCCCTGCTCCGGCAGCACCACCTGCGCCAAGCCAGGCGCCGGCGCTCTGTACGCGCTGCAGGAGCTCTTCGATCTGCCGGCCCACCTTCCCGCAGGCCCAACGGTCACACTCATCGCCCGAGGGAAGCGCGAGGCGCACCGCAGACATGGTCTGCGCCACCTCCTGCTGTAGCAGCGCGGCGAGGCGGCTGCGATCGGCCTCCTGGCGGGATAGGGTGCTGCGCACGAGGGCCCGCACCCGCGACTCGGTCCTCCTGCGGACTGCAAGGGCACGGTTCTGGAACACGGCGAAGACGGCAAGCACGAGAGCGAGGGCGGAGAGGCTCCACTCGAGGCGTTCTATGCGAGCGGCGTGCGCGTCGGCTGCCTCGTTGACGCGCTCCCGATAAGAACCGAGCGCGGCCGCGAAGCTGCGAGCAGTGGGACGCGCATCCTGCACGCTTGCGTAGGCGAACTCCTCCGGCGTGCTGAACGACAGAACGAACAACTCCCGCTGCAGACTGGTCCACGCGCCGAGCATGTGGCGATGGCTGCGGGCGGCGCTCTCGTTCCCCTCGTTCAGCCTACCGAGCCAGGGCCGGGACTCGACGCGTGCGATGGAGGATGCAAGATCGAGGACCAGCGGGCGCACATCGGAGAACCCGGTCGCCCCCGCCGCGGTTCCGTCCTCCGCGAGGGCGCGGAGCATCACCGTAGGAATGCGAGCGGCTATCTGGCCCCATTTGACCTGCAACTCGTCGAGGTACTCGAGGTCATCGCGCACTTCGCCGCGGTTGGAGTACAGAAGCAGCAGATTCACCAACACCGCGCCCGCGGCAAGCCCCACCACGACGAACCCAAGGACAACCCGCCCCTTGAGGTATCTCGAGAGCTGCGAGCATAGTCTGCGCGCCGGATTCCACCTCATATGCTCTCGTTACACACTACTACGATCCGGAGCGTTGTTGAAGCCTGCTTGCGACACACGGTCGCACGGCGTACGTTATTTCTTGACAAGCGTACGTCAATTATCCATTATGTAGGTATGAAAAGGATCACGCCCACAGAGCTGCGGAGGAACCTGTATCGCCTGCTCGACGAAGTTGCCGAGGGCGGGGAACCCCTGAGCGTCGAGCGCCACGGGAAACAGGTTGTCATCGCGACAGCA
>CAYOFA010000306.1:0-1964 GCA_964402885.1 uncultured Spirochaetaceae bacterium
AACGAGCATGGCGCATATCTGGCGGTTCGGCATTTGACCGAGCTCGGACATGGCCGTATCGACTGTATCGCCGGTCCGCGCGGCATTGCCTCCACGGATGCGCGCCTCGCCGGGTACAGAACCGCCCTGAGTGAGGCCGGCGCGACGGGGAAGGTCGTCCATGGCGACTTCCAGATCGAGAGCGGCTACAACGCCTTCGTTTCGATGTATGAGAGCGGCGATATGCCGCAGGCCATTTTCGCGTCGAACGACCTCATGGCGTTGGGCGTCCTCCACGGAGCAGCGGAACAGCACCTGCGCGTTCCGTACGACTTGTCGGTGGTGGGCTTCGACGACATTCAGCTTGCCTCATTCGCCGTGCCGTCACTGACAACGGTGCGACAGCCCAAACGCGAAATCGCTCGGGAGGCCGTGAAGCTTCTGCTCGGCCGCCTTACTGCTGAAAGTACCGACGATGCGCGGCACCGGGTGCTCACCCCGGAATTGGTGGTGCGGGCCTCGAGCGGTCGACCGGCAACAGATCAAGGAGCAGGAGTCCTATGAAGAGCAGCGGGATTTTCAATCAGCCGATTTCGAGCCTCATTTCCGGCATGGGCCACACTGACTCCCTCGTCATATCGGATGCCGGGCTTCCCATCCCGCCCGGTCCGCAACGCATCGATCTTGCGCTGCGCTGTGGCCTGCCGACATTCCTCGAGGTGCTCGAGACGGTTCTCGGCGAGTTCGAGGTCGAACGGGCGGTCATCGCCGAGCAGACACGGGAGAAGAGCCTCAAGCTTCACGAGGGGCTTCTCGCCATCCTCGGAGATGTGCCGGTGGATTACGTCGACCACGAGGAGCTCAAAGCTCGCTCTGTCGGCTCCAAAGGCATTATCCGTACGGGCGAATGCACGCCGTTTGCGAACGTCATCCTGTACTCGGGGGTAGTGTTCTGAGCATGACACAAGCCCTCGATATCCGCCAGATACTGAGACGCTTTGGCCTGCTGCTCGCCATCATCCTGCTTGCCACGGTCTTGTCCGGCCTCTCCGAGCAGTTCCTCACGATGCAGAACGTGCTGAATCTGCTGTTGCAGGCGACGGTAAACGCGACGATTGCGGCCGGCATGACGCTGGTCATCCTGACCGCCGGTATCGATCTGTCGGTCGGATCCGTGCTTGCACTCACCGCGGTGGTCACCGCCGACGTGCTGCAGATGGGCGTGCCGGTACCGCTCGCGGTACTCGCGGGCCTGGCACTGGGGGCTGCTGTCGGCGCGGTGAACGGACTGCTCATTACCCACGGACGGATACCGCCGTTCATCACCACCCTGGGCATGATGACACTCGCCCGCGGTCTCGCGCTGAGTTACGCCGGTGGCCAGCCCATTACCGGGCTTCCGGAGTCGTTTCGAGGCATCGGGATATCCCTGGTGCTCGGGATTCCCTCGCCGGTTTGGATAACGGCCCTGATTTACGGCGTGGGGATCTTCCTGCTCTCACGCACGACTCTCGGGCGCTACGTATACGCGATCGGAAACAATCGGGTGGCCTCGCGTGTGGCGGGACTGCCGGTGAGGGCTACCACGATTGCCGTGTATGTCCTCTCCGGTACGCTTGCGGCCCTTGCCGGAATGATCCTCGTGGCCCGCCTCGATTCGGCGCAGCCGGTCATGGGCGTCCGCTACGAGCTTGACGCCATCGCGGCGGTGGTCGTGGGCGGCGCCGCATTGACCGGTGGAGAAGGGACGCTCTGGGGAACGGTTCTCGGAGCGCTCATCATGGCGATGATTGCCAACGCCATCAACATTCTGAACGTGTCCCCCTTTTACGCACAGGTCCTGCAGGGTGGAGTCATCATAGCTGCACTTCTCATACACAGTTTCGGGCGACGCAGAACGTAGTGCGTCGTCGAACGCGACAGGAGATTATCGGCTCCGTTGGGGCCGAGAGAGCAACAGAATAAGGAGGAGCGAACATGAGACG
>CAYOFA010000307.1:0-1913 GCA_964402885.1 uncultured Spirochaetaceae bacterium
CCCATCCGGATTGCGGCGGCAACGCCTGATAGGCCCTCCGGAGGCTCCTGTGTGCCGGGCGGAAGGCTGACGAAAGATTGCTGCGTCCTCTTGAGCTCGTGTTTGATGTCCGCGTCTCTTATGTCTACCCTGGAAGTATGGGACGTGTTCGAAACAGCACAGCAGCAATTCTCATCGTAGTAGTCCTGACGGTCGCGCCGGCGCTCACGGCAGCCGCGCAGGATTCTCCTCCAAACGTCGAGGAGCAGGGTTCCATAGATCGGACCGGTCACGCCGGGGAAACGGTCGAGATCGAGGTCGAGAACGACGGGCTTCTCTACTATCCCGCCGAGATCATCGTCACCGAGGGCACGACCGTGGAGATCACGTTCGTGAACACCGGCGGCCCCCACGACTGGAACCTCGACGCCTTCGACGTCGACATGCCCGTCATTCGGGGCGGGAACGAGACAACGGCTACATTCACCGCGGATGAAGCCGGCGAGTTCGAGTACTACTGCAGCGTAAGCGGCCATCGCGCCGCGGGTATGTGGGGCTACTTCATCGTCGAGGAGCGGTGAGGGCTCAACGGCCTTTATCTCCACGAGTACCGCGACGTCGTCTCTTTTGACCAGCTGCTACGCCGCTTCGTACTCTAGTGGCAGGAGGTGCGAACCATGGCACGAGAGGGACTCCTAGTGGGAAGCATGCCGTTTGAGAATGAGGCCGAAGCGATGCGGCGTGCGCTCGAGATCCTGGACGGCCGCCTGATCAGTCTGCCTGACGGTGAGATCGGTGAAAAGACCGAGGAGTTTCCCCGTGGCACGCGCGCAGCCTGGGTGATGGTCGCGATAAACCGACTCGCCGAAGACACCGAGCACTGGCAGTCCCTCACCGAAGAGGAACGGACCGAGGCCGGGTTTCCGGTCGACTATGAGAGTACCCGAAAGCTCAAAGCCAGGCTGTCCCCTCGCCGCATGACGGAGCACCTCCGCTTTGGATACGACGAGTTCTTCAAGCGGAGTTATCCCGATTTCCTGAAGCTTCGCCGTGAGTATGATCTTCCGGATCTGCGGTTTCAGATGGGGGTGCCGACCGGGCTCGGGATCGCCTTCACGGCGATGCGGCCGCTCGACGCGCTTCGCTATGCGTCGGCGTTCAACGCGCGGATCGCCGCGGAGGTCAACGAGGCGGCTGCCGTCGCGGGTGACGATCTCGTCGTCCAGATCGAGCTTCCCGCCGAACTCGCCATGGCCTACAAGCTCCCCTCGATGCTCCACTCTCTGGCGACGCGCAGCGCGCTCGGACTGGTTCGCGGCATCACTGCGGGCACGAGAATCGGCGTTCACATCTGTTTCGGCGATCTAAACCGCGAGGCGCTGGTCCACGCGGAGACGCTCGACAAGCTCGCGTCCTTCTCGAACGCTCTCGTTTCCCGGTGGCCCGACACGCATCCGCTCGAGTATGTGCACTATCCCCTCGCCGAGGGCAAGGAGCCGCCCGAGCTCGATCCGGGGTTCTACGAGCCGCTCTCGCGCGTTCGCCTTCCGGACGATGCACGGTTCGTCGCAGGGTTCGTCCACCCCGGACGGAACCAGGACGATCATCTGCGGCTCCGGGATGTCATCGACGGGATCCGAGGCCATCAGGTGGACGTCGCCGCTTCCTGCGGGCTCGGGCGAATGGATCGGGCGCAGGCGGAGTACGTCATGCGGATGATGGCGACTCTCGTCCAATAGCGGGGACGGCGCCGAGGCCTGGTCCTGGCAGCCCGGAGCTCCGTCGGCCCGACGAAGATGTCGCCATCGTCGAACACACCAGTGTTTTGGATTCGGTTTTTAGAAATCGATATCAATTCCTTGTATCCTCTGCCCGGCGAGATTAGAATCTAGATGAAAGGTGGTTGTCGGGTCCGAGCGCTTATTGCACGGCCG
>CAYOFA010000308.1:0-1868 GCA_964402885.1 uncultured Spirochaetaceae bacterium
CTGTCGTGGTCGACCTGCGTTGCGAGGAAGGAATAGCCCTCGCTGTCGCGCTCGGTTCCCGGGCTGACCGACACGCTGCCGAGTATGCCGCGGCCTTCGTACACGTAGCTCACGCCGAGCCCGTCGAGAATCGATGCGGAGATCGACAACCCTCCGGTTGTGTAGGAGACGTCCACCGACGGAAACGGTGACATGAAATAGGACTCCGATCCTTCATATACCGGGGTCTGCGCGAGCCCCGCTCCAACGGACAGGTCCCATCCATCCTGCGCTGCTGCGAAGGGAGCACAACAGCCTGCGATCAATACCAGTAGCATCAGGGTTCGGTTCACGTTCGATACCTCCATGTCATGTTCTGACTACGGAGAACTCTACGGCGAATACGAGAGGCGCGGTATCGAACATTTGTCGTGATCTGGGGCAAATCGCCTACGATATTGTTCGTAGACGGGGGTGGAAGTGCCGGTTTCGCGCGCTCGAGGCCGTGTTTCAGCCTCTCACGATGTTGAGAAGCTCCACCCGGCTGCGTGCGCCGGCTTTCTGGTAGAGGTTGTAGATGTGGGTGCGGACCGTTGCCGGGGAGATGTGCAGCTCGTCCGCGATTTCCTTGTTGGCAAGGCCGCGGGCGATCATGACCGCCATCTCCGCCTCGCGGGGCGAGAGCCCGAGAGATTCGATCCGTTCACGGGGCACCGACTCGAACATCGCGTCACCGCTTTCCGCGGGCCTGAAGAGCTGGATCGCCGCGCTCATCGACACGACGTTCCACGCCAGGTAGAAGAGGTGCTCGAGGGAGAGGGAGGCGAGCCACGGGATGCCGGTGGCCTGGATGGCGAACTCCACGAGCCCGATCGGCGCAAATACGATTGCGCAGAGCCCGTAGGCCCGAACCAGAGGCCGGAGCGCCCGCGGTTCGGCCGGGGAGAGCGGGCCCCGTGCGATGAGACCGAAGGTGAGCATCGCCGGCAAGCTGATGAGGTGAGGGCTGATCTGCCACAGCGGTGACCCGGCAAGCAGCGCTGCCGCATCGGCGCCCGCGTACGACCCGACGACCACGTAAATGTTGGCGAGACTCCTCGCGGCCGCCAACGCGGAGAAGATCTGGGCGCCGACGTAGAGGGGCTTGCCGCGAGCCGACGCGGGGGCGATGCGCCGAATAATCAGGATCACCATCCAGTAGACGGCCGCGTTTATGCCCATCAGGATGACGAGGATGTTCCGAGAAACTGAGGGGGCGAGCCCTCCGGGGAGGTTCTCAAGATACACGTAGACGATGATGAGTCCCATTCCGATGAGGAACAGGAGCTGGAAGCTCAGAAGCGGTTTGAGGAGGCGGCTTCGCACCCGCATATCGAAGAGCAACAGCGCAGCCCCGCCCATGAAGCCGGTGGCGAAAAAGAGGACGTAAAACACCAATAGAAAGTGCTGCATTGTGAGCTCCCGGTGTGCCGCAAAGGTGCCTGGACGGCTAACTCATAAGTGACGTGATTGTAGCCGCGCGCTGCCGCGCGGTCAATGAAATGCCGGGCGTCGATTCGCGGATGTCGGGTTGCGGCTCTGAGCAGGGCTCATCGGATTCGTCGCACGAAGTCGGCGTCGAGTGCCGGCGCAGCCCCACCCCGGAGGTGTGTCTGCACGAAACGCCGCGCGGTCCTGCGCTGGAAGTCGGCAAACGCCTCCGGGTCGACCGAGCCGAGGAGTCCGGCCCACCGGGTCGCCGGTGCGTACATGTAGAGCATCGTGAACTGCTCGTGGGTGGTGCCCGTTGTCTGGTGGAGCTCCGCGTTCTTCGCGTGATCCACGAACTGCCGCAGGTACTCGTTGTTCGGGTGTCCCGTCCATTCCTCGCTTCGCAGGAAGAGAGCCGG
>CAYOFA010000309.1:0-1863 GCA_964402885.1 uncultured Spirochaetaceae bacterium
GCGCAGGCACTCGAATCGTCTCGGGTGCTCGAGTCCTCGAGCAACGAGAAGCGGATAACCGAGGAGAAACAGCGACTCATCGAGCTCTACGGGGCGATGGGTGAGCGCATGCGCGAGATGACGGCTTCGGATCCGTCGGTGCGGGTCTACTCGTTTGAAACGCCACGGGAGGTTCACGGCGAGGCCTCGCGGTTGATTGCGAAGTTGCGCGATGTCGGAACCGGCCAGAGCGAGTTCATCTACTACATCCAGCGCGCCTACGAACTGCTGTTCAACCTGGCCTTTGCCGGCCCCGGGGTGGAGCGCAAGAATCATCTCTTTGTCAGAACCCCCGTGAATGCTCCGGTGCAGAACTACGCCGTGCACAAGATTCCCGACCTCGACGAGGAGCTCGAGAATACGGCGATGTGTGTGATGTTGCGCGGCGCTCTGCTGCCGTCCGTGATCATGTCGAAGGAGATACAGGAGTACTCGTCGACCGGCTACGTCACGCCGTTTGCCCTGTTCAGCATAAAGCGGGACGATCGCAAGCAGGAACGGGATATGGAGTATATCCTCGACCTCAACAGGAGCTACTACGACCTCTCCTCACTGCACGGGAAGGACCTCATCTTTGCCGACCCGATGAATGCAACCGGCGGGAGCCTCGTGACTATCATCAATTATCTGCGACAGCAGGGCGTTCAGCCGCGCTCGGTCAAGTTCTTCAACGTGATTTCCGCTCTCAAGGGGACCCTCCGCATTACACGGGCGGTGGAGAATGCGACGGTCTACACGCTGTGGATGGATCCGTCCCTCAACGAATCAGCCTACATTCTGCCCGGCCTCGGCGATGCCGGTGACCGTCTCAACGGCATGGACACCGCAGAGCGCCCGCGTGATATCATCCAGCTCATCGCCGACTATGGAGCCACCATTGCAAACCTCTACCGCGCACAGGTCCACGAAATCGAATCGACGGTTCTCGGCCGCTGAGTTACTCCTGCTTCTCGTTTTCATCGGACTGCTTGCGGGCTGTCAGTCCTACGTACGACGTGTCGACCTCGCCGAGGAATACTTCAATCTCGCCAACGCCTTCTACGACCTCGAGGAGTATGAGCGTGCCGCCGAGTACTACCGCGAGGCGCTTGCCCTCGATCCCGACCTTGCGCCGGCAACCTTCAACCTTGCCCGAGCCTACATCGAGGCGGGCGCCTACGCCGATGCGATTCCCGTGCTCGAGGAGTTGCGCGCCGAGGACCCCGCAAACGTTCTCGTGATCGAGTCGCTCGCCTACGCCTACTCCGAGCAGGAACGATATGAGGATGCTGCGCGGCTCTATGATGATGTTCTCTCGGAATCGCCCTTTCGCCTTTCCGCGCTCTACAGCGGAGCGCTGGTACACGTGCGCCTGGAGAACATAGGCCGCGCCCGAGAGCTCCTCGAGCGGGCGTGGGAGGCAAAGCCCGACGATGTCGATGTGCTCTTCCACTACGGGAGGGTGCTTCACCTGGACGGAGAGGGGGAGACGGCGGCCTCGATACTCTCGGAGTACGTCGACGAGGCGCCGGCCGGTCAGTCCGATCGGCTTCTCACCGTCGCGCGTATCTACGCCGATGAGCGGTACTTCGCGCGCGCCCTTGCGGTATACGAGCAGCTCCTCGCCCGTGAGCCGGATAACGCACGCGCCCTCTTCGGTGAGGCGGAGCTTCAGCTTACCGCAGTCGAGGAGCCGCTGGCCGGGATCGAAAGCCTCACCGCGGCGCTCGAGGCGGGCTTCGATAACGAGGAGCGGGCGGCGGGGCTGCTCGAGCAGGAGAATCTGCTCTCGCGTACGCGGGTGACGAGTCTTCTTGTGGAGTACGGCCTCGTCGAGCCGGATGA
>CAYOFA010000310.1:0-1860 GCA_964402885.1 uncultured Spirochaetaceae bacterium
GCCGTGTACTCGTAGCGCTGGCCGTATACCGCATAGCTTGCCTCGAACACGACGCCGACGTTCTCGGCGAACATGGCTTCGAGGTAGGGACCGCCCACGAATGACGCGCGCGGACGCTCATCGATCGTAATGCCGTAGAATGCTTCCGTGGCGTCGACGTAGTCTTCCCAATTGCTGCCGCTGAACCAGCTCAGGTTCAGACCGCCCTTCGCGCCGACGGTGATGGTCTGGGCGTCGGCAAGCACCGGGAGCACAACGATTGCCAGGACGAAAAGACTGATGCGTTTCATGAAATACCTCCGCCGAAGAGAATGCAACTGCCGTGCCAACGCCGACCTCGGGCAGAATCCCGGGCGGAACACGGCAATTTCCGGCCCGGAGCGGAACCGACGTTACGCGCATCGCAACGCGGGTTGTGCTTAAGGACTGGAGACGAGGCCGGAGTGTTCCGGCAGAAACAGCCTGGTGCTATGATCGTGGTATGAAGGTGAAGACGTCTGTCACCCTCTCCGAGGAGCTGCTCGAGGCCCTGTCCCGCGAAGCAGGTCAGGCCGATCGGTCTGCACTCATCGAGGAGGCGACCTGGCGATACCTCCGCGAGCGACAGCGTGAAAAGAGAGACGCGCGCGAGCTCGAGCGCATCAATGAACATGCTAAGCGTCTCAACGCCGAAGCCCTGGACGTGCTCTCCTTTCAGAGCGAAGAGTGACTCGCAGCGACCGCGACGAAATCAGCCAGCAGCGCCTCGATCCGCCTGAACCCCGCGTTCCGATCCCCGGTGCGCTCATCCATGTAGAGATCCCGTCGGACCTCGATCATCACTGAGGTCACACGCCGGTCGCCGTGATAGAACCGGCCGGGGACGAGGGCGCCCGAGAACGGCTGATTGCGGATGGTCTCGAGGCCGGCGTCTGTGAAGAACCCCTCCGCCGCGGCGGTGAGGGCCTCCGGCGTATGAAAGGGGTCCGTTCCGATGCAGATCTCAGGGCGCGCGAGGGAGTGGTCCTGCTCGTAGGGAAGCGCCCGGCTCGGAAACGAGTGCAGGTCGATGAGGAGGCAGCTACCCCCGCGCTCGAGCGCGTCGGCTGTAAGATCGTCAAGGCGGACGTGGTGGGGATCGTAGTAGCGCGCGAGCACTCCCTCCCGGGCCGCGCCCGCCGCAGCAACGCTGCGCCGAAGCGGGGCTCCGCTGGAGGTCCGGGTGTAGATGGCGCCCATTCCAACCGCGCTCATCGGCTCCGCACGGTCATCACGAAAGCGCTCAACATCGCACACGAGCCGGGAAACCGGCGCCTCCACGACCTCTACGGGACCGGCCTGAGGCACGCCTCCACCCGGCAGCCGCGAGGCCGCCATTGCCCTCGCCATCTCGTCGGTGTAGCGGTCTGTCATGAGCAGGAGCTCTACGGCAAGCTCGTCATCTGTCAACAGGAAGTCGTCGCGGAGGTCAGGCGGGATATGGGTCGACGCATGCGGTACATGGATGAGGATCATCGTCACGGGTTGCATAGCATGTCGCCGGCCGCGCGTCCAGCGGGCGCCGCATCCGGCCACCGGCACCCTGCCCGCGGAACCGAGGTTCTTCCAGCCGGAACTTCGGTTGCGGAACCCGGCCCGTCGCAGGCCGACGCCTACGCGAGGACGTCCCGAACGACGCCCATGGCCGCCCGCACAGGTGCCCCGGGCGGCTTGGCATGCCAGTTGCAGCCTTCTCTACGTATGGAAGAGACAACCGGAACACGGACGATAGAATGGCTGTACCGCGATCACCTTCAAGTGGATGAGGAGTGGTCGATCCGCACAGGACATGGTTTCAGATGGTGGGCCGACCGCCACGCACAGCAGGTCGAGGTCATCGGA
>CAYOFA010000311.1:0-1801 GCA_964402885.1 uncultured Spirochaetaceae bacterium
AATCACGAGGTTCTTCAGCCGTGTCTTCACCCGCATGCATTGCGATCATAGCATCGCGGCGGGCGGGCGGCAAGCGTGGGGCGGGCTCTCTATCTGCTACCGGTTTCGCTACCGGTTTCGCTGCCGGTTTCGCTGCCGGTTTCGCTGCCGCCCGTTTCGGGTTGGCCCACCAGGCTCACGTGCCAGCGACTCTCTTTCCAGCCGGCCGGTGTGTTCTTCCACACGATCGTCACGATGCAGGGAAAGAAGTGGTCGGTGCCCTGCACGTTCAGGCGCTGGGTGAACTTCACCACCGAGTAGCCGAGGTCCCCGGAGACGAGGGCCTGGTAATCGGTGATCTCCGTGTCGGTCTCGGCACCCATGTCGTCGAGCTTCCCGAAGAGGTTGTGGAACCAGTTCTCCCACTCCTCCCGGGTGTCGATGACGACGCTTTGGCCCGAGGGACCGAGGTCGACGATGCCGAAGTCGTCATCGCAGAGCGCTGCAAGATCATCGAAATTGTGCTCGCTGACGTAGCGAAACAGCCGGGTGGTGAGGTCGTAGAAGGGTTGGTCGGCAAAGGCGGGGTTCATGGGCATGGCGCACCTCGAGCGATTTTCAGTCGATGGTTTCCGTTGGAGACGTCGTTGGATGGGCTGCAAGCGTGGACCTCAGCTCCGTCATGTTCCCGAGGTACTGCAGTCCTACCTCGGTAAGATCGTCGATGAGACGCGCCGGCATCCGTCCGCCGAAATAGATGGGGATGTCGCTCCCCACGGCGCGCCGCGCGCGGGTCAGCTCCTCCCAGGCGGCCAGGTCGTACCGAGGGCTCACTACCGCAAGGATCACCGCGGCTGCTCCGACGCGCGATGCGGCATCAACGATCTCCTCGGCCGGCAGGCCACTTCCCAGGACGAGCGGGTGCCATCCTGCCGCGTAACAATGGATCGCGGAGGCGACCAGACCGATATCTCCCTGCTGGGAAACCGGGGCTCCGACAATCACCTTCGGTCGCGCGATATCATCCTCCGACGGCGTATAGAGGGACGCAAGCGCCGACCTCATGCTGGTTCGCAGCATACTCACCTGCACCCGCTTGAGATCTCCGCTCGCAACCATATCGTCTGCCCGATGCAGCAGGGGGAACACAAACTCGTCCACGATATCGAGACGACCGAAGACCAGCATCGCCTCTTCCAGTGCGCGGTGCAGGGCGACATCGTCGAGCGCCTTCACCGCCTCGATCGCCTCGTCGATGTAGGAGGATGCCATGTAGGACGGCTGCGCCGCCCCATCTGCGGATGAGTCGTCGGTGGGAGGCGCCTGCGACCGTGTTTCCCCGACGCGTGCGTAGACCTCCCGCAGATCGTCGAGAGAGAGCGGTGCAATCTCGCCGATGCGATATCCCCTCTCAACGAGCGATGAGAGCAGCGAAAGCTTCTCGACGAGCTCCTCGGAGTACCGACGCCTCCCAGCCTCATCTCGGTCGGGGTCCACACCATCGTAGCGGCGCTCCCAGGCACGGAGTGTCGATGCTGTGAGTCCTGTACGTTTCGCTGCAACCTGAATCGGATAGTCCATGTTTCTGAACCGAATATAGTAAATCCGGCCTTTTGTTACAACACTGTACAGGACCGCTCGGCAAGAATCCAGGTTCGGATCCCATCCGTACAACATTTGCGCGCATTAAACTATACATAAAGTTGACAGTTATGATACGCAATAGTATTCTTCTCGGTGGCCGGGAAGCGGCTGCGCGCCCCGGCCACAGTTTACTTTCACGGAGGTGTAACGATGAATACGGAGATGTTCACCATTTCTA
>CAYOFA010000312.1:0-1772 GCA_964402885.1 uncultured Spirochaetaceae bacterium
GAGCGGCCGAAACCGGTCGAGATTCCGGGGACAGAGCGCGACTGGCCCGCCGACCTGGTGCTCCTGTCGATGGGATTCCTCGGTCCCGAGCAGCATGTCGTCGAGACGATGGGCCTGGATACCGACCCGCGATCGAACATCGCCGCGGCCTTCGAGGATCATCGCACCTCCCGCGAGGGCGTCTTCGCCGCCGGCGACGCCCGGCGCGGGCAGTCGCTGGTCGTGTGGGCCATCAAGGAGGGCCGGGTGGCCGCGCGGGAGATCGACCGCTATCTCATGGGAAGCACCGTACTGACGTAGGCGCCCGCCGCGCCGGCGCCGCCGCCCCCGCCCCCGGAGCCGCCCCCGCCGGCGCCGCCCCCGCCGCCGCGGAGGCACGGCCGCAGCTTCAGACGGCCGCACCCTTAGATGGGCGGATACTCGATGTCCGCCCGTTCCCACTCGGGGCGGTGGAGCACCTCGCCGGCGTGGTCGACGAAGAGAATCCCCTCGTCCTCGCGGCCCCTGTAGTCAGCGAGGTCGACGGACGCAGGGTCCATGTAACCGAGGTTGATGGACTCGGTGAGCTCTCTGCCGAGCCCGCTCGCCACCACAACATTGATGCGAGGTTTCTCCACGCCGTTCTCGAACTTCCCGTCGCCCTTCACGTGCGTAGCGTGGGCCAGCACCGCTCGGGGAATGTGGCTGTAGGCCTTCATGTCCGCGGTGAAATAGTCGCGCACATGATAACCGCTCTCTTTGAGATATTTCCCCCACGTGGAGGAAACCTCTTTGATGTGGGGGGCGTAGATGATCAGGGTGCCACCGTCTTCCACGACGGGCTCGAGCTTGTACATCACCTTCCCGCCGACCCACAGCTCATCATACATCTCCGGTGCCACACCGAGCACCGTATGGTACTGCCGGGGCGTGTAGCGCACATGCAGCCTGGAGGAGAGGTTTGCCGCCTCCGACCATGCCTCTTCAGGCGTGCCGACATAGAACCCGGCGAGCTCATTGCCGGGGCGAACCACCATCGCCAGGTAGTGCCGCGGCGTGGAGACCATTTGCGCGGCCTCATCGACGAGGTTGCGCATCGGCGTGTGTTTGAAACCGATGGTTTTCCGGCAGGTAATCGTGGCACCGAGCCAGTGAAAAAAGTGCAGAAAGTCTCCGCCGGAGATGCCGGGAAAGAGGTACTTGTTGCTGCCCGAGAATCCTACGACCTCGTGGGGAAAGACCGGGCCGAGAATGACGAGCAGGTCGTAGTCGCGGACTTTGCGGTTTATGTCGACCCGCACCGACTCGCGGAACAGCCCGTTCGTCCGCTCCTCGATCTCGTCTTCCGTGAATGAGCCGATCTCGATGAAGGTCTCGGGATCCTGCCACTCGTGATTCAGGAACTTCGTATCGGAGAAGTGGCTGCGCCGTGCCTCCTCGTCGATCCCGAAGAGGGCGAGGATCTGCGCCTCGGTGAGCGGGTGATGGGAGCCGAGAGCGACCATGTAGTCGAGCCGGGAGGCCGCGACGCCGAGGGTCTCCTGCACTGCCCTCACCATCATCGGAAGCGGGCAGGTCCTGGTGGCATCCGGGGTGATGACGAGAACCCGTTTGTCCCGTATCATGTCCTCGGGCGTGCCGTTGAGGATGAGCTGCTTTGCCTCATCAAACGACACGACCCCCTGTTCCCTACCGATGCCGCGCACCATAAGAGTGGCCTCCGCTAAGGGGAAGAATTGCAGGGAATTATAGCAAGCGCCCGGAAGAGGTGTCAAACAGCGGTCTTGACGCGC
>CAYOFA010000313.1:0-1734 GCA_964402885.1 uncultured Spirochaetaceae bacterium
CGATGAGCTCGTACCGCTCACCCTCGGGCCAGGCGAGATAGTCGGACCAACGGTAGTGCTCCCCTTGCTTCGGTAGCTGCATAGCCTTATTATGCCGCTGGAACACAGGAAGCGTAAAGGCCGGCGTATTGCGCACGGTCCTGGAGTGCTCGGTGGGTTTCACCGAGCGCGCGGCGATATGTCACACGCTCTAGCATATGCGCTCCGATATGTCACAAAAGAGAGGATTATGTGACATACTCATCAAGCCGCTTGTGAAGTGCGCGCTTCAGCACTATCAGTTCGAGGCAATCCATCCCTTTTCCGACGGAAACGGTCGTACCGGGCGGATTCTCATCGTCCTTCATCTCGTGCATGCGCGGCTGCTCGAGCTTCCCGTTCTCTACGTGAGCGGCTACATCAATCGAAACCGTGCGGCGTACTACGAGCTGCTCCCTGCGGTATCCCGCGAGGAGGCGTGGGAGCGGAGGGTGCTTTTCATGGTCGATGCCCACGGTGAGCAGGCGCGGGAGACGCGGCAGACGGCCGAGCGGGTACTCGACCTCTTCAACGAGATGCGCGATCGTATGCGTGCGGAGCATCGCAAGATATACAGCGCCGAGCTCGTTGAGCAGCTCTTCTCATATCCGGTGCTCACTCCGGTCAATCTCAGCCGCCGCCTCGGCGTGCACTACACCACCGCAACGCGGTATCTCACGGAGCTTGCGGATGCCGGGATCCTCACCCACAGCACCCTTGGCAAATACAAGCTCTATGCCAACCACGCACTGCTCGACATCGTACGGGAGTAAGGTTGGATCCACTGTCGGTGTAGCGCTCGGTGACCGCACTGCACGTGTTGCGAATGTGTACAAAATGATGTATTCTTGTGTATACCATGCGAACCAACATCGAAATCGATGACGAGCTCATGAAGCAGGCCCTCGAGGAGAGTCATGCTCGTACCAAGAAGGAAGCGGTGGATATGGCACTCAGAGAGCTCATCGCCTCGCGCCGTCGTAGAAAAGCCCTGGAGCTCGAAGGCAAAATCGATTGGCAGGGCGATCTGGACGAGATGCGGGAGCTCAGGTGACCGCGGCTGTAGTGGACACCTCCGTCTGGATCGAGTTCCTCCGCGGCACAGGAAGCCTGCACGCGGCGATCCTTCATGAGATGATTCAGGACGATACGCCGGTCTTCATTACGCCTGCGATTCTCCAGGAGCTGCTTATGGGAGCTCCGGACGAACAGCAGGCGAGCGAGCTGCGCGAGACGCTCCTCGCGTTCGGCATACTCCACCATGATCCGGTCACCGCCGCGACCGGGGCGGCGGAGCTCTACCGTGCGGCGCGTCGCCAGGGGGTGACCGTGCGCAAGAGCATTGACTGTCTGATAGCCTGGCAGGCCCTGAAGGCCGGCCTTCCCGTGCTACACAAAGACCGCGATTTCGACCTGTTGAGTGAGGTGAGTGATCTGGCGATTTTGTCTGTATGAGGAGGCCTGATGAGTGACCATCGCAACCATCGGCTTGCAGACGTAGTACGGGAAACCCGTCGTTCGGCGATCGCGAGACCTCGCAGTGAATCGCCAAAGACCTGCATGTTGCCACCAGCCCATCGAGCGTTCAGCGTAGACGAACTTCAAGACAGGGGCTACGCACAAACTCAGGTTGTAGTTCCTGAAGTCGTGCGCGAATCTATTCAGGAAGTCGAGCTCGAATCGACTTCCGCCGGCCTGAACAACCCCCACCACGCC
>CAYOFA010000314.1:0-1732 GCA_964402885.1 uncultured Spirochaetaceae bacterium
GCAACCTGGAGACCCTCCAGGCGATCGTCGCCGCTGCAAACGAGGAGAAGTCTCCATTGCTGGTCGGCGTTTCGATGGGAACCATTCGGCACGTTGGATTCGATTACCTTTCGGGGCTGATGCGGGGAGCTCGTGACGCCGCGAAGGTACCGATCTTCTTCCATCTGGATCATAGCCCCGATCTGGACATGATTAGAAAAGTTGTCGAACTGGGATTCGATTCAGTCATGCTCGACACATCTCGGCTGCCGTTCGACAAGAATGTGGCGTCGGTGGTCGAGGCGGTAACGTTCGCTCGAGAGCATGGGGTGGGAATCGAGGCCCAGATCGGAGAAACCTGGGACGAAGAGACCGGCGAAGAGGTGCAGGTCGAGACCGAGCCGGAGGAAGCACAGGAGTTCGTGGAGAACACCGGCATCGATTATCTCGCCTTCTCATTCGGCAACACGCCAGGACGATTGCAGGGAGAGTCGAACCCCGACGTTGCGCTGGTACGCGAGATCGCTGCGGTCGTAAGTGTTCCCCTCGTGCTGCATGGAGGCACGAGCATTCCGGACAGCGTCGTCCGGGAAGCCGTTGCCCTCGGTGCGGCCAAGATCAATATCGACAGTACGATCCGCCGGTCGGTTACCGAGACAATGCTGGAAACGTATTGCGCCGGGGCATACAGTTCGGATCCGCGAAAGCAGTTTGCGCTTGTACGAGAGAGGGCAAAGCACGCCGTTCGAGGCAAGATGAGGCTCTTCGGGAGCGCAGGGAAGGCCTGAGTGATAGTTGTGTTCATCGGACTGCCGGGCACGGGAAAGACCACTATGGCAGAGATTCTTCAGCGTAAGCGGCGGTTCTACATGCTCAACCGTGATGCCATACGCGATTGCGTGTTCCCAGGAGAGACCGTGGACTACTCGCACGAGCAGAATGAGCTCGCAAGCAGGATTTCTTATCAGGTGGCGGAGTATCTGCTGCGGGCGGATGTCGAGCGCGATCTGTGTTTTGATGGTCGACCTTTCTCGGCGCCGGAGCAACTTGAACCGATCCTTGATTTGGCGGCCACAGCCGGCACCACGATGAAAATCGTGAAATGCGTTGCGCCGGACGACGTCGTCCTTAAGCGGCTCGAAGTTGACAACCGGAACCCGAACCTGGCTGCCGCGGGACGCAATCAGGAGAAGTATTCCCGCATCAAGCGCATTTTCCAGGATCCCCCATACGATTTTCTGGAACTCGACACGTCGGCAGACTCAGAGCTGGTTGAGCAGCGACTTCTCACCTACGTGGACTCCTCGAACACCGGTTTTCGCCCGTCATGAGTAGGGTGCAGTAGGCCGCGCCCGCCCTACCTCCCGAAATTCTGCGTGAAATAGAACCGATCGATGCCGTGGAAGGATTCGTCTTTGAAATGCCGGGCACCAACGCCCAGGTAGCGGTAGGCGGGGCGCAGGATGTTTTCCCGGTGCCCCGGTGAGCTCATCCACTGGTTCATGACCTCTTGCGCAGCGCTCAAGTAGGTGTGCGGCGGGATCGGCGCGCCCTGGTGAGCGTAGCTGAAGTAGCCGCCGTTCTGCTGCGGCGTGTAGAGGCCGCGGCCTGGCTCATAGGCGATAGCAATCATATTGGCAATGTTTTCTCCCACGTAGGGGCTCTCCCATCCCGCCCTCTGCACCCGTTCCGCCGGCGTGCGCAGGCCGGAGAGGGGGCTCGTGTGGGAGAAAAAGCCGTGTTCGCGCATGGC
>CAYOFA010000315.1:0-1706 GCA_964402885.1 uncultured Spirochaetaceae bacterium
AGCCACCCCGGGCGCATGGAGGTACACCTCTACGCCACTGAAGAGCTCGCGGTAACGGTACGTATCGAGCGTGACGGTGTGGTGGAGGCAGAGCGAGAGCTCAGGCTCTCCCCGATGGCCGGCGAAAGCTGGACCGTCAGGAACCTGAAACACCCCGAGACCTGTACCGTTCGCATCTGCGATGCCACCGGTGCCGAGCTCCTTCGCTACCCGGCAGCAGCCGACGGCGAACGTCCCCCCGCAAAGCCGGCCGAGGCGGCACCGCCGCCGCACCGCATCGCCGCCACCGAGGAGCTCTTCCTCTGGGGACGCCACATCGAACAGTATCGCCACGCGACGTTCTCTCCGGAGCCCTACTATCACGAGGTACTGAAGCGTGATGCCCGTCACAGCGGGGCGAACAATGCACTCGGGCTCCGGAGGCTCAAGCAGGGCGATTTCCAGGCGGCCGAGGAGCTGTTCCGCACCGCCTGCGCCCGTCTTCTCGAGCGGAATCCGAATCCCTACAGCGGCGAGCCGCTCTTCAATCTCGGACTCGCGCTCTGGTACCGGCGGCGGGAGCTCGAGGCCTACGACTGGTTCTCCAGGTCGGCGTGGAACATGCCGCTGAGAGCCGAGAGCTCGTTCTTCCTGGCGCGTATCGACGCCGCCCGGGGGAGACTCGAGCGGGCGCTCGGACACCTCGAGACGACGCTCGCCGCCAATCCGGCTCACTTCCGGGCCTCCCACCTGCGGACGGTCATCCTGCGGAAGCTGGGCCGAAGCACCGACGCAGAGGCGCAGAACCGCGAGAACCTCGAGCGCTTTCCGGTGAACCACCTCGCGGAAACCGAACGCATGCTTCAGGCGTGGCCGGGGGAGTGGCCGCGGTATCTCTCCGCCAAGCCGCAGCTTCTCTGCGAGATCCTGTTCGCCTACGGGCATTCGGGATTCCGAGAGGACGCAATCGAGCTGGTGAACCGCTACATGGAGGAAACCGAACAACTCGATCCCCTGCCCCTCTACGTCAAGGCGGTGTATCAGCACGAGCTCGGCAAGCTTGCCGCGGCGGAACAGACCGTTTCGGCGGCGGAAGCCTGCGCCCGGGGAGCCTCTTTTCCCAATCAGCTGGAAATGATCCCCGTGCTGCACGCCGCCCGGGAAATCGCGCCGGCGCCCATGGCGGCCTACGAGCTCGGCAACTACTACTTCGCCACCGGTGCTCACGCGCCGGCGCACGAACAGTGGGTGCACGCTGCGGCAGAGGCTCCGTCATTCCCGACGGCGCACCGCAATCTGGCTCTCAGCCACTACAACAAGCGCGGCGATCCCGCCGCGGCCCACCGTGAGCTCGAGCTCGCCCTGTCACTCGCTCCGCAGGATGCCGAGATCCTTCTGGAGATGGACGTGCTGATGCGCCGCCTCGGCCGCCGTCCCGCCGAGCGCCTGGAACTGCTGGACCGGCATTCGGACGTGGTGTTCACACGCGACGACCTCACCGTTTCGTATGTCGAGCTTCTCAACCTCTCCGGCCGGTCGGATCGGGCCCTCGAGATTCTGTCGACGCACCGGTTTCACCCCTGGGAAGGCGGGGAAGGCAAGGTGCCCGAACAGTACAAGCGAGCACTCATTCAACTGGCGCAGGCGGACCTGGACGCCGGACGTCCCCGCGAGGCAGTCGATCGGCTCGAAGCAGCAAAGGTATACCCGCGAAACCTCGGAGAGGG
>CAYOFA010000316.1:0-1690 GCA_964402885.1 uncultured Spirochaetaceae bacterium
CTCCGGCGGAGACTGCGGGCCGCCGATCTCCGGCAGCACCACCGCGGCCTCGAGATTCTGCACGAGCCGTGATGCAAACCGCGCCGCGGGCGCGCCGTCGACTACGTCATGGTCGAAAACCATGGTGAGGTGCAGCACGTCCCGGGCGGCAATCTCCTGCCCGACGACCCGGGGCTTGCGTACGACCGAGCCAAGCCCGCAGGCGAGATTGTGCATGGTCTTCGGAAGGATCCAGCCGGGGAAGCGCAGGCCCGAAGCGACCGAGGTGACGATGACGGTGCCCATGGCCGCTTTCCGCGCCGTCGGCCGCCGCAGCGCCTCGCGCATCAGGAGGATGCGAATGAAGCGCGGAAGTCGGTAGTAGATACTGTTGAGAATTGCCGAGCGTCGATGGCCGAGCTGGTAATCGCCGGCGTCACCGACCGGCTGGTCGGCGGCGGCCCTGATCTCCAGCTCGATCTCCTCGACCGACTTCTCGTTGCACCGCCGGATGACGAGCGGCAGCGGCACCGCTGTACCGTCCACCAGACGCTCGACCATGACCGCAATGTCTACATCGTCAAAGATCACCCGACGCCGCCGGCCCCGGAGCATCCCGTGCACCTGCGGCACCTCGCCGATGGAATGAGCTACCGTCTTCACGAAGCACGCAAAGAAGGACGCCGCGGTGCCCTCGCGTCGCATCGCGCGCAGCCGGGCGCGGGCTGTGGTTACGTCGACCTCGAGCAGTCCGGTGATCTGGTGCTTCTTTCCGCCGATGACGCCGACGTCGAAGGTGCCGATCCGGGACAGGGGAAAGGTTTCCACCGTTCGAGGGGGCTTCAAGGTACGACTCCTCACGAGGTCAAACATACCTCAGAGAAGCCATGAACGGAACCGTGGTCAACCCGCGGGCGCCGCTGCGTGCTCGGAGCGCTCTCCGGTGGTGTATCGCTGGATGAAGCGTACACCGAGGTACACCAGAGGCGTGTCAAATAGGGCGGCGATTATCTTGATCACATAGTAGGGGGGCAGCATGCTGCCGAGGACGTAGCCGAGGGTAAAACGCTCGGTTACTCCCCAGAAGGCGATGAGCAGAAAGATCGCCGAATCGATGAGCTGACTCACCATCGTGGAGGCGTTGTTCCGAAGCCAGAGGTGACGGCCGCGGGTGACCGACTTCCACAGGTTGAACGCCCATATGTCGTGGTACTGGGAGATGGTGAACGCCACGATACTGGCGACGAGAATCCTCGCGGATCCGCTGAAAATGGAGACGTAGGCCTGGTTCTGCGCTGCGAAGCGCCCGGCAGGCGGTACAACCGTCGCAAAGGCCGTGGCGGCGAGGACAAGCACGAGAGTGAACAACGTCCCGCTCACCATCGCCCGTGTAGCCCGCCCGCCGTAGACTTCGGCCACGATGTCGGTTACCAGAAACGTGAGGGGGAAGAGGAAGATCCCCACGGAACCCGAGAACTGGTAGCCACCTATCGAGAAGAAGTCGATAACCTTGGTTCCCATCAGGTTTGCCGCCACGACTGCGCCGGCAAAGATGCACGCCAGGACCGTATATATGCGAAAAGACCTGTTGGTCAGCTGTTCCTGTTTCATGCAGGAATAGTACGAATTGCCGCGCCCGGCGAAAAGAGAAATCTGCAGGCAAGCTTGACCTCCCCACCCGATCCGGTCGACTATGCGCCCGTGGTGTCAC
>CAYOFA010000317.1:0-1683 GCA_964402885.1 uncultured Spirochaetaceae bacterium
GCGAGTGGAGCGGTAGGGGGCAGCGCGTTGGTGGCGCCTGCGCCGGGGTGGGCAGCGCCCTCGGCCGCGTCTCCCAGGCCGGGGCCGTCGGCCCAGTCGTCGGTTACATGGTCCCCGGCGGCCGCGTCTCCGCGGCCCACGCCGCCGGCCGGGCCGCGTTCGGCGTCGCAACCCTCGAAATACCCTGATTGCACCAGATCCCGAAGCGCGTCAATGCGGAAGCGCTCGATCTGACCGTACTTCTCGGAGAGCTGGTCACCGTGGCCTGCGCGCTTCACGGTGAGCGGCTCATCGAGGTAGGCAACCGCGTGCCGCGCGGTGATCCGCAGCCAGAGCTCGTAGTCCTCGGCGATTTCGAGGTCCTCCCGGAACCCGCCGTGCTCTTCGAAGAGCGTGCGCTCCATCATCACCGTCGAGGGTCCGATCGTGCACTTCTTGAGGGCGTCCTCGAATATCCAGCCCGCTCTCGCGTGGCCCATGCCCTTCTGTGAGATCTCCCGGCCGTTTCGAATCCACTGCTCGCGGGTGTGGGAGAGGCCCGGCGTGCAGCTCCCGGGATCCGAGACGCCCGGGACAGAGTCTTCGTGGAGGGCCAGTTGCCGCTCGAGCTTCTGCGGGCGCCACAAGTCGTCGGCATCGAGAAAGGCCAGGTAGCGCCCCCGCGCGAGCTCGGCGCCACGGTTTCGGACCGCCCCGGGGTGGCCGTCGTGTGCGATGCGGTGGACGGCGATGCGGCCGGCCGGTTCGCCGGCGGCCGGGACAGGGGCGTCGGCTGCACTCCGGGGTTCCCGTGCCGCGAGCTCGGCGAGCACCACGGGCGTTTCGTCGGTCGAGCCGTCGTCTACGAGGATGAGCTCGAAATCCCGGAAGGTCTGCGCGAGGACGGACTCGGCAGCCTCCTGCACGAGTCGAGGACGATTGTAGACGGGAATGATCACAGAGACGAGCGGAGCTGCCATACGTCTGATCATCGTAGCCTGAGGCCGGCTTGGTGAAAAGAGGCGGGAATTTCGATCTCGTGTGAAGCATGACGCGATTTTGGCGCGTGTGGTATCATAGATATGGATATTGGCATGTTCAACGAGCGGAAGATCTTCGAGCAATTACGGGAGATCTTCGACGAAGAGACAGCGTCGCGCCTCACCCAGGTGTTCGCCTCGGTCTTCGAGCCGATCGAGTCGGCCATTCAGCAAGCTGATCGGTCGCTCGAGCGACAGGAAGCCGCCGAGCGCGCGCACGAGGTAGATAGGCGCTTCGACCGCATCGATGCAACACTCGAGCGCATCACGCAGATACAGGAGCGCACCGACGAACGTCTCGAAGCCCTGGGCGCCCGAGTCGACGACCTTACCGCCGCACAGAAGCGCACTGAAGCCCGGATGGAGGAGCTTGCCGCAGCAGAGCGGCGCACCGATGAGCGCCTGGACGCACTGGGCGCACGGGTGGATGATCTCACTGCCGCACAGCAACGAACCGAGGCTCGAATGGAAGAGCTGGCCTCCGCACAGCAGCGCACCGAGGCCCGGATGGAAGAGCTGGCCTCCGCACAGCAGCGCACCGAGGCCCGGATGGAGGAGCTCACCGCTGCGCAACAGCGTACCGAGGCCCGGGTGGAGGAGCTTACCGCCGCGCAGCAGCGCACGTGGGAAGAGGTCACGGTGCTCAAGAGTGACATGAGTGATG
>CAYOFA010000318.1:0-1608 GCA_964402885.1 uncultured Spirochaetaceae bacterium
CTACCTCTACAACAAGTACGGCTCGCCCATCTCCTACGACTTCTGGGTGCAACTGCGAAAGCTCATCAACTGGGTCGCCGACAACTGGAAGCGCACCGACGAAGGCGTGTGGGAAGTCCGCGGCGGCCAGCAGCACTTCACCTACTCGAAGCTCATGTGCTGGGTCGCCATTGATCGGGGCCTGCGCCTGGCCGACAAACGCTCCTTCCCCGCAGATCGCGAGCGCTGGATCGCGGTGCGGGACGAGATCTACGAGGAGATCATGCGGGAGGGGTGGAGCGACGAGAGAAAGGCCTTCGTGCAGTCCTACGGAAGCACCACCCTCGATGCGTCCAACCTCACCATGCCGCTGGTATTTTTCGTCTCGCCGACCGACCGACGGATGCTCTCAACGCTCGACGAAACCCTCAAGCCGCCCCAGGAGGGCGGGCTCGTGTCGAACAGTCTGGTCTACCGCTACGACGTCACCCAGACCGAGGATGGGCTTTCCGGCGAGGAAGGCACGTTCAACATCTGCAGCTTCTGGCTCGTGGAGGCGCTCACGCGCGCCGGGCGGACCGACCGGAGTCGCCTCGAGGAGGCCCGGCTCATGTTCGAGAAGATGCTCGGCTACGCCAATCACGTGGGCCTCTATGCCGAGGAAACCGGGCCAAGCGGAGAGGCGCTGGGGAACTTCCCCCAGGCCTTCACTCACCTCGCGCTCATAAGCGCGGCGTACAATCTGGACAAGGAGTTGGGATGACATTCGAGTTCTGGTTTCTGCTCCCCGTCGCATTCGCCATTGCGACGCTGGCCATGGCATCCGGTATCGGCGGGGCGACGTTCTTCTCGCCGCTCTTCATCCTGGCCCTCAGGCTCGAGCCGGAGGTAGCCATCGGCACCGCTCTCATTACCGAGACCTTCGGCTTCGCGAGCGGACTCACCGCTTATTTCCGGGACAAGGTGATCGACTTCAAGCTTGGCGGGATCATGTTGATGGCGACGATACCCATGGCTATCGTCGGGACGTACCTCGGCGGGGTGATCGATCCGAACATCCTCAAGCTCGTGCTCGCCGTGGGGCTTCTCGCCGTCGCAATCAGTTTCCTCCACGCGCCCGACGAGGCGGAGATGAAGCTGGTCAACGCCGAGGCCATGAGGACGCTTGCCGACACCAATCCCGACGCATGCATCACGGCTCGCGACGGCGAACAGATCTGCTACGTCGTAAAACGCAAGTTCGAGGGCCTGGTCTCAGGCGGCATCGGCGGGCTCTTCGTCGGGCTGATCTCTACGGGTCTCGGCGAGCTCAACGACTACTTCCTGCTGAAACGCTGCAAAGTGCCGAGCCGCGTGGCCGTCGCAACGAGCGTGTTCGTAATCGCCGTGACCGTCCTCGCCGCATCCGGCGGACACGTGGTGCGGTTTGCGAGCGCCGGGCCCGAGACCCTCAATCGTGTGCTCTCACTCGTCATTTTCACCGTCCCCGGCGTCCTCGTCGGCGGCCAGGTCGGGCCGAAGGTGGCGGCGAAAGTTCCCGAGCGCACCATGCAGGTGACCCTGAGCGTGCTCTTCATCCTGATCGCGTTTCTGACCTTCGGCGAGGTGATACTGGAATAGGCCGGCCGC
>CAYOFA010000319.1:0-1591 GCA_964402885.1 uncultured Spirochaetaceae bacterium
CGCACTGCGGCGTCAGGCTCGATAGCGCCCGAACGGATGCGCTCCACGATGGTTTGGATGGGGAGGTCGAGGATGTCGGCATTCATGTCGCGCTTCCTCCATGCCCGACCCTGACATCGAGCGCAGTGTAGAAATTGGTGAGGAGCTTCTTCTGATATGTACCCGCAAAGCCGCCCATGCGGAAACGCTCGATGCCGGTTTCCAGAAGCTCGTCCCAGCAAGTCTCCTCCCGCCCCGGTATGACAGGGAAGAAGAGCATGTCGTTTGCCTCCGCGGCGGCGTGGTCTCCCGGGGCATCGCCGATCACGAGGCAGGAATCGCCGGCGAAGCCGGCCGCCCGGGCTTCTGCGAGCTGCGCTTTCTTCGGCCCGCGCTCCTGCCCCGCCACCTCGTCGACGTGCTCGAGGAGCCCGGCGTTACTCCATTCGGCGCGGAGCGCCTCACGAGGCGTCGCCGAAACGACCATCACGCGGGCGAACTGCTCGAGCACTTTGATGCATTCGGGCACGCCGGCGAACGGTTGGCCGGCAGCGATCTCCGCGGCGATGCGCCGGTTGCTCTCGGCGCTCCAGTGAAGGACGAGTGAGAGAAACTCCGACGGGTTCGCCGCGACGTAGCCCTGGAACGCCTCATGCGAGAGCGCCCGGCCGCTTCGGACGAACTCCCAGAGCGGGGCGGGGTCGGGCACGCGAGCCTGCAGTTCCGGATCTTCCCGCATGATATTCAGGCACGTGGCGAGCGCCTCGAAGCGATTGGCGCCTCGGGTGCGTGAGTACAGATTAACCCGCTCGGCGGTCTCGCGGTAACGATCTGCGATGTCGGCAAATCCGAGTGACGCGATCGCCTGTGGGATGAACACCTGCTCTTGCTTTCGCTCCATCGTGTCGAAGACGCACCCGTCGGAGTCGACTCCGACGAAGTGCCGTGGACCGCTTTCAGAGGATGCCGGCTCACTGGTCGTACTGATCGACCGGACGCGGGACAAGGCGTTCTCCTCCCCTGCGGACTATAGCGCGAGATGCCGCAGGGTCCAAGCCCTTGTCAGTAACACCGAGGTCTCCCGTAGCCGCAATCATGGTACTGTGACATTATCTGATGACATGAAGCGAGAGCTGGTTCTGCTCGACTCCATCGCCAATATCGATGCCTCCGCGAGGGGCCAGGTGGTGGTGTCGGGCTCACACGGCGGCACATCCGCCGGGAAATTCGTGCTCGAGGTGGGCAGTGATGCCTACCCGGCGGTCGTGTTCTACAACGATGCGGGGGGCGGAAAGAACGGGGCGGGCATCGCGGCACTCGAGATGCTCGAAGTAGTAGGGGTCGCGGCCGCCACCTACTCGCATGACTCGGCCTGTATAGGCGATGCATCCGATGGATACCACAACGGCGTCATAACCCATACGAACGCCCGGGCTGCTGCTATGGGTGTGGGGGCCGGAATGGTCGTCGAGGATCTGGTTCGCCGACTGACCGGATGAGGCGGACGGAGTGCTTCAAAACGCCTGCCCGTCGAGCCCATCGGACGGACCGCTTCCGGCGATGCGAATGAAGACCTCGTTCGGCAGGCAGGCAAGCCACTCGTCGGGATTCG
>CAYOFA010000320.1:0-1554 GCA_964402885.1 uncultured Spirochaetaceae bacterium
CGATCTCATCGAGAAAGACCGTGCCGCCCGCTCCCCGCTCGATGAGCCCGTCACGTGCTTCAACGGCACCGGTGTAGGCGCCGCGTGCGTGGCCGAAGAGGGTGTCTGAGAACATGGTGTCGTCGAGACCGGCCACGTTTACCGTGACCATCCGGCCCGATCTGCCGCTCGCGCGGTGCACCGCATCGGCGAGAAGCCCCTTCCCCGTCCCGGTCTCCCCGGTGATGAGTACGGTGTGCGGGCTCGGCGCAATCGCCTCGAGCATCATGAAGAGCCCCGCCATGTGCTCATTCTGCGTTCGGATTTCCGCAAAGGCCTCAGGATTCTTCAGGGAGTTTTCGAGCAGGTGATCTTTGAGGCGGGCGGACTCCGAACGAAGCTCCGACTCCTCGTGTACCGTGCGGAGCGTCCGCGGGATCCGCGAGAGATTCTCCGGGGCCACGCAGTCTACCGCCCCGGCCCTGATGCATTCCACCGCGATACTGCTGTGGGACTCCGGAGCGAGGGCGACCACCGTGGCGTCGGGAGCCGCCGAGGTGATGCGTCGAATGCGCTCCGGCTCCTGCCCGCGGGCCTCGGAAAGGTCGAACACCACCACCGCATCCGGCACCTCGCGGATGCGTCGCTGGGCGCTGTCTGCAAGATGAGGTTCAACCGCAACGCCTGCGCCGAAGACATCCTCGATCCGCCGACACAGGCCCGCGTGGTCGGGACTCTCGGTTACGAACAGGACGATGTCAGACATACAGCATCACTCTCACCGGCTATGATGATTTTCATAATTACCTCTTATCGTAGAGGCAACTGTGAAATGAGTGCATCAGGAGCTGCATGAAATTGATAGGGGCTTTCCTGAGGGGCCCCAATCACCTTCCGTCGACCTTTTCGAGGCCGAGGCGCATGGCGATGTGAAAGAGCTCGACTGCGCTTGTGGCATCGAGCTTGTGGTGGAGGTGTGCCTGATGGGTTTCGACGGTCTTCGGACTCACGCCGAGCTCGCGGGCAACGGCCCGTGTCGGCAGACCGCGGGCAAGCCGCACGAAGATCTCGCGCTCCCGCGGCGAGAGGGCGTTGTAGCGGTTTCTCAGCTCTTCGAGCTCGGAGAGGCGCCCGCCCACACCGGCGTCGAGGACAAGCCTGAGCGCAGGGGTGTCGAGGTAAATCTCACCGTCGCGAACACGCCGGATCGCCTCGCCGAGACGCGCAGCGATGCCCGAGCGATGAAGCAGCCCGTTCGCACCGGCGGCCATGGCGTCACGGACCAGCTCTCTCTCGATCTCTTCATAGAGAAGGATGACGGGAACTTCTGAAAGGGCCGGGGCGAGATCGTGCAGATCCCCGGAGGCAAGAAATGGTCGCGCCTCCGCGAGCAAAACGGAATCGTCTGCCGAGCACTCGGCAAGCACTGCGGCCAGGTCGGAACCGCTCGCCTTGAGCGCTATGCCGTTCTCGGGCTCTACGACCCGGGCTACCTCGGTTGGAAGCGCACCGTTGTGGGCAAAGACGCACAGGTAAACAAATCGCTCGCGCATCTCCAATATTATACCGTGTAGT
>CAYOFA010000321.1:0-1548 GCA_964402885.1 uncultured Spirochaetaceae bacterium
GGAAGGCGACTCCGGTGTTTGCGACCTCGAGCACGTACTGCTCGTCGTCGGCGATTTCGCTGAGGGTGATAGTGAAGCGAGCATCCCCGCCGGCGCGAAAGCCGTGCTTCATGGCATTGGTGGCAAGCTCGTTTACAATCAGGCCGAGGGAAGTCGCCGCTTTGCTGGGCAGGCTCACCGACGGGACCGCGTAATCGAGCGCGGTACTCGTGTATCCGCCCGAGTAGAAGGTTGTCTGGAGCAGGTCGTAGAGGTAATCTCCGACGTCTATGTGTGTGACGCTGTCGGATCGGTAGAGTTTCTCGTGGATGAGCCCGATGGCGCGTACCTGGTCCTTTATGTCGGAGAGGTCTGCAGCCTCGCCGATAGCATCATCCTTGAGGCTGATGAGTGAAGCAATCATCGCGAGGTTGTTTTTGACACGGTGGTTGATCTCTCCCATGAGGCGATCCTCTTCGATGAGAGCCATCTGCAGCTGCTCCTCGATGCGCTTTCGCTCGGTGATGTCGCGGATATTGATGACCGCCTTGGAAAGCGTGCCTGCCCCGTCATAGAAATTGGTCGTGTTGTTCTCTATCCAGCGGAGCTTTCCTGCCTTCGTGTAGATGCGAAGCTGAAGTGTGGTATGCTCGGGCCGTTCGATCCTCCGTCGCTCGATTTGTTCCATCACATACGCGAGATCCTCGGGATTGATCACATCGCGCACGGTCAGGGACGACGCGTCCTCCATCGAGTATCCGAAAACTCGTGTGGTTGCCGGGCTGAGATACTTCGGTGAGAGATCTCCGGCCAGCACCACGAGAGCGTCGCCGGAGTGATCCGCCAGGCAGCGGAACCGACGTTCGCTGTCCTCGAGGCGGAGTTCCGCCAGTTTTCGGGAGGTAACGTCGTATGCCGTTCCCTGCAGCCATTTCAGACTCCCGTCGTCGCCCGCCACGCTTTGTACGAGCTGTCGGATCCACCGGAGGTCGCCGTGCTTGCTCCGGATGGGGTGCTCGTACTCGATCTCGGTGCCCGGAGCCTCGATAAGGCGCGTACGGTGGGCGGCGATGATGGGACGCTCCTCCGCGGGAATAATCTCCTCCAGAGTGATGCGGGCGGAGGTGAAGTCGGCCTCGGTGTACCCGGTGAGTGCCTCTATCGCCCCCTGGATGAACACCGGTGTGCCGTCCGCGCCGATTCGAAATGCAACACCGCGGAAACTTTCCAGGAACGACCGGTAGTGCTCTTCGAGGTTCGGTTGAGCCTCCGTTTCTTCGCCGAGCTTGCGCCGGGCCTCCTCGGCTGTGCGGCATACGATCGTCTCGTACCCGCTCTGTTCGAGCGTTCGATCGATGCGCTCGGTGATTCCGTCGCTGTCGCTGATGATAACTATCTTTGCTACTGAATGCTCCGCCATCCGTGGGCTCCTCGAGTGTTTTAGATATGCACTGATACGACAGCGGGTTTATTGTGTTAGTAAACCTTTCGAGTTTATTAGAGGTTTTAGGCGATGTCAAGAAGAAATTTCGGCTTTCCGCGCGTACGGTGTTCGCTGCGGGCGAGGAC